>JBDTCC010000113.1:0-4669 GCA_039923775.1 Gallionella sp. | reverse complement strand
AGGCGCGGCGCGCTTTTGCGCCGTCCGGCTCGAACGGCAGGTTATGCCTGCCATCAAAGAATTGGTGAAAGGTGGGAACGATAGTGCCTTCAACGTCAACAGCGCTACAAAGGGTATCCATTGCTGGGCCTTGCGACACTGCTGGCTTAACCTGCACTATCCGCATTATCTTGAACAACAGACCATCACAGGTAACAGCCTGTAATGGCCGACCTCTCTACCGTCCCATAGGGATAGGCATAGTGTCGTCGGTTTTGCGTTGTTCCCGGTGGTTCTCCCATTTGGTTAAGCTACCCCCTGCTGTTACAGGGGCGCGAAGATGGGAAATTCAAAAATTGGGACATGGTAATTCTCCTTTTTTCTGATTTTCCCGGGTGGGACTTTTTACCAATACTACAGCGGCATAACGTTAAGTAGACACCCTAAAAAATGCCTTGAAAGGCACCTTCAAGGTGTATAATCTGGCATCCGTGGTGCAATGCCATGAATTGATTGAGGGCTGAATTATGGTACACCCTAATTTCCCGGATAAAAGCACCAATGCAAAACCTCCCAAGTTACTTGATCAGGTACGCGACAAGCTGCGTGTGAAGCACTATAGCATTCGCACTGAGCATACCTATGTAGACTGGATTAAACGCTATATTTATTTCCACGGCAAGCGTCACCCTAAGGATATGGAGGCACGCGATGTCGAGGCCTTCCTTACGCATCTGGCTGTGGCGGGCAAGGTTGCCGCGTCTACCCAGAATCAGGCCAAGTCGGCACTCTTGTTTCTCTACCGTGAAGTGTTGGAGATACAGTTGCCCTGGCTGGATAACGTCACGCAGGCCAAGGCGCCAAAACGATTGCCGGTGGTGCTTACGGTGAGCGAGGTGCAGGTTTTGTTATCGCGACTGTCCGGGACTCATGCGCTAATTGCATCTTTATTGTATGGCGGCGGAATGCGCCTGATGGAAGCAGTGCGGCTTCGGGTGAAGGATGTTGATTTTGCGCAGCATGAAATCCTGGTACGCGAGGGCAAGGGATTCAAGGATCGCGTGACGATGTTGCCGGAGGCGGTGGCGGCGCAGCTCAAGGCGCATCTACTCAAGGTGAAATCATTGCACGACGAGGATCTTGCGCAGGGTTATGGCGAGGTATATTTGCCGTTCGCGCTGGACAAGAAATACCCGAATGCCGGACGCGAATGGGGTTGGCATAACCAGCGACTTGGCTGGCGTTTTTTGGCAGCCTAGTCGAATGTCTAGTAGTTCCATCAATATTGTTTTCCGTCAAAGAACCGGTCGGTCGATCCGCGCTCCGGCAAGACGCGCCGCCATCATGTGGACGAGAAGGGCGTGCAGCGCGCGGTGAAGCAGGCGGTGCGCGATGCCGGGCTGGTCAAGCCGGCGACGCCGCATACCTTGCGCCATTCTTTCGCGACGCATCTGTTGCAGTCCGGTTACGATATTCGCACCGTGCAGTAGTTGCTCGGCCATTCGGATGTTTCCACCACGATGATTTACACTCACGTGCTGAACAAGGGCGGCAAGGGTGTGGTGAGTCCGCTGGATCGATAGAGGGATTGTGAATCCTGTAGGAGCGGGCCATGCCCGCAATCAAATATTGTTCGCGGGCATGGCCCGCTCCTACAGTGTTTCGATGAAATGTTTTGTTTGTTGGACTGATAGGGAGTAGATATGGGCCTTGGGCCGGTGATGCTGGATGTGCTGGGCAAGACGCTGACGCTGGAGGACGAGGCGAGGCTGCGCCATCCGCTGGTGGGCGGAGTGATATTGTTCGCGCGCAATTACGAATCGCCGAGCCAGCTGGCCGAACTCACCGCGGCGATCCACGCGCTGCGTTCTCCGCCGCTGCTGATCGCGGTGGATCACGAGGGTGGGCGGGTGCAGCGTTTCCGCGAGGGATTCACGAAGATACCGCCGATGCGCGAACTCGGCAAAATTTGGAACGGCCATCCGCAACGCGCGCGCCATCTGGCGCAGCAGGCGGGTTATGTGCTGGCGGCGGAATTGCGGGCCTGCGGGGTGGACTTCAGTTTTACGCCGGTGCTGGATGTGGATTACGGGCAGAGCAGTGTGATCGGCGACCGCGCATTCCACAGCGATCCGCAGGCGATCGCCGAACTGGCGCACAGTCTGTTGCTGGGATTGAAGCAAGGCGGGATGCACTCGGTCGGCAAGCATTTCCCCGGCCACGGCTATGTGCAGGCTGATTCGCATCTGGATATCCCGGTGGACGAGCGCGAGTTCGTTGATATCGAGATGTGCGACCTGATCCCGTTCCGCCGCATGGTGGATTGCGGACTGACCGCGGTGATGCCGGCTCATGTGATCTATCCCAGGGTGGACAGCCGCCCGGCCGGGTTCTCGCCGGTCTGGTTGAAAAATATCCTGCGCGGCCAACTGGGTTTCGAGGGCTGCATCTTCAGCGACGATTTGAGTATGGAAGGCGCGACTGTGGCGGGCGGGATCGTGCAGCGCGCAGAAGCCGCGCTGAATGCCGGCTGCGACATGGTGCTGGTGTGCAACAAGCCGGAATCGGCGGATGAATTGTTGCGTGGCTTGAGCTGGGAAATGCCCGCTGCAAGCCGCGCCCGGTTGGCGCAGATGCGCGGCAAAACCCACCCGGAATCGCAGCCCAGGCTGCATGAACAACCCCAATTTCTCAAAGCGCTGGACGAGGTTGCCGCGATCGGCATGAGCAATCCGGAATTGCCGCTTGCTTAACGGGTTTGGTGGGAGTGGATATTATGTCTATGCACCGGGTCGTGAGATAATCATCGCAATCTTGTTGTTTATGTGAAACTGCTCAATGCGGGTGACGAGGCTACACATTCGATAGACAGGACACGAGCGAGCACCCGACAGGGCAATACGCTCGACAAATGGATTGATAGAGGTTTTTATGAGCGAATTGCAGGTATCGCTGCTGGCCATCGGCTTGGGCGTGATCATCGCGGTGTACCTATATGGCTGGTGGCAGCAGAGGCGCTATCGGAGCAAATTCAGCGCGGCTTTCAAGTCAAACCACACGGATGCACTGTATCAGTCGGGTGATACCGGACCGGCAGCCCATGTCCGTCATTCAGCATCAGCGGAAATGGTCGATGTTGCCACAGACCTCGAGATCGGCACTGCTACCGGGATTACGGGTGCCGAGCTCGCGGGCATTTCGGCTGTCGGGTCCACTTCAACCAGTTTGCTTGACGATTCCTGCGCATTGCTGGATGCGCGCAGCGATTTCATCATTGAATTGAATCTGACCGAGCCCAGCCACCCGGCCGTACTGGACGGCCTGTGGCAGCGCAAGTTTGATTTTCGCAAACCGGTACAAGTGTGCGGTTTAACACTGGGTTCACAAAAGTGGGAACGCGTCATCGCCGAAAGTCAGGTCCTCTACTCGCGCTTTCGCATTGCGCTGCAACTGGTGGACCGGGGCGGCGCGATCAGCGAAACCAAGCTGGCAGATTTCAAGGATCTGGTGCTGGGTGTCGCCGGAAACATCAAGGCGGATACTACTGTTCCGGATATCCGCGTAACACATCATCATGCGCTTGAAATGGACGCGTTTTGCGCCGAGGTGGACCGGATGGTCGGGATCAATCTGTTGCCGCCCGGTACGCGTTTGTTGCGCAGCGGGAAAATCGCGCAAGCCGCTTCCCTGTCGGGCATGACACTGGAAGCGGATGGCGCGTTCCATCTGCTGGACGCCCAGGGTCACACGCTGTTCAGCCTCATCAATCAGGACAGCAAGCCGTTTCAGCATCTCTCCCTGGAAACGTCCAGCACGGCGGGCATCACCCTGTTGCTCGACGTGCCGCGGGTGGAATATCCCGGCAGGCAGTTCGACCGGATGCTGCAGGTTGCGCGCGAGTTGGCCCGTGAATTGCAGGTGAACATGGTGGACGATCACCGCGTTGCACTGAGCGAAAACGGGCTGGCGCTGATCCGCACGCAAATCAACGACGTTGAGTTGAAGATGTGTGCCAAGGGCATAACCCCGGGAAGTTCCCAGGCGCGCAGATTGTTTTCCTGATGGTGATTCCGACCAAAGACAGCAACCGCGCGGCACAGTTGCGTCATGAGATCGAACAGCACAATCGCGCCTACTATGAGTTGAACCAGCCGACCGTTCCCGACGCGGAATACGACAAGCTGTTCCGCGAGCTGCAACAACTCGAAACACAGTATCCGGAATTACTCGAACTGCACGATACGCCGACCCGGCGTGTCGGCGGCAAACCGCTGGACAGCTTTCAGCAGGTGTTGCACGCCGTGCCGATGCTGTCGATCCGCACCGAGACCGACATCAGCGATCAGGGCGCGACCGCCTTCGATACGCGAGTTCGAAAGGAATTGAAGTTGGGGGCGGATGATGCACCAGTCGAATATGCCTGCGAACTGAAATTCGACGGTCTTGCGATCAACTTGCGTTACGAGCAGGGCAGGCTGAAGCAGGCGACCACGCGCGGCGATGGTACGGTCGGGGAAGACGTGACGCAGAATGTGCGCACCATCCGCCAGATTCCGTTGCGGCTCGAAGGCTGCGAAGCGGCGGTACTGGAAGTGCGCGGCGAAATATATATGTCGCGCCCTGATTTCGAGCGCTATAACGACGGGCAACGCGCGCAGGGCTTGCCCACGCTGGTCAATCCGCGCAACGG
>JBDTCC010000112.1:0-5238 GCA_039923775.1 Gallionella sp. | reverse complement strand
GGTGGCCTTCGATATCCATATAGAACACATATTCCCAAAGCCCCGATCGCGCCGGGCGCGATTCGAACTTGGTCATGCTGACCCCGTGTTTGGCCAGCGGCACCAGCAGATCATGCACCGCGCCGGGGCGGTTTGCGGCCGACATCACCAGCGATGTCTTGTCGTTGCCGGAGGGCGCGACCTGCTGATTCCCCAGCACCAGGAAGCGCGTGGTATTTTTTGGATCATCTTCTATATTTTCTGCAATGACATTCAATTCAAAATGTGCCGCATTCTGAATGCCGGCAATGGCAGCCGAATCGTTTGGATGGTTTGCGGCCTGAAGCGCGGCCTCGGAATTGCTTGAAAGCGGGTTGCGCATTGCCTTGGGCAGGTTCTTGTTGAGCCAATCCTGACACTGTGCCAGTGACTGGGGATGTGAAAATACTGTTTTGATCGAATCCAGACCGGTACATCGGGAGAGCAGGCACTGGTGGATAGGAAGGATCACTTCGCCGCATATCTGCAGCGTGCTTTGCATCAGCAGATCCAGCGTGCGTCCGACCGCGCCTTCTGAAGAGTTTTCCACCGGCACCACGCCGTAATGGGCTGCGCCGCTTGCCACGTCACGGAACACCTCGTCTATGGTCGCGCAGGAGTGTTCCTGTATCGCGCTGCCGAAACGTTTCAGTGCCGCAGCCTCGGTGAAGGTGCCTTCCGGGCCGAGATAGGCAATCTTCAACTGCGCTTCCATCGCGCGGCATTGCGATATGATTTCCGTGAATAACCTTACAACAGCGGCATTGCTCAATGGTCCGCTGTTTTGCTCCTGCAGGCGCTGCATCACCTGGGCCTCGCGTTCCGGGCGCAGTACCACGCCATTCTCTTTCTGATGACCGACCTGCTGCGCCAACGCGGCACGCCGGTTGGCGAGTATCAGCATTTCGTCATCCAGCCTGTCGATCTGTTCGCGGAGTTTTTCCAGTTTCTCGCTCATGATTGCTTGGTGTTCGGGTTCACGTTTTAAAGTTCTTTCAGCAAAGGCAGATCGCGCACCATCAACACGCCCGGAATTGCAGCGATCTGCGCGATCAGTTTAGCGGGAAATGCGCTGTCTGTATCTACCAGCGTATAAGCCATTTCGCCGCGCGACTTGTTCATCATGTTGTGGATGTTGATGCCTGCGGCGGCCAGCGTGGTTGAAATCTGTCCCAGCATGTTCGGCACGTTGCTGTTGGCGATCGCCAGACGAAAAGCCGATTCGCGCGACATGTTGACGTTGGGAAAATTGACCGTGTTGGCCACATTGCCGTGCTCCAGGTAATCGCGCAACTGGTTCGCGACCATCACTGCGCAATTTTCCTCCGCCTCCTGGGTCGATGCGCCCAGATGCGGCAACGCGATCACCCCGGGATTGTTTTGTGTCCTGCCGGTCGGGAAATCGCACACGTAGCAGCGCACATGTTTGCTTGCCAGTCCGGCCAATATCGCATCTTCATTGACGATCGCATCGCGCGAAAAATTCAGCAGCACGCTGCCCGCCTTCATGGCCGCCACGCGCTTCTCGTTGATCAGGTCGCGCGTGGCGTCCAGCAGCGGCACATGCAGGGAAATGAAATCGCTGTGCTTGAGCAGGTCCTCCACACTGTTCGCCTTCTTCACCTGCGATGGCAGGCTCCATGCCGCATCCACGGTAATCTCCGGATCGAACCCGATCACGTTCATGCCCAGACCGATGGCTGCATCAGCCACCAAACGGCCTATCGCACCCAGGCCGACGATGCCCAGCGTGCGTCCGCGCAGCTCGGTGCCCGCATAATGTTTCTTGCCTTCCTCGACCAACTTGTGCAACGTCGCGTCATCGCCGTGCAGGCTCGCGGTGAAGTGCAGTGCCGGAACGATGTTGCGCGATGCCAGCAGCATTCCGGTAATGACCAGTTCTTTGACTGCATTGGCATTCGCACCCGGCGCGTTGAACACCGGCACGCCGCGCTCGCTCATTTTCTTCACCGGCACATTGTTGGTCCCGGCACCCGCCCGCGCGATTGCAATCACGGTCTTGGGAATGTTCATCTCCAGCATGTTGTGCGAACGCACCAGAATCGCATCCGGTTCGGCTATCTCGGTGCCGGTGACATAACGTGCGGCGGGGAAACGGCTCAGTCCGGCTGATGATATCTTGTTCAGCGTCAGTATCTGAAAGGTCTTAGGCATGCTGTTTTGCAAATTGACCCATAAACGATACCAATGCCTGCACGCCTTCCAGCGTCATCGCATTGTAGAGCGACGCGCGCATACCACCGACCGAACGGTGCCCCTTGAGTTGCAATAGTCCGTGTGCATCGGCCTGTTTGACGAAATCGCCATCCAGGTTCGCATCTTTCAGCGTGAACGGCACATTCATGCGCGAACGGTCCGCTGTCGCCACCGGGCACTTGTAGAAACCGTTACTGGCATCGATCGCGGCATACAGCAGCCCTGCCTTGGCAATATTGGTCCTTTCCATCTGGGCGATGCCGCCCTTGCGCTTCAGCATCTGGAACACCAGACCGGCGATATAAATGCCATAGGTGGGCGGCGTGTTGTACATTGAATCGTTATCCGCGTAGGTCTTGTAATCCAGCATGGCCGGCAATCCGGATGGCGCATAACCCACCAGATCGTCACGCACGATAACGATGGTCAGGCCCGCAGGGCCGATATTTTTTTGCGCACCGGCGTAGATCAGCGCGAATTTTGACACCTCGATTTTGCGCGACAGGATGCATGAAGACATGTCCGCCACCAGCGGCACATTGCCGACATCGGGAACCCAGTTGAACTCGACGCCGCCTATGGTCTCGTTTGGCGTGTAATGGACATAGGCTGCGTCCTTGTCCAGCTTCCATTTGTCGAATGCGGGAACATAACTGGCATTCTTGTCGGAATTGTTCGCCACCACGTTCACATAGCTGAATTTCTTTGCTTCGCTGATCGCCTTTTTCGACCACTCGCCGGTGTTCACGTAGTCTGCGGAGAGCTTGCCGCGCAACAGATTCAACGGAACCATGGAAAACTGCAGGCTGGCACCGCCCTGCAGGAACAGCACCTTGTAGTTGACGGGAATGCCCATCAATTCGCGCAGATCCGCTTCGGCCTTGGCCTGTATACCCATGTATTCCTTGCCGCGATGTGACATTTCCATCACCGACATGCCGCTGCCGTGCCAGTTGGTCAATTCCGCCTGCGCCTGCTGCAACACTTCTTTCGGCAACACTGCCGGACCCGCGCTGAAGTTGTATATCGTCATGTCGTGTTACTCCGAAGTTTTTATAAAACAGGTTCAAGGGGAAAGGTTCAAGATGCAAGGAAAACCCACACCCTCTTCCAGATCACTTCTTGCCCCTTTTACCTTTTACCTTTTACCTTTTACCTTTTACCTTGCTTCTTATTCCGGGCTTTCCTCTTCTTCATCCGGCTCGGCAATGCGACTCAACCCGGCCAATTTCTCGCCCTTCTCCATATTCATCAGCGTGACACCCTGGGCGGTGCGGCCCATTTCGCGTATTTCCTTGACGCGGGTGCGGATCAGCACACCGCTGGTGCCGATCAGCATGATCTCGTCATCGGCATCCACCAGTGTCGCGGCAACCATCATGCCATTGCGCGGTGAGGCCTTGATCGCGATCATTCCCTGCGTGCCGCGTCCGTGGCGTGTGTATTCGATAATCGGGCTGCGTTTGCCGTAACCGTTTTCTGTTGCCGTCAGCACGCTTTGCTGTTCGTTCTCTGCCACCAGCAAGGAGATCACCTGTTGCTTGGGTGCCAGTTTCATGCCGCGCACTCCGCGCGATGCGCGTCCGGTCGCACGCACATCATTTTCATCGAAGCGCACCGCCTTGCCGCCATTCGAGAACAGCATCACGTCATGCTTGCCGTCGGTCAGCGCAACGCCGATCAGATGGTCGTTCTGGTCCAGATTGATCGCAATGATGCCACGCTTCATCGGGCGCGAGAAATCGGTGAGCGAAGTCTTCTTCACCGTGCCGTTGGTAGTCGCGAAGAAAACAAATTTGTCCTCGACAAATTCACTGATCGGCAGGATCGCGTTGATCTTCTCGCCTTTTTCCAGCGGTAGCAGATTCACGATAGGCTTGCCGCGAGAAATGCGACTTCCCTGTGGCACCTCATAGACCTTGAGCCAGTAAACACGCCCGCGATTGGAGAAGCACAGAATATAGTTATGGGTATTGGCGATGAACAGACTGTCGATGAAATCGTCTTCCTTGGTTGCGGTGGCCTGCTTGCCGCGGCCGCCGCGTTTCTGTGCCTTGTATTCGTCCAGGGGCTGCGACTTCATATAGCCGCCATGCGACAGCGTGACCACCACGTCTTGCGGCGCGATCAGGTCTTCCATGCTCATGTCCTGGGTGTGCGTGATGATCTCGCTGCGGCGCTTGTCGCCAAACTGGGTTTTTACCGCCACCAACTCATCATGAATAATCTGGGTCACACGCTCCGGCTTGGCGAGGATGTCGAGCAGGTCGGCGATCTTGTCCATCACTTCGCGATATTCGCCGACGATCTTGTCCTGCTCCAATCCGGTCAGGCGCTGCAGTCGCAGTTCCAGAATGGCTTGTGCTTGCGCATCGGAAAAGAAATAGCTGCCCTTGCTGACCAGGCCGAACTGCGGCAACAGGCCATCCGGACGCGAAGCGTCGCTGACGCGGCTCAACATATCTTCCACCAGCGACGAATGCCAGCTGCGCTCCATCAGTCCGCGCTTGGCATCGGCGGGAGTCGGCGCGGCCTTGATCAATGCGATGATCTCGTCAACATTGGACAGCGCCACTGCCAGACCTTCCAGGATATGGCCGCGCTCGCGCGCCTTGCGCAATTCGAAAATGGTGCGGCGTGTGACGACTTCGCGACGGTGACGCAGGAAGGCGTCGATTACCTGCTTGAGATTGAGCAATTTGGGCTGGCCGTCTATGATCGCGACCATGTTGATGCCGAAGCTGTCCTGCAATTGCGTATCTTTGTACAACTTATTCAGGATCACATCGGCATTTTCGCCGCGCTTCAATTCGATCACCGCGCGCATGCCGGACTTGTCCGATTCGTCGCGTATTTCCGAAATGCCTTCCAGTCGTTTCTCGCGCACCAGTTCGCCGACCTTGATCAGCAGATTGGCTTTGTTAACCTGGTAGGGAAGTTCATCGATGATGATGGCCTGACGCTCGCCCTTGCCGATATCCTCGAAATGGGTGCGGCCGCGCA
>JBDTCC010000111.1:0-9993 GCA_039923775.1 Gallionella sp. | reverse complement strand
GCGCAGAATGCGGATGTGGTTTGCACGACGCCGAAATTGCGCTAATTCTTTAAGAACGCGTTCATGCCAACTTCACCATGTCCCATTTTCCTGCCAGATAACGAGCCATATCTCGGGAGCGAACTGCTCAAGCTTTTCGACATCACTATCACTAATTCTATGGCTGTCCATCGGCGGCTCGGTGCGCGGACATACGCGACCGACCTAACACCTCTTCAGGTCGCTGCAACCGAGATAATCCCACAAGGTGTGAGTATTGCTCTTAGTATGCGAGAGTTGATTAGACAGGCGTATTTGTTTTCTGCTGGCATTCTGATGCGGCCGCTTGTTGAGCGCACAGGAATGATCTATTACCTTCAAAAGAATCCGGGAGCCGTCACAGCTTGGCACAACGGCTGGCCACGCAAGTCACAACCAACTTTCGACGAGCTTCTCGATCTCGTAATGCCATCAACTAGTGATGAAGAACGGAAAGCGACCCGCGAATTACTCCACAAGTTAGTCCATAGCGATCCAATATCCGCCAGCTACAATTCGACAATTCGATCGGATGGCCTCCGTGCCTCTTCTGCTGGCAAGGAACTCAATGAACCTATAAAGGCTGATGCAATTAGCGCATTTGCCACACGGTGCCTCGATAGTTTAACCAAAATTTCTATCAAGATTCTTGGTGCGCCAAGCGAGCAAATCCATTGAGGACTATTCAGCAAGTGTAGGATGGGTTGAGCGTAGCGATACCCATCAACACCGCCGGTGGTAGACCGGCAGCTAGTCACTTTTTCTTGCTTCGCCAAAGAAAAAGTAACCAAAAAGAAGGCGACCCCGGTTTGCCGCCCCTGCGGGGTACCCAGCGTTGCTCGACTGGTCAGGCCTCCTCATAAACTCGCACGATCCGCTACGCGGCCACGTGCTCTAACATAACTCGTCGGAGTACCCCTGACCAGCCTGCGCTACTCGGCGGCGCTCAGGGGGAGAAAGCAAAGCGGATTTGTGTGCGCTGCGCGCACAATTATTTGTTGTGACAAGTCGGGCTCTGCCCGACATAGTGGGCAAAGCCCACCCGGTTTTTTAGATTTGCTTTTAATCCCATGTGCACCGCCTCGATCAGCCGCAAGCGAGCGGAGGTTTAGGCGAGCACTGTTCGAGTCCCGCAGTGGGGCGCGGGGTGTGCGCCCCGCCAGATCGAGTTGCGCAGCCCCGCTTGCTTGCGGCTGATCGAGGGAACCCCGCAGGGGCGGTAAACCTGGGTCGCCTTTTCTTTGGTTACTTTATTTTGGCGAAGCAAAAGAAAGTAACTAGCTGTCGGGCTAGCCCCGACGAAGTTGACTTTGATTACTTTTGGCACCGGTATAAACAGGAGGTCGCATCATGCAATCCACAATCGAAATTCTCGGCAAGGAAGTCCTGGTGGAGTGGAGCGCCGCCGCCGACAGACAGTTGAACCTGTTGACCGAACCGTTGAACGTTGAAATGGAGCTGTACTTCAGCTGCCTGATCCGCAAAGCGGTGCGCTTTGGTCGCGACGCGCAGGCGGCAGAATTCTCATCTGTGTCGCCACATCTGAAAGTCGGCTTTCGCCCAATCATGACCAAGGCCTGCAACGTGAAGGATTTCGAGGTCGAGCCGCCGGTGGAAGATTTTCCGATCGTCAGGCCGGAGGCCTTTGTGCCGAAACGGCTGACGATCGATTACAAAAAGGGGAAATGGATGGGAGATTTTTTCCTGCAGAGAGATCAGGCGGCGTAACGCCAAACTTTTCCGTATTTCCGTTGCTACAACGCTACGCGATCTTCGCCGTCTTTTTACCCCGCTTGCCGATATGTTTCTCGCCACGCTGCTGCGCTAATGCAACCTGCTTTTGCCGCTCCAGCGCGGCGGCACGTTTCTCGGGTGTGAGGCTGTCAAAACAATTCGGGCATGAAACGCCGGCCTGATATTTCGGCGAGGATTTTTCATCGGCGGTGATCGGGCGCGAGCAGCCGTAGCACAGTTCGTAATGCCCCGGCGCCAGGCCCTGTCCGACCGCGACGCGCTGGTCGAACACAAAGCATTCGCCTTCCCACAGGCTTTGTTTCTCCGGAACATTCTCCAGATATTTGAGTATTCCGCCCTGCAGGTGATAGACCTCGGGGAAGCCCTGTTGCAGCATATAGGCCGAGGCCTTTTCGCAGCGTATACCGCCGGTGCAGAACATTGCGACACGCGGTTGCTTGTCCGGATCGAAATTCTTTTTCACGTACTCGGGAAATTCACGGAAGGTGGTGATGCGCGGATCGACCGCGCCCCTGAACGTGCCGACCTCAACTTCGTAGTCGTTGCGCGTATCCACCAGCAGCACGTCGGGATCGCTGATCAGCGCATTCCAGTCTTCCGGTTTGACGTACTGTCCGACCCGCTCGGTCGGATCTATGCCCGGCACGCCCATGGTGACGATTTCTTTTTTCAGCTTGACCTTCATGCGGTAGAACGGCGGCTGGTCGGCGGCGGATTCCTTGTGCTGCAGATCCGCCAGGCGCGGGTCGCTGCGCAGATATGCCAAGATCCCATCAATGCCGGCGCGCGTGCCGGCGATTGTGCCGTTGATGCCTTCTGAAGCGAGCAGCAGCGTGCCGGTGATGCCCAGCGCATCGCACTGCGCCTGCAACGGCGCGCGCAATGCCGCGCAATCGGACAGCTTCACGAACTTGTAGACTGCTGCAACGACTAATGAATCCATTTTTACTGTTTCCCTGATCTGTGACTTCTGCCGGTTCCATTTTTGGCACCGGCTTTATGAGTGATGTAAACTAGTTTAATTCAAATAAGGAGTAAAACCATGCAACTCGATGATCGCAGCCTGGATATCATTTTTCGCGCAGCGCGCACCCACAACGAATGGCTGGACAAGCCGGTCAGCGATCAAATGCTGGTGCAGATATACGATTTGATGAAGTGGGCGCCAACCAGCGCCAATTCAAGTCCGGCACGCATCGTGTTTGTGCGCAGCACTGAGGCGAAGCAGCGTTTGCTGCCGGCCATGGCGCCGGGCAATGTGGATAAGACCCGTGCTGCACCGGTCACTGCCATCATTGCACACGATACAGAATTTCATGAAAAGCTGCCCAAGCTGTTCCCGCAAGCCGACGCGCGTTCCTGGTTCACCGGAAACCAGCCATTGATCGACATTACTGCGTTCCGCAACGGCACTCTGCAGGGAGCATACCTGATCCTCGCGGCGCGCGCGCTGGGATTAGATGCGGGGCCGATGTCCGGTTTTGACAATGCCAAAGTCGACAAGGAGTTTTTCCCCGATGGCAAGGTCAAATCCAACTTCCTGATCAATTTGGGCTACGGCGACCACGCCAAAGTGTTTCCGCGCAATCCGCGCCTGTCCTTCGCAGAAGCGGCCCAGATACTATAGCAATGTAAGTGTTTGCTATCTTTGTGGAGCCGTTATGCTGTGCGGGGTATTTCTGTGTGCAGCTATAATTTTTTTCGCCTCAACCAGCAAAAAATCCTTGAATGCCAACGCCGCGCTGGAAAGGCGTTTGTTGCTGCGATGCGCGACGAACCAGTGGCGCAGCAGCGGGAAGTGCTCGACATTGAGCATGGCCAGCCGTCCTGTCTCCAGTTCCAGCTCGATGCTGTGCAGCGACAGGATGCCCAACCCCATCCCGGCTTGAACCGACTGTTTGATGGCTTCGTTGGTTTCCATTTCCATACTGATGCGCGGCTGGATATTGTATTTTGCGAAAACCCGCTCCATTGCGCTACGCGTGCCCGAGCCCTGTTCGCGCGACACAAAGGTCTGTTCGGCGAGCTGGCCGAATTTGACCTGTTTGACGGTTGTGAGCGGATGGATGGGTGCAGCGATAACAACCATCGGATTATCCAGAAATGATTCCGCGATGAGATCCGACCCCTTTGGAGGTTGTCCCAGGATGGCGAGATCGGTGCTGTTGTCGGCGAGTTGCTTGAGTACCGCATCGCGGTTGGCAACCTGCAGAATCACATTGATCTCGGGATAGCGCTGGCAGAATCTGGCCAGCAATCTGGGCGTGAAATAGTTGGCAGTATTTACCACCGAAATCGTTAACTTGCCTTGACCCAGCCCTTTCATTTCATCGAACACGGCTTCCATCTCGGTCAACTGTTGCGCGATACTTCTTGCGTAATGATGCAGTTCTCGTCCGGCTTCGGTCAGAAAAATTTTTTTCCCCATTTGCTCAAATAACGGTAAACCGATGTGCCCTTCCAGTTGCTTGATCTGCATGGAAACTGCCGGTTGCGAGAGGTATAGTTCTTCAGCGGCACGCGAGTAATTCAAGTGATTAGCCACTTTTTCAAATACTTGCAATTGTCTCAGCGTGAAGTGGAACATGGTTTTGTGCCCTGAAATCAGATTTTTCAAATAGTATCAGACTATAAGTAATGCTTATAGTTTTAATAACAATTATTGACTTTATATTATATAACCACTTAATTATAGTTCCGTACCTTGGATGCCGAATCCAGTAAATATCAATCATTAGATACGGGAGAAGAAGTTATGGATCAATCAAATCGTTATTCAGATCTGAGTCTGAAAGAAGCAGACCTGATCAAGGATGGCAAGCACATTCTGGTGGCTTACCACATGATCCCATCAGAGGGACACGGTTATCTGGAAGCGGCCGCGCACTTTGCAGCCGAGTCTTCCACCGGTACCAATGTGGAAGTCTCGACCACGGACGAATTTACCAAGGGTGTTGATGCGCTGGTTTACTTCATTGATGAAGTAAAGGGCGTCATGAAGATCGCTTACCCGTCAGTATTGTTCGATCGCAACATCACTGACGGCCGCGCAATGATCGTGTCTTTCCTGACCTGTGCGATCGGCAACAACCAGGGCATGGGCGACATCAAGCACGCGCAAATGCAGGACTTCTGGATTCCACCTGAAATGCTGATGCAATTCGACGGCCCTGCCACCGACATCTCCGACCTGTGGCGCATTCTGGGTCGTCCGATCAAGGATGGCGGCTACATTTCCGGCACCATTATCAAACCCAAACTGGGTTTGCGTCCTGAGCCGTTTGCCAAGGCGGCATATCAATTCTGGATGGGTGGCGACTTCATCAAGAATGATGAACCGCAGGGCAACCAGGTCTTCTGCCCGCTGAAAACAGTATTGCCCCTGGTTTACGATTCGATGAAGCGCGCAATGGATGAAACCGGTGATGCCAAATTGTTCTCGATGAATATCACAGCCGACGACCATTACGAAATGCTGGCGCGTGCCGATTTTGCGCTGGGCGTGTTTGGCCCGGATGCCAATAAGTTGGCGTTCCTGGTTGACGGTTTTGTGGGCGGCCCCGGCATGATCACCACTGCACGCCGTCAATATCCCCAACAGTATTTGCACTACCACCGCGCCGGTCACGGCATGATCACATCGCCTTCCGCAGTGCGCGGTTACACCGCATTCGTGCTGGCCAAGTTATCGCGTTTGCAGGGTGCTTCCGGTATCCACGTCGGTACGATGGGTTTCGGCAAGATGGAAGGTGGAGCCGATGACCGTAATATCGCTTACATGATCGAACGCGATTCCGCGGATGGTCCTTTTTACCATCAGGAATGGCTGGGTATGAAGCCAACCACGCCTATCATCTCGGGGGGTATGAACGCACTGCGCTTGCCGGGATTCTTTGAGAACCTGGGTCACGGCAACGTGATCAACACGGCGGGTGGCGGCTCTTACGGTCACATTGACTCCCCGGCAGCAGGCGCGATCTCCCTGCGTCAGGCATATAACTGCTGGAAGGAAGGCGCGGATCCAATTGCCTACGCAAAAGAGCACAAAGAGTTTGCGCGTGCGTTTGAGTCATTCCCGAAAGATGCGGACAAGCTGTATCCCGGATGGCGCGAAAAATTGGGCGTGCACAAGTAAGACCGTGGCGGGCGGAGCAGTGCCTGCCGCCGTAGGCGGTAGGTGCGACCCCGAAACGGCTTTGGCAGTGAGAACGAAAATTTGACTCTATGCCTGGCTTTTTCTGAGCTGCCCCCTACAGTGTTGATGCAACGCGCCCCCACTTGCTGGGGGCGTTTTTATCCGAGATTCAAAACCGTTCTGCATGTCCGGTTGCATGACGTACATTTGGAGTAAGCCATGACTAAAAAAAGTATAGAGCAATACAAAGTCCATAAGGAGCCGTTCTATCAGGCGCAGGGCGACGAGGTGCAGTTGTATGAAGCTGCTTACGTTGCACGCCTGCCGGTGATGGTGAAAGGTCCGACCGGGTGCGGCAAGTCGCGCTTCATCGAATATATGGCATGGAAGCTGGGTAAGCCGCTGATCACCGTGGCGTGCAACGAGGACATGACGGCCAGCGATCTGGTCGGCCGCTATCTGCTTGATGCCAACGGCACGCGCTGGCTGGATGGTCCGTTGACCACGGCAGCGCGCATCGGCGCGATTTGTTACCTCGACGAGATCGTCGAGGCGCGCCAGGATACGACGGTAGTGATCCACCCCTTGACTGACCACAGGCGCACGTTGCCATTGGACAAAAAGGGCGAGCTGATAGAGGCGCATGCCGATTTTCAATTGGTGATTTCCTATAACCCCGGCTATCAAAGTTTGCTGAAGGATTTGAAGCAATCAACCAAGCAGCGTTTCACCGCTTTAGATTTTGATTATCCGGAAACTGATGTCGAGACTGGGATTCTTTGCAAGGAAACCGGGATGGACAAGGACTTGTCAGCCAAACTGGTGAAGATCGGTCATGCGGCGCGCAACCTGAAAGGTCACGGACTGGATGAGGGTGTTTCCACGCGTTTGCTGGTGTACGCAGCAACCCTGATCAAGGGAGGTGTCGAGCCGCGCGCCGCCTGCCGCATGGCCATGGTGCGTCCGATCACCGACGACGCGGATATCCGCGATACGCTGGATCATGCTATTGATGCCATCTTCGCCTAAGTCGGGCGGTTCCGATCATGGAAACGGCTGAGATTCCCGAGCGGTTGCAACCCTACTGGACAGAGCTGGCATGCGGCTTTCCGCGTGTGGCCGAGGTGTTTCCGGATTGCATGCGGGAGGCGTTGTCATCGTTGTCAGCCGCGGGCGTCGCAGCTTACATAGAACACGCGCGATTTCTCGGCAAGATGGGACGCGGTGCCGAGCCCATCCTGATCTTTCTCGAAGTGTGGCCGGAAATTGCCGGAAAAGTAGGCGAAGCAATGCTGCCCGATATTATGGAATTCATTCGCCGGATGTTTAAGTCGCCCAACGGGAAGGCGATCACCCCGTTCCTGCAATCGTTGCCGGCTACTGCGCGGCGCTTGCAATCACGTGAGCAGTTGAGGGGCTACCTCGCGATCGCGCTTGGTCTGATGGAACGCACCACCGGCTCTATCCATGGCATACACCAGACTTTTCCCAGTCCCGGCCTTCCGAAAATGTTCAAGCAGATACCGACATTGCTTTCCCAGCTGTCTCTGGGCGGCCTCAAAAACTGGGTGGATTACGGTGTGCGCTATTACAACGACCATCCGGATCGGCAAATCGATTACTTCAGTCTGCAATCGGCGGACAGCCTGGCAGTGTTGCAACGCGAGCGGCACGGCACACTGCTGGTGGACAACGAGCGCAAGTTGGATATGTATTTGCGCGGTTTGTGGCGAGACGAGGATTTGTTGATACCTTACTCCAGCGGCTTCGACGAATTGCGCCAGCCGATACCTTATTACGACAAACTCGGTATACGTCTGCCTGATGTGTACGGTGATGCGCATGGCATTGCCGGCATAGACCGTTACCGCGCGGCACTGGCGCATATCGTTGGACATCGGCGCTGGACCACGGCGATTTTCGCCGATAACATGAGCCCGTTCCAGCGCATGGCAGCGGAGTTCTTCGAGGACAGCCGGGTAGAATATCTGGCGATACGCGAATATCCCGGCCTGCGCCATATTTTCATGGCGCTGCACCCCGTCCCTGACGAAGACGCATGCGATCCGGAGAAGGAATCGGGCGTCCGTCATCGCCTGACCATGCTGTCACGTGCCATTCTCGATTCCGATCACCCTTATAAAAATCCCCATGTCATCGAATTTGCGCAGCGCTTTCACGATTTGATGGGGCAGTTCGATTCGAGCACGCAGGAGATGGCTGATCTGGCGATTTCTTTCGTTGCGAAGACGCGTCGTCAGAGCGACCAGCTTGCCAAGACCCACTTCAAGGACACGGTGATCGATTATCGTGACGATAATCGCCATATGTGGAAATTCATCGAGGAGGGTGATGAGGAAGAGTCGTTTGATGAGGAACGCAAAAGTGAACCCCAAGCTGAGATCAAAGGCTTGCCACCGCGCCATTATCATGAATGGGATTACAACACCCATAGCTACCGTCCGGATTGGGTGAGCGTTTACGAGGCACTGCATCCACCAGGCAACGCTGCGGATATAGACAGGCTGTTGGCCAAGCATGCCTCGCTGGCAAAACGATTGAAGAAGATGCTCGATCTGCTCAAGCCTCAGGACAAGGTGCGGATTCGTTACCAGGAGGATGGCAGTGAGCTGGATCTGGATGTCGCGTTGCGTTCGCTAATCGATTACAAGAGCGGTGCAACGCCCGATCCGCGTATCAATATGAGCCATCGAAATGACGGGCGCAACATCGCGGTGATGATACTGCTGGATATGTCCGAGTCGCTCAACGATAAAGCGGCAGGCTCTGATCAGACTATTCTGGAGTTGAGCCAGGAGGCGGTGTCGCTGCTGGCGTGGGCGATCGAGAAACTGGGGGATCCGTTCGCTATTGCGGGGTTTCATTCAAACACGCGCCACGACGTGCGCTATCTGCATATCAAGGGATATAGCGAGCATTGGGGCGATGAGGTAAAAGGTCGGCTTGCGGCAATGGAGGCCAGTTACTCCACGCGTATGGGGGCGGCGATGCGACATGCTGCCCATTATCTGGAAAAGCAGCAGGCTGATAAAAAGTTGATGCTGATCCTTACCGATGGCGAGCCGGCTGATATTGACAGTAAGGACGGGCGTATGCTGATAGAAGATGCGCGCCAGGCGGTAAAGGAACTCGATCAGCAGGGAATTTACACCTATTGCATTAATCTGGATCCCAAGGCGGATGCATACGTTGCGGACATTTTTGGCAAGCAATACACCATCATTGATCGGATCGAATTGCTACCGGAGCGGTTGCCGGAGCTGTTTATTTCGCTGACCAAATAGTGTTTTGCTGCGGCAACCGTACATTTTGACGGAATTACGGGTGCATATGATGGCTTTCCGATATTTCCCGATGGGTATTCGTCAGGCGCAGCAGAAAATAGGCAATTCGGGAACTGATTCCCGCTTAATTGTTTAAATTTTTTACAATATTCTTGCTTATAATAGTCAAATCAGTTTGACATCCATGATGCTGATTGGCATAATTGCGGGTTCTGTTTGGAGGGGTTCCCGAGCGGTCAAAGGGATCAGACTGTAAATCTGACGGTTCTGCCTTCGAAGGTTCGAATCCTTCCCCCTCCACCAAATGATTCTCGATTAGATTTTTGCTTCATTTATTTGTGGGTGTAGTTAGGTTGGCTGGCGTTGTGGCAACCACCTTGTTGCAGGTGGTTGCGTTGAAAGGGAAGCCTGCGGGTGTAGCTCAATGGTAGAGCAGAAGTTTTCCAAACTTACGACGAGGGTTCGATTCCCTTCACCCGCTCCAGTTTTGGCATTGGTTGCAGTTTGTCGGCTTGCCCATGTGGCTCAGTGGTAGAGCACTCCCTTGGTAAGGGAGAGGTCGCGAGTCCGATTCTCGCCATGGGCACCAGGAATATAGCGTGTCGATTTGTTAGGATATTTTAGAGTTTAGTTTTTATTATTAACGTTTGACATTGATAAGGAAAAATCATGGCAAAGAGCAAATTTGAACGCACGAAACCGCACGTGAACGTGGGTACGATTGGCCACGTGGATCACGGCAAGACCACGCTGACCGCGGCGATCACGACCGTGTTGGCC
>JBDTCC010000110.1:0-4316 GCA_039923775.1 Gallionella sp. | reverse complement strand
TGCAGGACAGCATAGCGGCGATGCTGGAGGGCAAGTTCATCACCGAGCAGCGCCTGCTGATTTTCGCGCGGGTGTTGCGCGACGATGTCGAAATATTCAGCGGCTCTGCTTTCAACGAGGTGGTGGTGCATCGCAACAATGTCAGCAGCATGATCGAGTTCGAGGTGCGCATCGACGGCGAATACCTGTACAACCAGCGAGCCGACGGGCTGATCGTGGCGACGCCCACCGGCTCCACCGCCTATGCGATGTCTTCGGGCGGCCCGATATTGCATCCCGGTCTGGATGTGCTGGAGCTGGTTCCGGTGTGTCCGCACACCCTGAGCAACCGGCCGCTGGTGGTGAAGAGTTCATCGGTGGTGGAGATACTGTTGCATCGTGTCGGCGATATGAGTGTGCGCTTCGACAGTCATACCAGCTATGAATTGCAACTGCACGACAAGATCATCGTCACGCGCCATCCCGATACCGCCTGCCTGCTGCATCCGGCCGGGCACAGCTACTATCACACCCTGCGCGAAAAGCTGCTGTGGAACCAGACGCTGTAAATGTCGGAATTCCCTGATCCATGCTGAAATTTCTCTATCCATGCTGAAATTCCTGGCCATTCGCGATTTCGTGATCGTCTCCTCGCTGGAGCTGGATTTCTCACCGGGCTTTACCGCGCTGACCGGCGAGACCGGCGCGGGCAAATCCATTCTGATCGACGCATTGTCGCTGGCACTCGGTGAGCGCAGCGATGCGACCATGGTGCGCAACGGTTGCGAGCGCGCCGAGATCGCTGCCGAATTCGATATCGCCGGTTTGCCGCAGATGCAGACATGGCTGCGCGAGCACGAGCTGGAAGGCGATGCGGGCGTGTGCCTGCTGCGCCGGGTGCTGGATGCCGGAGGACGCTCGCGCGGCTTCATCAACGGACGCAGCGCCACCCAGCAACAGATGCGTGAAGCGGGCGATCAATTGCTGGACATACACGGCCAGAACGCGCATCAATCGCTGTTGCGCCCGGATGCGCAGCGCACGCTGCTGGATGGATATGCGGGCATGACGGAGGTTGTCGGGCAGGTCGCCGTCCTGTATCACGATTGGCAGGGATTGCGCCGCCGCCGCATCAGCCTGAGCGAAAATGCCGAGGCAGTGGCTGCCGAGCGCGAGCTGTTGCAGTTTCAGCGCAGCGAACTGGAAGGTCTGGATTTCAATCCCGAGGACTGGAATGCGGTGCAGGAGGAACATGCGCGGCTGGCCCATGCGGCGAGCCTGCTGGAGACCGCGGCATTCGGTATCGAGACGCTGAGCGAGGCGGACAACGCGTGTCTGGCACAACTCAATGCCTTGACGGCGCGTTTGCGCGAGGGGATGGCGCACGATGCCAGCCTGGGTGAAACGCTGCAGATGCTGGAAAGCGCCCAGGCGGAATTGCAGGAAGCCGTCTACGCGTTGCGCCATTACCAGCAGCGCATGGACACCGATCCGCAGCGCCTGCACGAGCAGGAACAGCGCATCCAGACGGTGCTGGATATCGCGCGCAAATACCGCGTCGCGCCGGAACAATTGGGTGAAGCATTGCAGCGCATCATCGCGCGCCTGGATGAACTGGGCGGCGATGCCGATCTGGCGGAACTGGTGCGTCAGGAAAAATCGGCACAGCAAAACTATCTGGCCGCGGCAAAAAAACTGACGGCAGCACGCAAAAAAGCCGCCGGCAAACTGGGGCAGGAGATCACCGAAGCGATGCAGGGCCTGGCGATGCAGGGCGGCAGTTTTGCGGTGGCATTGCTGCCGCTGGCCCGGGGCAATGACTCCGGGGATGATGACAGCAGCGGCAGTTCATGGGGTCTGGAAAGCATAGAATTTCAGGTCGCCGCCAATCCCGGCGTGCCGCTGCGCAGCCTGGCCAAGGTCGCTTCGGGCGGTGAGCTGTCACGCATCAGTCTGGCGATACAGGTCGCCACCTCGCAACTTTCCAGTGTGCCGACACTGATCTTCGACGAGGTGGACAGCGGTATCGGCGGACGCGTCGCCGAAATCGTCGGGCACTTGCTGAAGAAGCTGGGCAAGGATTACCAGGTATTGTGCGTCACGCACCTGCCGCAGGTCGCTGCCGCCGCTGACCGGCAGTGGCAGGTGAGCAAGGCGGTGGAGAATGGCGTCACGCTGAGCCACATCGCCGAGCTGGCAGGCGGGCAGCGCGTCGAGGAGATCGCGCGGATGCTGGGCGGCGTAAAGATTACCGAGACGACACGCAAGCATGCGGCGGAGATGCTGGCAGGAGGTTGAAAAACTACGGATGAAACGATGGGCCATCTGAATAACCCGGCCGGTTGCGGGAGCAGATGCAGGCCACACTTCCCGCAGCGGATGGTTCGCAATGCCGTGCCGGAGCGGCTACTTGAGGTATCATACGGCGGCTTTGAATTTGAATATCAATTAGGAATGTCATGCGTATTAAGATCATCGTTCTTTCCCTGCTGCTGTCATCGTGCACCAGTTTCTACATCCCGCTGTTAACGCCATACAAGATGGACATCCGTCAGGGGAATTTCGTGACGCCGGCGATGCGCGAGAAATTGAAGATCGGCATGACCAAGCCGCAGGTGCAATTCGTGATGGGCACGCCGATGATCCAGGATGTGTTTCACGGCAACCGCTGGGATTATGTGTATCGCTATGAACACGCCAGAAAAATGGTCGACAAACAGAATCTGACCCTGTATTTCGAGGGGGACAAACTGGCACGCATCGTTGAAGGTAGCGAGCCTGCCGCGACTGCGCCGGCGAAAACAGACGAAAAAGCTGATGGGCAATCACAAGGATAAAGCATGAGCAAAATCAAAATCGCCATCGCCGGCAGCAGCGGCCGCATGGGGCGTATCTTGCTGGAGAACGTGTTTCAGTCTGATGATCTGGTGCTGCACGCCGCGCTGGAACACGACAGCAGCGCGCTGCTGGGCAGGGATGCCGGTGAAATATTCGGCATGGTTTGCGGTGTCAAGGTCAGCGCGGATGTGCAGACAGCGTTGCAGGGTGCAGACGTGCTGATCGATTTCACCCGTCCCGAAGGCACGTTGCATCATCTCGATATCTGCCGGAAACTCGGCGTGAACATGGTGATCGGCACCACCGGTTTCAACGCGCAGCAGAAGGCGCAGCTCGGTGCGGCGGCGCAGCAGATCGGCGTCGTGTTCGCCCCCAACATGAGCGTGGGGGTGAACCTGGTGTTCAAGCTGCTGGAAACGGCATCTCGTGTATTGGCGCAAGGTTATGACATCGAGATCATCGAGGCGCATCACCGCCACAAGGTTGATGCGCCGTCAGGCACCGCGCTGGGCATGGGAGAAGTGATCGCGAAAACCCTGGGGCGCGACCTGGAAAAATGCGCCGTGTATGGACGCGAGGGTGTCACCGGCGAGCGTGATCCGTCCACCATCGGCTTCGCCACGGTGCGCGGCGGCGACATAGTCGGCGATCACACCGTGATGTTCGCGGGCACCGGAGAGCGCATCGAGATCACCCACAAGGCCAGCAGCCGCGCCACTTTCGCGCTGGGTGCGCTGCGTGCCGCACGATTCCTGAAGGAACATCCTGCGGGAATGTACGACATGCAGGATGTGCTGGATTTGAAGTAGGGGATCAGCCCGGCAATTGTGTTTCTGCGGTGTGGTGCTCGATCAGCTTGTCGATGAAATTGCGCAGGAAGTGCAGGGGTTGCGCGCTGTGGAAGCGTCCGGTCTCCTGTCCGCGGCTGTAAGCGATCACTGTCGGAAAGCCGCGTACCTTGTGCCGTCCCGCGATGCGCATGTTCTCGTCGGCATCCACCTTGGCCAGCACGAACTTTCCGTCGTATTCCTGGACCAGCTTTTCCAGCATCGGCTCCAGTACGCGGCACGGACTGCACCAATCCGCACCGATATCCAGCAATACCGGCACGTCATGGGAACGCGCCAGGACCAGCTCGTCAAAATTTGCTTCTTCTACGTCGTAACTGCGTTGCATGGCTTGGATTTGTCCGGATGGGTTGAGTGTTGCCGGTCTGGATTATAAGGTGGATTTTGCAATGCGACCATGAGACAGCGGGCCGGTCTGAAGTCTAGGCTTACGCGCAACAGCTGGCGCAACGATGCGGGCGAAAAGCCGACACATTGCATTTGATAGCCTCCTGCCAATCGGCTATAATGCGCGCCAATTCAAAAGCGGGATGGACACACGGTTCGTCCCGCTTCTTTATGTAATCAGTGCTATCTATCCTTCTTGGGGAGTCATCCGGTGTCGCAAACGAATCCTGCCATTCTTGTATTAGCCGATGGTACGGTGTTTCG
>JBDTCC010000109.1:0-4401 GCA_039923775.1 Gallionella sp. | reverse complement strand
AACGCGGCCTGAGTTTGGCGTCCGACTGGGATAACACACGCTGCAGACGCACCCGCGCCTCGTCGCGCAGGTCCTTGATTTCTTCATGCGGTGCATTTGCCACGCTGCCGAAATTATTGATCACGCCTGCATGTGCCATCAGCAAATCGCCTTTGACCAATTGTGCAAGCCTGAAGTCCGGTGTAACCCGCAGCAGCTTGTCCACCTCGCTAAGCGCAACATCAAGGTGATTATCATTGATGGCCTGCAGGCTTTTAACCAACTGCGTTTCCACGTCAGGAAAAGCCGGCCCGGCGAGCGCCAAACCCGGCAAGAAACTGCACAGCGACAAAGTTATCAGTACGGGTTTAAGCATGATTACCTGCTGCGCTCTTCCTGAATCAGCCACTTGTCGCCGGCCTTGACCATCAACAGGGTTTTATTGCCGTTTGCTTTGAAGTTGCTGGCCCGGTAAGTCTGGTAGAACTTAACCGTGGCATGCGCATTGTCGGCCAATGATATGGTTTTAATGCGGACGCCTACATGGATGAATTTTGGCGCGCCGAGACGTTCCTTGCGCAGCGTTTCCCAGGCTGCACGCGTTTCTCCGTCCGGTGTTTTGAAATCAGGCGCGTAGAACGACAGGTATAGTCCCGTGTTTTGCGACGACCATGCTTTCGCCCATGCCATTACGGCTTGCGTAATTTCCGCGTCGTAGTCTTTCTTGATGACGGGTTCGTTGACAACTTTTTCTTCCGCCCGGGCTTTGGTTTCTGCCTTGGCCGTTGTCACTGGTGCTGTCATTATTGCAGTTGCTGGTGTTGCTGGCGCCGCTACAAATGCCGTTACTGCAGATGCGGCCAAAACAGGTTCCGGCCGATTTGCCCCAGCAGTTGCTTCGACCCTGGCCGGGGTAGCCACGGCAACCGCGTTCTGGACAGGCGCGTTTTGTACAACAACGGTTTCATTATTGCGTGTGTCACCGGCAAACAGATTCTGAATCATTGCCAGCTTGGTTTGCGTCGCGGTGTTGCCGTGATCCAGTTGCAAAGCGCGGTCATATGCCTGACTGGCCATCTTTGCATATATGTCACCGAGATTCTCGTGCGCGGTCGCATAACTGGGATGGGTGCTTATCGCCTTTTCCAGCAGTTGTTTGGCTTTGTCGTATTTACCCTGGCCGGCATACAGCACGGCGAGATTGTTATAGGGCTCGGGCAGGTCCGGGTAATCATCGGTCAAAGCGGAAAATATCTTGATGGCATCGGCGGTCTTGCCCTGCTCTGTGAGTATCAGTCCCTTGAGGAACCGTGCTTGAGCGTCTTTGGGCTTGCTGGCCAGATAGTGATTGACCTTTTCCAGTGCCTGACTGTGCTCGCCCTGCTTGAACAGCAGGCTGGCATCAGTCATTTCATCGGCATGCGTAACCGGGCTGGTACACAACAGCAACACACTGGCGAGCAGCGCAGCAAGGCGGTAAAAATGCTTGGCAATATTCATAATGGTTAGGTTCCGGGTGACTTGACACAATTCCGCGATTCTCTCCGGATGGGCGTAATTGTTCGAATTGGGGCCGATTCTACCAAATAAACGTCACATTTTCACTGTTAATGTCTAGCCGGGGCTGTGCCCAATTTCGGTTAAAATCCCCGCGCCTGTCGTTACTTTATACAAAACGGAACCATCCACATATGAGCAGCACGCCACAACCCGCCGCGTCCAACTTCATTCGTACGATCATCAATGCTGATCTTGCCAGCGGCAAACACCACAATATTGCCACCCGCTTTCCGCCCGAACCGAACGGTTATTTGCATATCGGCCATGCAAAATCGATTTGCCTTAATTTCGGGCTGGCACAAGACTATCAGGGTAAATGCCATCTGCGTTTCGACGATACCAATCCGGAAAAGGAAAGCGAAGAGTACGCACTCTCCATACAGGACGACGTGCACTGGCTGGGTTTTCAGTGGGATGGCGAGGTACGCTGGGCGTCGGATTATTTTGAGAAACTTTATCAATACGCGGTTGAATTGATCAAACTGGGCAAGGCTTATGTGGATGATCTCACCCCGGAACAGATGCGCGAATATCGCGGCACACTGACCCAACCCGGAACAAACAGCCCGAGACGCGATAGCCGCGTGGAGGATAATCTCTCCCGGTTCGAGGAGATGCGTGCAGGCAAACTTCCTGACGGCAGCATGGTGTTACGCGCAAAGATCGACATGGGATCGCCCAACATGAACATGCGCGACCCGGTGATCTATCGCATTCGTCGCGTGCACCACATTCGCACCGGCGACAAATGGTGTATCTATCCGATGTACGATTACACCCATTGTATTTCGGATGCGCTGGAAGGCATCACCCATTCGCTGTGCACGCTGGAGTTCGAAGATCACCGCCCGCTCTACGACTGGGTGCTGGACAACATCACGATCCCCTGCCATCCGCGCCAGTATGAGTTTTCGCGGCTCGAGTTGCATTACACCATCACCAGCAAACGCAAGTTGCTGCAACTGGTAAACGAGGGGCACGTGTCCGGCTGGGACGATCCGCGCATGCCCACCGTCATCGGCATGCGCCGCCGCGGTTACACCGCAGAAGGCATACGCGAATTTGCCAAACGGATTGGTATCTCCAAGAGTGACAACACCGTCGATATGGCGGTGCTGGAGTCCGCGATTCGCGATGATCTGGAAGCGAAAGCCGTGCGTGTGATGGCGGTGATCAATCCGCTAAAGGTGGTGATCACGAATTTCGTACCGGGACAAACCGAATCCCGCGAGGCGGGCTTCCATCCGCAGCACCCGGAGTTCGGCTCGCGCATCGTGCCATTCGGCAGGGAAATCTGGATCGAGGCGGATGACTTCAGCGAGTCGCCGCCAGCCGGTTGGCAGCGTCTGACCGTGGGGGGTGAAGTGCGTCTGCGGTATTCCTACGTGATGCGCTGCGATGAAGTGATCAGGGACGCTGCCGGCAACGTGGCGGAACTGCGCTGCTCTGTAGATCCGGAAACGCTGGGCAAGAATCCGGTGGGGCGCAAGGTTAAGGGCGTGATCCACTGGCTGTCCTGTGCAGATGCGCTGGCGGCCGAGATCCGTTTGTATGACCGGCTGTTCACCGTGCCGGAACCGGATGCCGACAGGGAAATAGACTTTTGCACTTACCTGAATCCCGATTCACTGACCACGGTACAAGGCTGGGTGGAGGCATGCGTTAAAGACGCTGCACCGGAAACCGGTTACCAGTTCGAGCGGCTCGGCTATTTCTGCGCCGACCGTCACGATCACCGCCCCGGAAAGCCGGTGTTCAACCGCACCGTCACGCTCAAGGATTCCTGGACTAAGTAGCGGTCCGTTTTCCCCGCAGCCACGCTCCCGCGAGCATCAGTGTGATCAACAGCCATACCGCCGCGTTACCCCAGCGCACATAGGGCGTGGAACCCTGGTAACCCTGTGCCGTACCGAGCAGCACCCCCTCCACGTGCTGCGGTAATTGCTGCAATATTTTCCCATCTGCACCGATGATCGAGGTGACGCCGGTATTGGTGGCCCGCAGCATCATGCGGCCCGTTTCCATCGCGCGCATTTGTGACATCTGATTGTGCTGCGCGGCCGCATAGGAATCGCCATACCATGCGTCATTGGTAAAGTTGGCCAGCAGCGTGGCCTGCGGCAGGGCAAGAATAATCTCCTCGCCGAATACGTCTTCATAGCAGATGTCGACCGCGACATGCTGCCCGGCGACATCGAGCGGCGCCTGCATTTTATCGCCGCGTGCCAGGTCGCCCATCGGGATGTTGAGCACGTCGTTGATGAACCAGCCCAGCAATGGCCTCAGCGGAATGAATTCGCCAAATACCACCAGATGATGCTTGCGGTAATGCTGTTCTTCATTAACACCCAATGAAAACACACTATTGTAATAGCTGTGTTGGTCGCGTTCGAACACCCCGATCAGGTCATCGCCGCCGTTTTGCGCAGCATGGCTGCGCAGTTGCCCGACCAGGTCTTGCGGGATTTCATGGCGCAGCATCGGGAAAGCGGTTTCCGGCAACAGGGTCAGGCGCGCATTGCTCTGCAGCACCAGCCGACGATAGGTATCCAGCGTGCCCGCCAACTCATCTTCGTTGAACTTGAGATGCTCCGCGATGTTGCCCTGTACCAGCGCCACGCTGAACGGTTTCCCTTCAGGGTGGGTCCAGCTCATCGTGCGCAGCAGCGCGCCGCCCCCCCATAACAACAGCAATACGATCAAGGCCAACTTGCCCTGCCGGGTCCAGCGTGTATTGATCAAACTGGCCAGCAGACCAGCACTGACCGCCGCGATCAGCGATACACCATAGGCACCCAACAGCGGCGCATAGCCGGCCAGCGGACTGCCACTGTGCGCATAACCCAGGGTCAGCCAGGGAAA
>JBDTCC010000108.1:0-41214 GCA_039923775.1 Gallionella sp. | reverse complement strand
ATGAACAATTCGAAATTTATCATGTTGAAGGAGTACGAAATTTATGAAAGTCTTGCCTTCTTAATTGAAATCTGGCTACTAGCGAAATATTCAGATTGAATTTATGAGCCTTCCATTAAACGACCGGCGCGGCTTGAATCGGCAGGAAGCTATTTCCTACATCGGAGTCAAGGGAACATTTTTCGACAAGGAAATTCGACCCAGGCTACACGGTATCAAGATGGGCACATCCATGATATTTGACCGACAGGACCTTGACTTCGTCTTCGAGCAGCTTAAACTTGGAGCCGGGGATGTGGGGCCGACCGTGAAAGGAGCAGCACAATGGCCAAAAGAACCCCGGGAATCACCGAAACACAAGACGGACGCTGGAGAATCGACAAGACCTACCAAGGAACTCGACTTCAAGGACGTTTTGAAACGTATCAAGCAGCAGAAAACTGGCTCTTGACGGAAATCGAACAGGTAAGGCAGGCAAAGTATCACCGGCCGCGTTATCGATTCGAACCCATTGCAGCAAAGTATCTGTTGGAAAATGAAGAGAAGCTTTCCATTCAAACGGAAGCCACACTGCTTGAGGCAATCATGCCATTTATTGGGCATCTGAACCTGGAGCAAATACATGACGACACATTGCAGTCATTCATAAAGGCACGCAAAGAGCAAGGCCGGAAGAACAAGACGATCAATGCGTCAATGGCAGTAACGCGTCACATCCTGAATCTCTCCGCCAGAAAATGGCGAGACGATCAGGGGCGCACGTTGTTGGAAACTGCCCCGCTGATTTCGATGTTGCCGCTGGATGACGCACGCAAGCCACGGCCAATCAGCTGGATCGAACAGCGGAAGTTGCTGCCAGAACTGCCTGTGCACTTGCAGCCCATGGCACTGTTCGATTTGAACACGGGCGCACGCGATGATGTGGTGTGTAATCTGCGTTGGGAATGGGAAGTGTATCTGGAGGAACTGGAATGTAGCGTGTTCATCGTTCCGCCTCGCTATGTCAAAGGCCGTAAAGGCTGGCGACCGTTGGTTTGCAATCGTGTTGCGCAATCGATTCTTGATTCGCAGCGCGGTAAACATCCAGAATTCGTATTCACGTATCAACGTGGCAAGAACCATGAGCCACATGCAGTTGAGACAATGAATAACAATGGATGGCAAAAAGCGAGGAAGATAGTCGGCTTACAGGATGTTCGCGTGCATGATCTGCGGCATACGGTAGGCATGAGGCTGCGTGAGGCGGGTGTACGAGAAGAAACGATTTCAGATCTTCTATGGCATAGCCGAGGAACGATGACTGCACATTACAGCGTTGTACAGGTACGTGAACTACTGGATGCTTTAAATCTGATCACGGATGAGAGCAACCGGACGAACGCAAGCTTGGAAATGCTGTTCAGGGAAAAAGCCGAGTCCCTTCAAAGTTCCTTCAAAAGAAAAATGGGCTAGACCGAAAATGATCTAACTCTTTGAATTGTTGGTGCGCCCGGAGCGATTCGAACGCCCGACCCCTTGGTTCGTAGCCAAGTACTCTATCCAGCTGAGCTACGGGCGCGCACTATAAAACCTTGGCGGAGAGGGAGGGATTCGAACCCTCGATACAAGTTTGAGCTCGTATGCGCCCTTAGCAGGGGCGTGCCTTCGACCTCTCGGCCACCTCTCCGAAGGCCGCGCATATTAATGTAACTGGCCTGAAAGGTCAAACAATTATGCGTCTTCCTGATCAAGATTGAAGGCCTTGTGCAATACACGCACGGCCAGTTCCAGATATTTCTCGTCAATGACCACGGAAATTTTTATCTCTGAAGTGGAAATCATCTGGATGTTGATTCCCTCTTCAGCAAGCGTGCGGAACATTTTGCTGGCGATACCGACATGCGAGCGCATTCCGACGCCTACAACCGAGACTTTGGCCGCCCTTTCATCACCGACCACTGCGCGTGCGCCGATGTGCGGTTGAACTTTGCTGTTCAGGATGTCCATCGCCTTGGCAAACTCGCTTCTATGCACCGTGAACGAGAAATCGGTAGCACCATCCTCACCGACGTTCTGGATGATGATGTCCACGTCGATATTGGCATCGCTGACCGGGCCCAGAATCTGATAAGCGATTCCGGGTTTGTCGGGCACGCCCATCACGGTAATTTTTGCTTCATCGCGATTGAACGCAATTCCGGAAATGATTGCTTGTTCCATTTTGTCTTTATCCTCAACAGTAATCAGCGTGCCTTCGCCCTCTTCTTCAAAGCTCGACAACACGCGCAGCTTGACCTTGTATTTTCCCGCAAATTCCACCGAACGAAGTTGTAATACCTTGGAGCCCATACTGGACATTTCCAGCATTTCTTCAAAAGTGATGCTCTTCAGGCGGCGCGCCTCGGGAACCACACGCGGGTCGGTGGTGTATACGCCATCCACGTCGGTATATATCTGGCACTCATCGGCCCTTAACGCGGCTGCGATTGCCACGCCCGTGGTATCAGAACCGCCGCGCCCCAGCGTGGTGATGTTGCCCTTTTCGTCCATGCCTTGAAAACCGGCCACGACAACAACGCAGTCTTTGTCCAGATCGTCGCGTATGCTTTGTTCGTCTATGCTGACGATGCGCGCTTTGGTGAAAGCGCTGTCGGTGAGTATCTTGACCTGTGCGCCCGTGTAACTCTTGGCTTTGAGCCCTTGTTCCTTCAGGGCCATGGCAAGCAGCCCGATGGTGACCTGCTCACCGGTCGAGATGATCACATCCAGTTCGCGCGGATCGGGATGCTTCTGCATTTCATGGGCGAGCGCCACGAGACGATTGGTCTCGCCGCTCATCGCGGAAACCACCACCACCACCTGATGCCCGAGTGCTTTGAATTTTGCGACGCGACGCGCGACGCTCCTGATGCGTTCCGGACTGCCGACCGATGTTCCGCCGTACTTCTGAACTATGAGTGCCACGTTTCTTCCATGCCTGACTTGAATAGAGGAGGGATTTTAGCTTAACTGGCCGAAAAAAACGAGGCGAGAAGCGGTTGTGGCAATTCGTTTCGCATATATCCCCATCCCGGCAGGGTGCTAAACTCCATGCATTGAGTTGCCAATTCAGTCGGTCAATATGCCAGAAATCACTCCGCGCAACATCCCATCCGCAACCGCACAAAAGCTGCGCGAAAGCGGTTATTCACCCGCCATGGCGAATATTTTTGCTGCGCGCGGTATCACGGACTGCAAGCAATTGGATACCGGCTTTGCCGGACTGCTGCCCTTCGACAATCTGAAAAACGTCACCGGGATGGCGCGCTTGCTGGCCGATGCCATAGCAGCACAGAAGCAGCTCATGGTTATCGCCGACTACGATGCCGATGGCGCCACGGCCTGCGCGGTGGCGGTACGCGGCTTGCGCGCCTTCGGTGCAAAAATCGATTTCATCGTGCCGAACCGCTTTGAATACGGCTACGGGCTGACTCCGGAGATCGTTCACCTGGCCGCCCGGTCTGCTCCCGATATCCTGATTACCGTTGACAACGGGATCGCGAGTGTGGAAGGTGTGGCCGAGGCCAACCGGCTGGGTATGCAGGTCTTTGTTACCGACCACCACCTGCCCGGCGATGAACTGCCGGACGCGACATGTATCGTCAATCCCAACCAGCCCGGCTGCACATTTCCGAGCAAGAACCTGGCCGGTGTTGGTGTAATGTTCTATGTGCTGCTGGCACTGCGTGCCGAGCTGCGGACGCGCGGCGCTTATACCACCCAGGCAGAACCGAAACTTGCCGACCTGCTCGACCTGGTCGCATTGGGCACAGTCGCCGATGTGGTCAGGCTGGATCAAAACAATCGCATACTGGTACAGCAGGGATTGCAGCGCATCCGTGCCGGACGTGCCTGTGCCGGGATCAACGCACTGTTGCAAGTCGCCAGAAAGATCCCGGCACGCGTCTCCAGCCAGGACCTGGGCTTCACTGTCGGGCCGAGACTGAACGCAGCCGGCAGGCTCGACGACATGAGTCTGGGCATCAATTGTCTGCTCAGCGATGATGAAACAGTGGCAACTTCTATCGCCGCAAAACTGGACGCTCTCAATCGCGAACGGCGCACCATTGAAACAGATATGCAGGAAAACGCGCTGGCAGCGCTGGAGCACCTCGAACCCGGCGACAATTTCACCCTGACCCTGTTTGACCAGACCTGGCATCAGGGCGTCATCGGCATCCTTGCTTCGCGCCTCAAGGACAAATTCCATCGTCCGACTATCGCCTTTGCACGTGCAAACAAAGGCGAAATAAAAGGCTCGGGGCGTTCCATCGCCGGCTTGCATCTGCGCGACGCGCTGGACCTTGTCAGCAAAAGACATCCCGCATTAATCAGAAAGTTCGGTGGCCATGCCATGGCTGCGGGATTGAGTATTGCCGAGTCCGACTTCGCAGACTTCGTCACCGCATTCGAAGACGTCGCCGCCGGTTTGCTCGATGTGAAAGACCTCACGCAGACTATCGAGACCGATGGCGGACTGGATGCGGACGAAATGAACCTGGACATCGCCCAACTACTCGATCAGCAGGTATGGGGACAAGGCTTCCCGGCACCTCAATTCAGTGATGATTTCACAGTGCAGACCCAGCGTGTGGTCGGAGAGAAACATCTCAAACTTAGGCTGGAAAATCAGGGCAAGCACCTTGAAGCGATCCTGTTCGGACACAACGAACCGCTGCCCGAACGCATCCACGCCGTGTACAGCCTGAGTGTCAATGAATACAATGGCACGCAGAGCCTGCAACTGATTGTCCGACACTGGCAGAATACAAAGGATTAAGGCCATGGATGCTGTTTTCCAACTCAGCAACGGTATCGATACCCTGCCGCAGTTCATCACCAGCCTGGCGATCGGCCTGCTGATCGGGCTGGAGCGCGAGCGCAACCCTTCCGCCAAGGCCGGGCTGCGTACCTTTGCGCTGGTCGCCATGTTCGGCACGCTGTGCGCGCTGCTCACCAGCAAACTCGACACACCCTGGATGCTGATCGTCGGCCTGCTTGCCGTGGCCGGCATGATCATCGCCGCATACCACAACAAGCCTGTCGAAGCAGACGACCCGGGCACCACCACCGTCATCGCCTTGCTGCTGTGCTACGGCTTGGGCGCGATGATCTGGTTCGGCCTGGCCAAGCTGGCCGTGATGCTGGCTATAGCGGTCACCGCGCTGCTCTATTTCAAACCCGAACTGCGCGGGATGTCGCAGCGTCTCACGCGCAGCGATCTGGTGGCCGTGCTGCAATTTTCCGTGCTGACCTTTATCGTGCTGCCGATACTCCCCGATCATAACTACGGCCCATACCAAGCCTTCAATCCGCATCAAGCCTGGCTGATGGTAGTGCTGATCTCCGGCATCAGTCTGGCGGGTTATACCGCGCTGCATGTGGTGGGGACCCGTTTTGGAGCACCACTGCTGGGTTTTCTCGGTGGTCTCGTTTCCAGCACCGCGACGACTTTGCTCTATGCAAAAAACAGCAAGAACAACCCCGCCATGTCGCAACTGGCCGCCGCTATCATCGTCATTGCCAGCATGGTGGTATTGTTGCGTCTGCTGGTTCTCAGCGCTGTGGTCGCCTATGATGCGCTGTCGGGTCTGTTGCCGGTACTTGCGGGCGGCTTCCTGTTCGGCCTGGTCGTCGCGCTGTACAACTGGCGCAAGACAATCAACGCAACAAAACTCGACATCCCGAAAACCGCCAATCCCGCCGAGCTGCGAACCGCCCTCGGCTTTGGCCTGTTATATGTGATCGTGTTGCTGGGAGCGGCATGGATGCAGGATTTTGCGGGTAGTCGCGGCCTGTATGCAGTGGCTTTGGTATCCGGGTTGACCGATGTCGATGCGATCACCCTTTCCAGCCTGCGCCTGTTCAATCTCGGGCAATTGAACGAACACCAGGCAGTCACCTCGATTACACTCGCCTTCATTGCAAATCTCGCCTTCAAATTCGGTATGGTGATATTCATCGGCGGAAAAAATCTCGCCCGACATGTCGCCACCGGCTTCGGCGCCATCGCTTTGGGGATGCTGATCGGACTGGTTGCGTTATAATCGCGCTCTTCTTTAGCATTGCCGACAAAACACACAAATGGAAGCCGAACAACTAAACGCTCTCTCCAACCAGCTACAAGACCTCGCCCTGCGCAACGCCGAATTACGGAGGTATCTTTGACTACGATGCCAAGCAGGAGCGCCTGACCGAGGTATCCGAACTCGCCGAAGATCCCGCCATCTGGCAGGACGCCAAACGTGCGCAGGAACTCGGCCGCGAACGCAAATCACTGGAAGGGGTGGTACTCGGCCTGGGCAAAATCCAGCGGGATATTTCCGATGCTGCAGAACTGTTCGAGATGGCCCAGGCGGAAAATGATGACGACAGTCTGAACAGCACCGCTGCTGATATACAGGACATCGAGCAGCGCGTCGCGGCCATGGAATTCCGCCGCATGTTCTCCCACCCGATGGATCCGAACAATTGCTTTGTCGACATCCAGGCCGGCTCGGGCGGAACTGAAGCACAGGACTGGGCCTCAATGCTGCTACGCATGTATTTGCGCTATTGCGAACGCAAAGGTTTCCAGGTCGAAGTGCTGGAACAATCCGACGGCGAAGTTGCGGGCATCAAGGGCGCATCGCTCAAGGTGAGCGGCGATTATGCCTACGGACACCTGCGTACCGAAACCGGCGTGCACCGCCTGGTGCGAAAATCCCCGTTCGATTCTGGAAACCGCCGCCATACCTCGTTCTCCAGCGTGTTTGTCTATCCCGAAGTGGACGAATCCATCGAGGTCGACATCAATCCTGCCGACCTGCGCGTGGACACCTACCGTGCCTCGGGTGCCGGTGGACAGCACATCAACAAGACCGATTCGGCGGTGCGCATCACCCACCTCCCCACCAACATCGTGGTGCAATGCCAGAGCGACCGCTCGCAGCACCGTAACCGTGCCGAAGCAATGGCGATGCTAAAATCGCGTCTCTATGAAGAAGAGCTGCGCAAGCGCAATGAAGAAAAGCAGGTGCTGGAAGACGGAAAATCCGACATCGGCTGGGGCCACCAGATCCGCAGCTATGTGCTCGACCAGTCGCGCATCAAGGATTTGCGTACCAACCATGAAGTCGGCAACACCCAGGGCGTGCTGGATGGCGACCTCGACGATTTCATCTCCGCCAGCTTGAAGCAAGGCATTTAACCAGGTTTAATCACCCGAATTAATCATTTGAGAAATGTTATGACGACCGACAACACCCTGCCATCACAAGACGACAATCAGATCATTTCGGAACGTCGCAGCAAACTGACCGCTATTCGAAAGACGGGCGTCGCTTTCCCCAACGACTTCGAGCGCAAGCACCTGGCCGGAGATTTGCATGCCGAATTCGGGGAGAAGTCCCACGATGAACTGGAAGCCGCGCAGATATATGTCGCAGTAGCCGGGCGCATGATGCTGAAGCGGGTGATGGGCAAGGCCAGCTTTGCCACGGTGCAGGACATGAGCGGGAAGATCCAGTTGTTCATCAGCAACAACGACACCGGCGAGGAAGCGCACAACGCGTTCAAGCATCATGACCTCGGCGACATCCTGGGTGCCACAGGGGTGTTGTTCAAGACCAAGACCGGAGAGCTTTCCGTGCGCGTCACACAGGTGCGTTTGCTGACCAAGGCGTTGCGTCCGCTGCCGGAAAAATTCCATGGCTTGACCGACCAGGAGCAGAAATACCGCCAGCGGTACCTGGATCTGATCACCAACGAGGATGCGCGCAAGGTGTTCATCACGCGCACTAAAATCATTCAGGCGATACGCGAATTTTTTATCCGGCACGACTACCTGGAAGTGGAAACACCGATGATGCACCCCATCCCGGGAGGTGCAGCCGCCAAGCCGTTCGAGACACACCACAACGCGCTGGACATGAAAATGTATCTGCGCATTTCACCCGAGCTGTATCTGAAACGTCTGGTGGTGGGCGGCTTCGAGAAGGTATTCGAGATCAACCGCAACTTTCGCAACGAGGGCCTGTCCACGCGACACAACCCGGAATTCACGATGATTGAATTCTACGAGGCCTACCGGGATTACAAATACATGATGGACTTCAGCGAAAACCTGCTCCGCGAAGTGGCACAAAAGGTATTGGGAACGACGCTGATCAGCTACCAGGGCAGAGAACTGGACTTGGGCAAGCCGTTCCAACGATTGACCATGGTACAGGCAATCCAGAAATATCATCCCCAGTTCACCACCGGGCAGCTCAACGACCGTGATTTTCTCGTCAATGAGCTGCAAGATCTGAAGGCGAAATACAAGCCGGAAGACGGTATAGGCGGCCTGCAGTTGTCACTGTTCGAGGAACTGGCTGAAGCGCAGTTGTTCGAACCGACTTTCATCATCGACTACCCGGTGGAAGTTTCGCCACTGGCGCGCAGCAGCGACAGAGATCCGTCGATTACCGATCGCTTCGAATTGTTCATCGTCGGGCGCGAGATTGCCAATGGTTTTTCGGAATTGAATGATGCGGAAGACCAGGCCGCGCGTTTCGACGCCCAGGTCGCGGCGAAAGAAGCCGGCGACGAGGAGGCGATGTTCAAGGACAACGACTACGTGCGCGCACTGGAGTACGGTCTGCCCCCCACTGCCGGAGAGGGTATCGGTATCGATCGGCTGGTGATGCTGCTCACCGACTGTGCAAGCATACGGGATGTAATACTCTTCCCGCACATGCGGCCCGAATAAACAGGGCGATAAAAACTGCTGATGAAGCTACTAGCCATCCCACTAAGCAACAAGAAACCGTTGCCAAGTGATTGGTTATGTGCTCGACATGGCTGCGTTGCACAAGGACTCAAAATGCGGGATCGCGTAGCGATAGACCGATATGTAAATTCCGCTTTCTCGCCCTTGTTCTGCCATCGCTCGCGACGTTTTTCTTGGCCCTGATAGGAAAAATCATGCTCGACAGCGACACAAAATTCCGTCTGTTGCAGCAATACCCGATGCTGGGCGAATTGTCCGGCGCGGAGCAGGACGAGTTACTGTCGGTCGCAACGCTCGTGCACGTCCCGCAAGGGACGGTATTGTTCGACGAAAACCAGCCCTGCCAGGGGTTCCCGATGCTGTTGTCCGGCAACATTCGTGTCATCAAGTCTTCTGTGAACGGGCGCGAATTGCAGCTATATCGCGTCATGCCGGGCGAGAGTTGCATCATCACCAGCAGCTGCCTGCTGGGCAACACGCGCTATCACGCGCGCGGCATCGCCGAATATGACCTGGAGATGGTGCTGCTGCCGGCGAATGTCTTCCATGCCCTGCTTGAAAAGCAGGAATCTTTCCGGGGTTACGTTTTTCACCTGTTCTCCGATCGCCTCACCGATCTGATGCAACTGGTTTCTGCCGTGGCTTTCCAGAAGCTGGACCAGCGTCTGGCTACTCTGCTGATCAACAAATCCGATCCTGTCCACATCACCCATCAGGCGCTGGCCGACGAACTGGGCAGCGCTCGTGAGATTGTCAGCCGTTTGCTCAAGGGATTTGCCGAGCAGGGATGGGTCAAACTGGGACGGGAGCAGATCGAGATCACCGATGCCTCCGCACTCAAGAAATTTGCCGAACTCTAGAGGCGTAACCTTCGCTCAAGAAGTTGCTGTGTGATTTATATCACAGACAAGCGGGCACAAACCCACTATGCTGTGTACTCCCTTAATCAAATTCCAAGGAGATTAAAATGAAAGTCAATGAAGGAACAACCGATCGCGCGTTGCGCGTAATTGCAGGCTTGGTCTTGATCGGGCTTGCAGTCAGTGGAACAATCGGCGTGTGGGGCTGGATTGGCGTGGTTCCGTTGCTGACCGGACTGTTTGGTTTTTGCCCTATATATGCCATCTTCGGCATGAACACCTGCCCGATGAAAAAACCATAACCCGGCTATTCCCGCTACGCCCGACAACCGGTACAACCTGTCGGGCATTTTTTGCCCGCTCGGTTCGCATTTGGATTATTCGGGGGCCCCTTTACAAAAACTGATGCGGTACATTACATTAGCAGCATGAAACTCCTCCTGCTGTTATCCGTATTGTTGCTCGTGGCATGTGCGACCACCAATGAAAGCGCGCCGCCGTACCAGGTCAACAATTCCTCAAAAGCCGGACAGCTCACTTCCTATGCGCGCAGCTTGATCGGTACCCCATACAAATATGGCGGTTATTCTCCAAAAACCGGATTCGATTGCAGTGGTTTCGTCGATTATGTATTCCGTCATGCGGCGCATATATCACTGCCGCATAACGCACAAAGAATAAGCCGGCACGGATTGTCGGTTAAGTCGTCACATTTGCGCGCGGGCGATCTGGTGTTCTACAACACAAACAGACATGCATTTTCACACGTCGGGATCTATATCGGCGATGGTCGCTTCATTCATGCGCCCAGCAGCGGCGGCAGGGTACGCATGGAAAACATGCACGAAGCTTACTGGGAAGAACACTACAACGGTGCGCGACGCATTGCTTTGCTCGATTGAGCCTTGCGTGCCTCTTGCAAAGCTTCCGCCAGCTGATATACCGACATTGCATAATAGTCGCTGTTGTTGTAACGCGTGATGACATCAAAGTTGTTGAACACCAGCCAGAATTCCTTGCCCTCCCCCACCGTAAAATCGATCAGGCGCGCAGTTTGATCCGGAGCCAATTTCACGATCGGCGTTATTCCGGATATCGACCATTCCGCGACTGTACGCGGGGTGGTGATATCTCCGGGACAGATATCCTCGCTGACCTGTGCGCGTACCGCAATAGGCGGTGTCGTCATCTTGTGTGCTGACTTCCCTGCATCCGTGGATTGCTCCGGGGCCCGGCTGATCCAGCCAAAGCTTTTCAGGTAATTGGCCACGCTGCCTATCGCATCCTTGTCTTCGCGCAGCAGATTGATCTTGCGATTGCCGTTGAAATCCACCGCATAGGTGCGATAACTGCTCGGCATGAATTGCGGGATTCCCAGCGCACCGGCGTAAGAGCCGCGTATGGCAAGCAAATTGAACTGCTGTTCACGCGCCAGCAAGAGAAAATTCTCCAGCTCGCTACGGAAGAAATCCGCACGCGGCGGATAGTCGAATGCCAGTGTGGTTAACGCGTCCAGGGTGCGGAAATTACCCGCATCCTTGCCATAGATGGTTTCCACACCAATCACCGCGACGATTATTTCTTGCGGCACACCGTATTTTTTCTCGGCGCGCTGCAGGGTTTTCCGGTATTTGTGCCAGAATTCCAGACCCATTCTGACGCGTTGCGGATTAACAAAGTTGGCACGATATTCCGGCCAGGGCTTGGCGGTGGCCGGTCGGGAAATGGCGTCTATCACAAACTGGACACGCTCGGCATGGGCAAACACGCTGACAAGTTCACTGCGCTTGAACTTGTGCTTCGCAACCATCTGGTCGATGAAGTCAGGTATTCCGGGCAACACGACCGAGTGGGCGGAAGGGGCTGCCAGCAACAGCGTCAGCAAAGCAACAACGAGGGGAAATTTCATAATATGCGAATTCTAACCCATGCCTGCTCGACAGACAGTCTCAACTACTGTTAAATTCCATGTTCTGTTCGGCCATAATCAGGCGCAGACCACAAACTTCACCTGCCGGCCAACCTCAACCCGTTAAGCACTACTGAAAGAACCCTAGCCATGAACACAACGACTCAACATCATCGCCTCATCATTCTCGGATCCGGCCCGGCCGGTTATACCGCCGCAGTTTACGCCGCTCGCGCCAACCTCAATCCTGTCCTGATTACCGGCCTGGCCCAGGGCGGCCAAATGATGACCACATCGGATGTGGACAACTGGCCTGCCGATGTGATGGGCGTGCAAGGGCCCGAATTGATGGAACGCTTCCAGAAGCATGCCGAACGTTTCAACACGCAGATGATTCACGACCATATCCATACGGCAAAACTTCAACAAAAACCTTTCCTGCTGATCGGCGATGCCGGTAGCTACACTTGCGATGCACTGATCATCTGCACCGGAGCTTCGGCGCAATATCTAGGCCTGCCTTCCGAAGAAGCCTTTATGGGCCGCGGCGTATCCGGCTGCGCCACTTGCGACGGATTTTTCTATAAAGGCCAGGCCGTAGCGGTCGTCGGTGGTGGCAACACGGCCGTCGAAGAAGCGCTGTATCTGTCCAATATTGCTGCACATGTGACCTTGGTACATAGACGCGATACCTTCCGCGCCGAGCGCATCATGGTCGATCACCTGATGGAAAAAGTCGACCAGGGTAAAATCTCGCTGCAACTCAACAGCACACTCGATGAAGTACTGGGCGATACCAGCGGTGTGACGGGCATGCGCGTCAAACTCGTGCAGAACAGCGAAACCAAAGACATCGATGTGCAGGGTGTATTCATCGCCATCGGTCACAAACCCAATACCGATATCTTTGCCGGACAATTGGATATGCGCAACGGCTATATCCAGACGCGCGGCGGTTCGGATGGCAATATCACTGCTACCAGCATAGCCGGCGTGTTCGCGGCCGGTGATGTGCAGGACCAGATCTACCGCCAGGCAGTCACCAGTGCCGGAACAGGCTGCATGGCTGCGCTGGACGCGGACAAGTATCTGGCTGCGCTGGCCAAGACCTGACCCGTTAATTTCTGCGCAACTACCGCGAACTGATGTTGTGAAGAAAGCGGCGAAAGACAAGTCTGACAAGATAGCTCCCGAGGATGCCGCGCTGTTTCGCGCGGCAGTCGGGATTGTGAAACCGCTAACGGAACAGAACCGTGTCACGCCACAGGCTGCACCCCGCAGACCACGGCTGCGCCCGGCTATCCCGCCTCCCGAAATTGCCGACACATTGCACGATTATTCAGCCGACAACGCGCCTGATGAATTCCTGGGCAACGGCCTGTCACGCATGACCTTGCGCAAGCTGCGGCGGGGAACCTGGCCGATACAGGACAGTCTAGACCTGCATGGCAACAACACCGATGCAGCGCGCAAACTATTACAGGCATTTCTGCATGAAGCGACCGGGAACAACTTGCGCTGTGTGCTGGTGATACACGGCAAGGGGCTGAACAGCCAGGGTGGGGAAGCTATATTGCGCAAGCTCACGCGCCACTGGCTCACCCAGCATGGGCAGGTATTGGGATATTGCGATGCCCAACCCCGGAACGGAGGCAGTGGTGCGGTACTGGTGCTGCTGAAGACCGGTTGCTAGGCTTTTTTGCTCATTACATACATCATGTACTCAAAGAACATTTCACACCAATCCTGGTCGTTTTCCTTGAGTGATTGCAACAATTTTTTGACTTCCGTCACAGGCCAGTTCGGGTTGTACGACACCAGCATGTTCTCCGGGTAGATCTCCAGCGATACCCTGAGACGGTCCGCCATATTCTTGATCCCGTTCAGCATCAGCAAAATATCCTTGTCGGATTCCACTTCGGCAGTCAAATCTCCATACATTTTTGGATGTTGCTTGGTAAATTCGATGAATTTGGCGAGTATGTAAAAGAATTCACCCTTGTTATCCTTGCTCACCGCATCGCCCATCATGAACGGCATCACCGATAATTCCAGCCAGTAATATCCCAGCTTGGGATTGCGGTGTTTGGACACGCTGATATAACCGTTGCGCTCTTTGGCGCGCTGGATCACATCATCCAGCAACAATTTTTCCGAACTGCGCGTGGCAATTTCCCTGCCCTCCAGCACGCCGGGCTTGAACAGTATAAAATTCGGGAAATCTTCGTAAAGCTTGCCGGTATGATTGTGGTCACGAAAATAGGCATTGAAAAGCTTCAATACCGCCTCGTCACCCTGTGACGCAACATTATTGGTTTTATTCGGAACTGTCCCACCCTTGCTTTCCTGCATAAAACGAATCCCCGCGCTCCATTAAATTTGGCGAATCTAATACGTTTTCAATCATACATCCACATGCTAGACTCATGTGTGAATTGGCTGATTTTTTTCAGCCTGATTTGATTTCGATCAACTTTACCATTCTCGGGAATAGTGACATGGGCAAATTTCTGCTGATTTTCTTGATACTGGCCAGCGCAAACGCATTTGCCGAGGTCAATAAATGGGTTGATAACCAGGGGCGTGTGCACTATTCGGACCAGGCGCCACCGCCAGAAGTACAGGCAGAGGCGCTGCGCTCAGCATCCCAAGGCGCCGCGAGCGGTGTGGCCGGAGCCGGCGAGTCCACCTATGTTCAGCAGGAAGCCGCATCGAAAAGGGCACAACAGGCACAACAGGCGGATGCGGCGCAAGCTGCGGCAAAGCAGGCAACTGCAGACGCGATGAAGGCCAACTGCGAAGCTGCACAGCAAAGTCTGCGCTCATTGCAGTCGGGCGCGCGCATTATGGACATCAATGCCAGCGGCGACCGTTCCTACCTTGATGATGCACAACGCCAGCAACGCATAGAAAAGGTTCAGAAGGACATCGGCAATCTCTGCAAATAACCCGTGGGATCTCCGCTCAAGTTCCGCTTGGCCGGCTGAAACGCCAATACCTTTGCGGGTTACAACAAGAATGGGAGCCCGCGTTGGGCCAGATACCTAGGCGACAAGCTGTTCGTCGCGCATCCGCAACGCTTCCTCGATGTCCACCGCCACCACCTTGGATACGCCCTTCTCCTGCATCGTTACCCCGACCAGTTGCTGCGCCAGTTCCATGGTGATCTTGTTGTGACTGATGAACACGAACTGGGTGTGTTGCGCCATTTTCTTGATCAGCGCGCACAGCCGCTCGGTGTTGGTGTCATCCAGCGGCGCGTCCACTTCGTCGAGCAGACAGAACGGCGCGGGATTCAGCTGGAACAGCGAAAACACCAGCGCGATCGCGGTGAGGGCTTTTTCCCCGCCGGATAACAGGTGTATCGAGCTGTTCTTCTTGCCCGGGGGTTGCGCCATCACCTGCACGCCGCTGTCGAGAATTTCTTCACCGGTCAGCACCAGACGCGCTTCGCCGCCGGCAAACAATATCGGGAACAATTCAGACAGATGCTGGTTCACCTTGTTGTAGGTGTCCATCAGCAGTTCGCGCGATTCCTTGTCGATACGGCATATCGCATCTTCCAGCGTCGCCATCGCCTCGTTCAGATCCTTGGCCTGTGCATCCAGATAGGCCTTGCGTTCGGTCGCGACCTGCAACTCATCGAGTGCCGCAAGATTCACCGCGCCCAATGCCTCGATGTCGGCATTCAGGCGGTTCAGTTCGCTCTGCAGGGCATTCGGTTTGTTGCTGCCCCCCTGCCTGTTATCAGCCTCCAGCAGTGGCAACAGCGCCTGCTCATCGACGCCCTGCAATTGTTCGGACCATTGTTCGAAATGCAGGCGCGCTTCCTGCTCCTTGAGCGTCAACTCGTTGAGTTTCTCGCGTAGCGGGTTCAGCTTGTGCTCGCAGGACATGCGCTCCTGCTCCTGCTTTTGCAGGGTAACGGTGGCGTTTTCCAGAATGTTGCGCGCCTCGCCCAGCGCCTGTTCGCAAGTCTGGCGCACCAGCAGTGCCGCCTGCAATTGCTGTTGTGCAGAGTCATCCTCGCTGACTGACAGATCCTCGCGCAATTGCGTCAGGTTCTGCTCGAACTGCGCCAGCGCATCGGTGATCTGCCGGACGTTGTGCTGAAGATCGGCAATTTTCTCGGTACAGGTCTTGGCAAAGAAATGGGCTTCCTGCAGGGCGTGCTGTGCCTGTTGTGCACGGCTGCGTTGTTCGCGCAACGCGATATCGCCGGCGTTGGCGTTGCGCTGTGCCTCGTCGACCTGCGCATAAAAAGCCGCGATCTGCTCGCGCAGTATCGCCATCTGTTCGGCTATACCCCCCTGCTGGCGTTGTTCCGTGCCCAACAGGTCGGCAACTTCGAGCATCTCGCTCTCGATCTGTGCGGCACGTTCCACGCTGCGCTCGTGCGCCTGATTGAGCTTGAGTATATTCATTTGCAGACCGTGCAGACGTTGCTGCAGTTCGTTGCCTGTAATACGCAATGGCGCAATCTGGATATCGATGGACTGGTAACGCCGTTCAGCTTGTGCGACTTGCTCGCGGGAATATTCCGCGTTGCGGTTCTGCTCGACCAGTTCCGTTTCCAGTTGCTCTATTTCGCGCTGTCTCGCCAGCACACCGTGCAACTGGCTGTCCGGCGCGTGAAACAGCACGCTGTGCGCGCCGATCAAGTGTCCCTGCGGCGTAACGAACCAGCCGCCCGCAGGCAGTTGCGCGCGTTGCGCATAACCCTGTGCGACATTCGCGACCGCGTACACATGGGTCAACCAATCGCGCAGCACCGGAAGCACCTGTGCGTCCTGGCATTGCACATAACTCAGCAGCGTCTTGAACCCGGCTGCCTCGCCATTGCCCTGCCCGTTAGCGGACAGCGCAAACAATGCCAGCTTTGCCGGAGGAACGTCGCTCCACGCGGCAGCGCCATCCAGGGACGGCAGAGACAGTGCGTTCAGGCGTTCCCGCAATACCGCTTCGAGCGCATCTTCCCAGCCTGCTTCGATGCGTATCGATTGCCACAGGCGCGGCTTGTTCTCCAGTTGATGCTGTTGCAGCCAGGCATTCAGATTCTTGTCGCTGTCGATCTGGTGCTGCAATTGCTGCAAGGCATTCAACCTGGCTTCGGTCTGGGCCAGAATGCGTTCCTGCTGTAGCAAGGTATCCTGCTGGTTGCGTCGCTCCGTATCGGCCAGCGGCAACTGTTCCTGCAACAGTGCCAGTTTCTCGATCTGCTCGGCCCGTTCCTGCTCAAGTTCGGCCACCTGTTGCTGCGCCTGTTGCAGCGCACCGTCATCGGCACCCGGCAGGTTGTCTTTTTCCATCATCAGCCGCAAACGTCGGGAATCGAGCTGCTGGATGTTGCGTTGCAGATTGGCATGCTGCGTCTCGGCCAATTGCAGTTGCTGTTGCAGTAACAATTGTTCACGCTGAAGTTCGTTGTGGCGTTCCCGGGCGGTGCGCGCGTAGTCTTCCGCCTGCGGCAGATTCTGTCCTTCCGTCTGGGCAATCTGCTCGGCCTCGCTCACCTTGGCACCGGCCCCATCCTGCTGGCGTTGCCAATGTTCCAACAGCGAATGTACGCCCTGGCGCTGGTGTCTTTGCTGTTCGATCTGCTTCTCGGTATTGGTGAGCTGCTGCGTCATGCGCTGGCGCTGCTCGGTAACGTGCTTGATATGCTGCTCCAGCCGCGCGATCTCTGCATTCGCCGTGTACAGATCGCCCTGCTTCACGTGCAGCGCGTCGGAAAGCCGGTAATGCCCGCTGCGCGCGGTTTCGAGCTGGCTTTCGATTTCGCGCAGGCGCGCGGTTTCGCCCTCAAGTTCGGTGCGGGTCTTCTCGGTACCCTGCGCGTAACGGATGCGCTGCGCTTCGGCTTCCTGTTTCTTGACCAGCCAGAACAGCTGTTGTGTGGTGTCGCGCTGTGTTTCCAGCGCGCGGTATTGTTTCGCCACCTCAGCCTGCTCGCCCAGATGCACCAGTTGCTTTTCCAGTTCCTGCAGGATGTCGCTGACACGCAACAGATTGTCGCGCGTGTCGCCGATGCGCAATTCCGTCTCGCGGCGGCGGTCACGGTATTTGGAAACGCCCGCGGCCTCCTCGAGGAAGATGCGCAATTCTTCCGGCTTGGCCTCGATGATGCGCGAGATCATGCCCTGTTCGATAATCGCGTAGGCACGGGCACCCAGCCCGGTGCCAAGAAAAATGTCGGTGATGTCCTTGCGCCGCACGTGCTGGTTGTTGATGTGGTAGCTGGAATCGCCGTCGCGTTGCAAAACGCGCTTGATGGAGATCTCGGCATAACTGGACCATTGCCCGTTCGCCTTGCCCAGCGAGTTATCGAAGACCAGTTCGACGCTGGCGCGCGATACCGGCTTGCGCTTGCTGGAACCGTTGAAGATCACGTCCTGCATGGTCTCGCCGCGCAGCGCGGAAGCCTTGGACTCGCCCAGCACCCAGCGCAACGCGTCGATCACGTTCGACTTGCCGCAACCGTTCGGCCCGACCACGCCCACGATCTGCCCCGGCAGCGAAATCTGCGTGGGATCGACGAAGGATTTGAAACCGGCCAGTTTTATATGGGAAAGACGCAATTTGGTTGTCACAACGTTTTATAATGCGCGCTATTCTAACCGAAGCGGACTGGCATACCAATATGACATCACAACCCGATAAAACACTTGAAACTTTCCCCAATCCGAGCCCCCAGCGCGACTACCACATTCACATGGAAATCCCCGAGTTCACCTGCCTGTGCCCCAAGACCGGCCAGCCCGATTTTGCCACGCTGGTGCTGGATTACATCGCGGATCAGAACTGCGTCGAATTGAAAAGTCTCAAACTGTATATCTGGTCGTTCCGCAACGAGGGACATTTCCACGAGGACGTCACCAATCGCATCCTGGACGACCTGGTCGCCGTCCTTCAGCCGCGCTTCATGCGCCTGACCGCAAAATTCTACGTGCGCGGCGGCATCTTCACCAACGTGGTCGCCGAACATCACAAGACCGGCTGGCAGCCCGCGCCGTTGGTGGAATTGACGCGGTTTGAAACACAGTCAAATACACGGGGCTAAACTAGACATATATGGCGCCTCCGTTAACCCGTTCGTCCTGACCGTAGTGCAGGGGCGTTCGAAGGAAGCAAAATATAAGGATATTCATGAAGCCATTCTGGGTTTATATCCTGCGCTGTGTTGATGAATCCTACTACACTGGCCACACCGACAATCTCGAAAAGCGCATAGACGAACATCAAACCGGCATCTGCGATAGTTACACCTCCAGCCGCCGTCCCGTCGAGTTAGCGTGGTCACAGGAATGTGCGACGCGCGAAGAAGCGTTGGCTGCTGAAATACAAATCAAGGGATGGAGCAGAAAAAAGAAAGAAGCCATGATGCGTGGGGATTGGCAGGCGGTGAATAAGTTGGGACGAGGAAAGCATCAACATCAGCGCTCTCAGTATCTTGCTTTGACTGTGCCTCCTGCACTTCATGCTTCGACTTCGGACGCTGCGCGTCCTACGCTCAGCACGAACGGTGTTGCAATGCAACCTTCCAATCATCCCTCCCACCCGTTCGCCCTGAGCGTAGGCAGTTTTACCGCCGGAGTCGAAGGGAGCAAACCAGAATCAACAGACAACAATCATCATGGCAAAGTACAGAACACCTTTTTCCTCGGCCTCGATTTCGGCACCTCGGGCGCACGCGCCTGCGTTATCGACGACGCGAAAGCCATCGTCTGGCAACATCGCGTCACATACCCGGCTCCTGAAAGGCAAACCCCCTCCGACTGGCGTAACGCACTACACTCATTGCTCAATGCGCTACCGGAAGATATCGCGGCCGGGCTGCATGGCATTGCGCTGGACGGCACCTCGGGTACAGTGCTGTTGTGCGATGCGGGATTGCACCCGTGTTCCCCGGTCCTGCTTTACAACGACAACCGCGCACATCGGCAGGCTGAACAACTCAAGTCCGTCGCACCGCACGGACAAACCGTTTGCACCGCAACTTCCGGTCTGGCCAAGTTTCTATGGCTGACTGTGCCAAGACCGTCCGCTGGACGAGTGTCTGGCGGCGTACCCTTTACGGGTGCGCAACAGGATGATGCCCAACATGCCGCGTATTTTCTACATCAGGCCGACTGGCTCACCGCACTGCTCAGCGGGCAACCGGGCAGCAGCGATTATCACAATGCACTGAAGACCGGCTATGACATCGAAAGGTTGTGCTGGCCGGATTGGGTATTGGCACTGCCGCACAGCCATCTGCTGCCGCGTGTACTTGCGCCCGGCGAAGTGATCGGGCAGATACAGCCGGACATCGCCGCGCATTTCGGCATCCATCCGCAATGCCTGATACACGCCGGAACCACCGACAGCACCGCAGCGTTCATCGCTGCGGACGTCAGTGAGGCCGGTGTTGGCGTGACGACCCTAGGTACCACACTGGTACTCAAGCAACTCTCGGCACAACGCATCGAAGCGGCTGAATACGGCGTATACAGCCATCGCTATGGCGATCTGTGGCTGGTGGGCGGGGCTTCAAATGCGGGAGCCGGCGTGTTGCGCCATTACTTTGACAATGGCCGGCTCGCAGCCCTGAGCGCACAGATCGATCCGCATCATGACAGCCCGCTGGATTACTACCCGCTGACCGGAATCGGCGAGCGCTTTCCCGTCAATGATGTGCATCTTGTGCCGCGACTCAAGCCGCGTCCGGATAATGATGTGGAATTTCTTCATGGATTACTGCAGGGCCTGGCGCGTATTGAAGCAACGGGCTATGCCAGACTCGCCGAACTGGGTGCGCCGCCACTCAAACGTGTCGTGACCAACGGCGGCGGCGCCGGAAATGAAACCTGGAGAATATTGCGGGAAAGATTGCTCGGGGTGCCGGTCGGTACAGCAACCCATGGCGAAGCGGCTTACGGCAGTGCACTGCTGTGTCTGAATGTTCTCAAGTCCTGAAGCAGCAAAACGCCGAACTGTTCTATCGGTACCGGCTTGCTGAACAAATAACCCTGGAAGGCATGGCAGCCACGAAGATCGAGAAACTCAAACTGCTGCTCTGTCTCCACTCCCTCCGCAATCACATTCAACCCCAGCGCCTCGGTCATCGCGATGATGGTCTGCACAATGGCGGCATCGTTGGGATCGGTGGTTATATCGCGCACAAACGATTGATCTATCTTGATCTGGTCCAGCGGCAGGCGCTTGAGGTACTGCAAGGAAGAGTAGCCGGTACCGAAGTCGTCCATGGAAAAGCTCACGCCGAGCAGTTTCAGTTCGCGCATCTTGGCGATCGTGTCTTCGACATTTTCCAGCACGACACTTTCGGTCAATTCCAGTTTAAGCTGTGACGGTCTCGCGCCGCTCTCCTGCAACACATGCTGCACCTGCATGACGAAATTGTTCTGGCGGAACTGTCTGGCGCTGACGTTCACCGCCAGTGTCAGGTCGCGTGTCAGCGCCTGACCCTGCCATTCAACGAGCTGCGCACAGGACTTTTCCAATACCCATAAACCGATCGGCACGATCAGTCCGGATTCTTCGGCAAGCGGGATGAATTGCACCGGCGAGATCAGACCGTGCAGGGGATGATTCCAGCGCAGCAAAACCTCTGCCCCGAGTGCACGTTGCAGACTGTCGACCTGTATCTGGTAATGCAGGCAGAATTCCTGTTTGTTGAGTGCATGACGCATATCTGCTTCCAACGCCGTACGGGCATCCAGTGCTGCCTGCATTTGCGGATCAAAGAAACGGATGGCGTTGCGCCCGGCCGACTTGGCCTGATACATCGCGACATCGGCGTGCTGCAACAGGCTTTCCGCGCTTTCATTGTGATTGATGAACAGGCCAATACCGATACTGACCGTCAAATGGCTCTCGAAATTTTTCAACACATAGGGCTTGCCCAGCTCATGCAGGATTTTTTCCGCGACCATTTCGGTCTGGTTGGCTGCATCGTTCACCTCGCTGTCCAATTCTTCGAGCAGCACCACGAATTCATCGCCACCCAGTCTGGCCACACTGTCGCCCTCGCGCACACAGCCAATTAACCGGCGTGCCGCCTCGATCAGCAACAGGTCACCCGCGGCATGGCCACGGGTGTCATTGATGATTTTGAAATGATCCATATCCAGGAACAGCAGTGCGCCATAACGCAGGTTACGGGCACTGACTGCCAATGCCTGCTGCAATCGATCCATCAACAAGCGGCGGTTTGGCAGACCTGTCAGCGGATCGAAAAAGGCGAGCTGATGGATATCCTGTTCCGACTTCTTGAGGCTGCTGATATCGCGGAAAATCGCAACATAATGAGTGAGATTGCGGTCGTTGTCGTAAACGGCCGTAATGGTCATCATCTTCGGATAGATACTGCCATCCTTGCGTTTGTCCCATATCTCGCCGGACCATTTGCCGGTAGCACCTAAAGCAGACCACATGGACTGGTAAAAAGCGGCATCGTGCCGGCCGGACTGGAATATGTGCGGGTTCTTGCCTACGACCTCATCCTTGCTGTAACCGGTAATCTCATGAAAGGCCTGATTGACGCGCAGGATTTTCGCATCAGGCGTGGTGATCATAATCCCTTCCTGGATGTCGAAAGTTACCGCGGCGATGCGCTGATTTTCTTCGCTTCTCTTGCGCTCGGTGATATCCCGGCTGAATGCATAGAGATAAAATTTCCCGTCTATCTGCGCCCCGGTCGTACTGACCTCAACGTCGATCAGACTACCGTCCTTGCGCCGGTGACGGGTCTCGAACAGCGCGCCATCGATCAGGACCATCTCACTGAAGCGAGCCATCAGTTCTTCTTTAGACCATTGAGCGTCCCAATCAGCCACGTTAAGGTTTGCTGCTTCTTCGCGGGTATAACCCAGCATCCGGCAAAAGGTCTCGTTAGCCTCGACGATGTTTCCCTGTATATCCATAATATGGATACCCTCAAGCTCCGAATTCATCAAGGCCTGGTGGCGCCTGATCAGCACATCATTCTTCTGTTCGGCACGCTTGCGATCGGAGATGTCCCGGCTCGAAGTGAAGAAAAAACACTGGCCATCCAGCTCCACACCGGTCGTGCTCAACTCAACATCGATCAGCGTGCCATCCTTGCGACAATACAAGGTTTGGAACCTCGCACTTTTTCCGACAAGATTCTTGAGATTTTCCAGCAGCACCTCCTGGGTCGATTGCACATCCCAATCGGAGATGTTGAGCCTGCCCGCTTCCAGTTTGGTGTATCCAAGCATGTTGCAAAAGGTTTCGTTGACTTCAACAATGTCGCCGCGCATATCCATTACATAGATGCCATCTATAGAAGACGCCAGCAAAATCTGATAGCGCCGCAACAGGGACTCATTTTCCTGCTGGATGCGCTTGGATTCGGTGATATCGTGAGTCGTGCTGACGATATGTGGGATACCTTTAATTTCGGTGATCCCTGCCGACAAAATACCCGTACGCCGGCGGCCGTCCTTTCCCAGGAATTGCGCCTCCAAACTGTCGCAAAATCCTTTGCGCTGGAGTGAGTCGATAAACCTTAGCCGGTCGTCCATATCCACCCAGAGATTGAGGCCGAGCGTCGTACTCCCGATCGTTTCTTCTTTGGTGTATCCGCTGAGACTGACAAACGCATTGCTGACATCGGTAATACAGCCATCCGACAAACGGCTGATCAGCACGGCATCCGGACTGGTGTTAAATATGATTTCGATACGCTCCTTGGCCTCCAGGATGGCCTGCTCGGCTTCCTTGCGATCGGTAACGTCGTGAATGATCGAAAATAGCAGCACTGTCCCTGCCGATTCGATCGGTGAAGAATGAACTTCGACCGTGCGCACTTCACCACTGGACAAACGATGCGGAAAAGTAAAAAAATTGCGGTGCTCAACCCTGGCCAGGGCGAATTCTGAGGCAATCTCATCCGGCGACAGACAATTGATCTGCACGATATTCATTTTCAGTAGTTGTTCAGGCAGATAGCCGTAGAACCGGCTGGCAGAAGCATTGGCATTCACGATCTGGCCCGATGCCGGATCGATCAGCAACATGATGGAATTATGTCGTTCGAACATTTCCCGGAAGCGCATCTCACTTTGTTGTGCTGCCTCGTCTGCCCGATTGCGCCCAGCCTGCAAGGCCACCACCATCAGGTTGACCAACACCAGCGTGGCCAGATACAGCCACAACAGGAACAGGCTCTGCTGGATAACGTCGGCATGGAACGGGCCCAATCCAAGACCGGTTGCCACCGAGGCGATACTCGCCGGCAACAGCACACCCAGCGATGAGCCGATAATACCGAAACGCATGGCTGACCAGACGATCACCGGCAACACCAGAAACACCAGCGGCGGAGACTCCCCGTTCTGATCGTTGTTCAGGAAGAACACGCTCCAACACACGGCAAACATGATCGCAAACCAGGCCAGAAATTCCACACGCTGTACCCACAGCTTCTGCAACCCGGTACGGGAGATATTCAACAACAACGGTGCCATCAGCAAAACGCTGACAATATCCCCTCCCCACCATGAAAAAATGGCCCTCGTTGCATCCTGCACAGGCAACAACCCGAATAGCACCAGACTGGCCACTCCACCGCCGGCGCTGACCGTCATCCCGGTTGCGGCGGCAATCACCAGAAGCAGAACGTCATGGGCGCGGTCGAGTATAAAATGGAATTGCATCCGGTTCAGGAAACGGGCGACCAGTAACGGTGCCAGGGTATTGCCCAGCGCGATGCAACTGCCCAGTAGCGGGTTGGCGTCTATTGAATAGCTTGTGACCAGCGCGCCTATGAATATCCCCGGCCAGCAGATATATCCCCAGCGCATCAGGGCAGCCACTGCGATACCGGAGGGCAGCCAGATCAGGGTAATGTGACTACCCAGGTAAGGAAGCGCCAGGCCCAGCTTGCCCATGGAAAAATAAGCCAGCGCGACTGATGCAAGCATGACGACAAGTCCAGGCCTGCCCTGATAACCAGAATGTTTTGTAGACAGGTGATCGATCATGGAATGTTTGTAGCTGACCGCTCAGATGACACTCCGGCGCTCGCCCACTCACTGCGACAACCCGGCATGACGGCGTGGGAGTAGCTGCAATCGGGTAAACAAGGATGAGCGTACATGTATATTCCCTATAGTTATGCAAGGCCTCGGGATATCACCGCCTCGCCCATCAAGGCGGTTATCGGCAAAGATGGCAATATATTTATGCCAATCCGACCCTATTCAGCGGGCAGTGTAATATAAATACCCTGCATAATCTCCATACTGGCAAGACGACAGCATCCCAAAACCTTATAATCCCAAACTCATCACCATCCCGCAAAGTTCGGAGCCAGCCATGTCACCCAATACTGCACTACACAACCTGTTCAACACCCGCAAAACTTTCAATCCCGCCAACGGCAAAAACGGCACGCTGTATTCGCTGGCCGCGCTGGAAGCGGCCGGACTTGGCAACATCTCCAGATTACCGGTCTCGATCCGCATTGTGCTGGAAGCAGTGTTGCGCAATTGCGACGGCAAGAAAGTAACCGAACAGCATGTTCGCCAACTTGCGGGCTGGAAACCGAACGCACCGCGCACCGAGGAAATCCCGTTCGTGGTGGCGCGCATCGTGCTGCAGGATTTCACCGGTGTACCGCTGCTCGCCGACCTGGCCGCGATGCGCAGCGTGGCGCACAACATGGGCAAAAACCCGAAATTGATCGAGCCGCTGGTGCCGGTGGACCTGGTAGTCGACCACTCGGTGCAGGTCGACTATTACGGCAACAAGAACGCGCTGGCCCAGAACATGAAACTGGAATTTCAGCGCAACGAGGAACGTTACCAGTTCATGAAGTGGGGCATGCAGGCCTTCGACACGTTCAAGGTCGTGCCGCCAGGAATCGGCATCGTGCACCAGGTCAACCTCGAGTATCTGGCGCGCGGCGTGCACAGATCGAAGGACGACTTGTATTATCCGGATACGCTGGTCGGCACCGACAGTCACACCACCATGATCAACGGTATTGGCGTGGTCGGCTGGGGCGTGGGCGGCATTGAAGCCGAGGCAGGCATGCTCGGCCAGCCGGTATTCCTGCTGACACCCGATGTGGTCGGCGTGAACCTGAAAGGCAAGCTGCACCCCGCATGCACTGCCACCGACCTGGTGCTCACCGTTACCGAGATGCTGCGCAAGGCCAAGGTGGTGGGCAAGTTCGTCGAATTTTTCGGCGCAGGAACAGCTTCTCTCGGCGTCACCGACCGCGCCACCATCGCCAACATGGCACCCGAATACGGTGCGACCATGGGTTTCTTCCCGGTTGACGACAAAACGCTGGATTATTTCGAAGGCACCGGACGAAGCAAAGACGAGATCGAAGCCTTGGCCGCCTACTTCAAGGCGCAGGGCCTGTTCGGCATCCCCAAAGCGGGCGACATCGACTATAGCCAGACGCTGGAACTCGACCTGTCCAGCGTGATGCCCTCGCTCGCCGGACCGAAGCGCCCGCAGGACCGCATCAACCTCGATCAGGTTAAATCGACATTCACTTCCTTGTTCGGGAAACCCGTGGCCGAGAATGGCTTTGCCAAGAAGCCCGCCGACCTCGGCAAGCGCTTCCAGACAGCTGATGGCATCACCATCGGCTCCGGTGATGTGCTGATCGCCGCGATCACCTCCTGCACCAACACTTCCAACCCCGGCGTGTTGCTTGCCGCCGGCCTGCTCGCCAAGAAGGCGGTCGAACTCGGACTCACGGTCAAGCCGCACATCAAGACCTCGCTGGCGCCGGGCTCGCGCGTGGTCACCGAGTACCTGACCAAGGCCGGACTGTTGCCCTACCTGGAGAAGCTCGGCTTCTATCTCGCCGGTTACGGCTGCACCACCTGCATCGGCAACTCCGGCCCGCTCTCGCCGACGATTGAAGAGATCATCGTCAAGAAAGATCTGGTGTGCGCGGCCGTGCTGTCGGGCAACCGCAACTTCGAGGCGCGCATCCATGCCAACATTCGCGGCAACTTTCTCGCCAGCCCCCCGTTGGTGGTCGCCTACGCGATCGCCGGCACGATGCTGAAAGATTTTCGTACCGAGCCGCTCGGCAAGGGCAAGAACGGCCGGGACATCTATATCGGTGACATCTGGCCCACACACGACGAGGTGCAGGCACTGATGAAACTGGCGATGAACGCGGATACCTTCCGCCGCCTGTATGCTGATCTGGGCGAAGCCACCCCGCTGTGGAAGAAGATCACCGCACCGACTGGCCAGGTGTATACCTGGCCCGAGTCGACCTATATTGCCGAGCCGCCGTTCTTCGAGGGTTTCACTATGCAACCCGGCAAGGTCGCGGCGGTCTCCGGCGCACGCATCCTCGCCATCTTCGGTGACTCGGTCACCACCGACCACATCTCGCCTGCCGGCGCGATCAAGCCCAGCTCTCCGGCGGGCGCCTATCTGCAGGATCACAATGTGGCGGTGCCCGATTTCAACAGCTACGGCTCGCGGCGCGGCAATCACGAGGTGATGATGCGCGGCACCTTCGCCAACGTGCGCATCAAGAACATGATGTTGCCGCCCGACGCTGACGGCAAGCGCACCGAGGGCGGATATACGCTGTACCGGGGCAAGCAAATGTCGATCTACGAAGCGGCGATGAATTATCTCGCGGCGGGAGTACCGACGGTGATCTTCGCCGGAGAGGAATACGGCACCGGCTCGTCGCGCGACTGGGCCGCCAAAGGCACACAGTTGCTCGGCGTGAAAGCGGTAATTGCGAAATCCTATGAGCGCATCCACCGCAGCAACCTGGTCGGCATGGGCGTGCTGCCGCTGCAATTCAAGGGCGACACCAATGTTGCATCACTGAAGTTGAGCGGCGACGAGACCTTTGACATCAGCGGCGTCGACGACAACCTGAAACCGCAACAGGATGTGACGCTGACCATCACCCGCAAGGACGGCAGCAAACAGAATGTTACCCTGCTGCTGCGCATCGACACGCCGATCGAGGTGGACTATTACCGGCATGGCGGTATTCTGCCCTACGTGCTGCGCGAACTGGTGTCGTAGTAAATGCGCATCCAATACAGCAATCGGAAAACCGACAGGTGCGTTGCAGTGGATATCCGTTATGCCTGCAATTAGCAGAAGTTCGTGGTTGCTATCCAACTCAACTCATGCCGGGTGCTCCAGAATATTTTATTGTCACCAGCTTCATTACGTTGTAAGCAACTGAGTAAAATGTCATGCCTGATTGGCAGCTTGATGATTTCTGTTTTTTCGACTTAATGAGGCCCATCAAAAAATGAATACACCGACTAAACGAAGCATTGCGAATGAATTGTTTATTTTTCTGGGTTGCTTCTTTTTGGGCATCGTTATTATTCCTTTAATCATCACTTCATTCGAATCCGGTACAACATACAATGATGTCTTGGATTCATTCTTCGTAAATCCCCAATTGGGAGCCTGGGCTATTGCAGCATCCCCTTATATTTTTTATCTACTGATGAAATCTATACTTTAGGACCTTAAAACAATTAAGGCTGGCCATGATTAACATGGATAGGTTGTGAAATAGCTGCTTCCCAGTGCACAGTATCGCTCCGTGGCTTATCCGATAGGCTTTATTCCGCAGCCTTGCTGAACTTGAATCCCGGCGCAACGTAGCCTTTTTCGCCCAGCACGCTGGGCACAGCCGACGCGTTGCCATCGCGTAGCGCGTAGTAATGCGGCGACATGATCTCGACACCGGCAGCATCAAATTTGTCCAGAATATTTTTGTGTAGTTCCGAATAGGTGAACGCCATGTACTTGGGCTGCCTGGTATAGGCATTGATCTGGTAACTGACGTAGAAGTCGCCGAGAGCGGTCTGCAGCACAAACGGTTCGGGCTTCTCCAGTAAATTCTTTGTTTCCTTTGCCGCCTCAACCAGCAAATCCCTCACCTGTTTCCATGGCACGTCATAACCGATCGTCACCGTGGTATGCAGGATCACGCCTTCGCCTTCATCCGCGGAGGTGCTGAAGTTGATGATCTGCGCCCCCATCACCAGTGAATTCGGGATGGTCACAATTTCGCTCTTGATGGTCTCGACCCTTGTAACCAGCAGTGTCTTGCCGACCACATCCCCGGTTGTCTCGCCCACCTTGATCCGGTCGCCCAGCCTGAAAGCACGCGTATAAGTCAGGATCACACCCGCCACGATATTGGAAATGGCGGATGAAGAAGCAAACGATATGATCGCGCCCAATACCAGACCGACCCCCTGAAAGGCCTGCGAACTCGAACCCGGAATGTAGGGATAAGCACTGATCAGCGCAGTCACGATGACCAGAAAGCGAACGATCTGGTAAGTGGGGCGGGCCCAGTCATCATAAAACCATTCAAATTTCAGCTCGCCCCGTTCGATCAGTTTGAACACATAGGAAATCACCTTCAGCACATAGTGCGCAATCACGGCGATCACGAATATATAGAAAAAATTCGGGACGTATTTGATGATAGTGAGAAAGAACGTGGCGAAGGGTGTTATCAAATAATCCAGCAGCTTGGACCCCAACTCGTGCGTCTCGGGGAAAAAACTGAGGATAAGCGGCAGGAAGAAATACAGGAACAGCAAAATGACAAAGACGCGCAGGGATTTGAGCGCCATCAAAACGATACGCTCTATCCGGGCGGCGGAAATCACCTCGATACCCTTAAGATGAATTCCTCCTTTCCAGTAATCGTGCAGGGTCGAAATCCTTTTTTTCAGCCACCTGAATACCCAACCGTTCAAACGCAGTGCCAGCCATAACGCAACGATGGCGAGGAAAGAATATGCCGCGCCAAAACCATAAATTGCCCAGTTGTGTTTGGTGCGATAGGTAATCAGCACCGTCTTGATCTGGGCCAGTATCTCCTGTGCAACAACTTCGGGTGATTTCCCAGAAGCTTCCGCATCACGATTAGTAATAACCATCAGGATATTGGCATCTGTACCGATCCCGTATCCCTCCGGCAGTTTGATCACTTTGAGGCTGGTCGCATCCGTCTTGCTGTCGGCAAATGTCTGGATGTTTTGCTGGATCAGCCTGGCACGATTTTCGGGGGTCAGTTCACCGGACAGGCTGTTCGAGACAACAAGCAATTGGGCACCCCCGAACAGTACGGGAAACCCACTCTCAGGCTGTACCACCGGGGTCGCGGCCTGGTCAGAAACGGCTGGCGGTACAGCTACTTTTCCGTTGTGGTGTTTTTGGACATCCGGGCGTTTTTTGACAACCGGCCTTTCTTGAACAACCGGTTTCACTCGCGCAACCGCACTTGCCTGGGCAATCGGGCTCTCTTGGACGGCATGAGTTGGCACTGAACACAGCAACGACAAAACCATGCAAAATCCTGCGATATTTTTCTGTAACATCAAGATACTCTCCGGATTACTTTTGATCGTGGGGCAACAATGGTTCACCGCATCGTCGGCAATATTGCGCATCCCGGGCATGGCCTTCCAGCATGCAGCGCGGGCAGGCGATCACAACATTCTGCTTGGCATGACTGCGCGCCAGTTCGACCGTCACGATACCGGTCGGAACGGCGATGATCGCGTACCCCAGTATCATTACCAGTGAAGCGATTGCCTGACCCATAGGCGTTCTGGGTGCGATATCGCCATACCCCACCGTCGTCAGCGTGACGATCGCCCAGTAGACTGATTCCGGGATGCTGGTGTAACCGTTCTCCGGCCCCTCGACTGTGAACATCAGCGTGCCTAGTATCATCACCAGCAGCAGGATCGCCAGCAGGAACACCAGCAGTTTGCGCTTGCTGGCCGCCAGCGCCTGCGCCATCACGGCGCTTTCCTCGAGATAGTAGGCCAGTTTGAGCACCCGGAAAATGCGCAGCAAACGCAACAACCTCAACGACAGTGCGTAACTTGCGCCGCCGATGAACAGGCCGATATAACTGGGCAGCGTCGAAAGCAGGTCGACCATCCCCATGAAGCTGAATATGTAACCGGTGGGCTTGCTCACCGACACCACCCTGGCGATATATTCCAGGGTAAAGATGATGGTGAACAGCCATTCGAAAAAGTACAGGGTGTCGCTCCATTGCGCATGTATGGATGCAACGCTGTCCAGCATCACCGCCAGCACGCTGAGTATGATGGAGATGACCAGGGCGATATCAAACGCCTTGCCCAGCGGGGTGTCCGCCTCGAATATGATGCGATAGAACTTGTCGCGCCATGCAGCCCGGCCATTAGCGGAATTATGCATGCTGATTGTTCATTTCGTGATGAGTTGACAATGATGGGTTCTGCGTAAGTTGAAGAGTGGTCGAACCAATCTGCACCTTGCCTTGGGTCTCCTCGAATCCGCCCAGGATATTTGCAAACAACCGGTCCTTGGTGCTTCTCCTGACGCGATAGTCTACGACATAACGCAATGTCAGCTCGATGAAGTTGGAATCAAAACTCATCGTCACCGCCGGATCCAGATTCGCATCCTCAATACGATATCGGCGCATGAAATTCAACCATGCCTGCTTCGATTCAGCGGTGATCTTTGCCACTTCGGTCTGTCCGGCGTTCAGGATGATGCCGCGCGCAAGATGATAATCGGAATCCGTTCTCACCGGAATGACGATCTCATCCCACAGGAATGGAAAATCGGCGGTGTAATTGATGATGTGCTTGCTGAACACCAGGCTGTTCGACAAACGCACCAGGCGCCCGTTATACAGATCCGCCTTGACCCATCCGCCGCATTCCATCACCGTGGTGATCACCGGGTTGATATCGATCACGTCACCCATGATGTCGCCGATCTGTATCCGCTCGCCGGGCTTGTACAGTCCTGAAAAGGAAATGATGGTCCAGCCGATCACGCTTTGGATCAGTTCGCGCAGCGCGAATCCGATACCCACGCTGAGCGCGCCGATGATAACGGTCAGGTTGGTCATCTGTTCGCTGAAAATCACCAGGATAATGATCAGCGCAAGCAGGTAGCCCATCAGGCTGATGGCTTTGCGTGTCGTATAGCGCAGGTTTTTGTCTTCGATGCGCCCGGAGGCGGCAACCCTGGCAAAATGCACCAGCAGAAAAACAACCAGCATGGCCAATGTCGCCTGGACAGCCTGGATGATGAGCGGATGTGAAACAAGTGCTTCGAGAGATATTTTCATGGCTTCACCGTACCTGCTTCATCGCCGTATCTGTAGTACGCAACAGAATCATCTCACGGATTATCGGGTCGCCTACCCAATTCCATGCGCAAAGCAATACACCCGATACGATTGAAATGATCAACGATCTGTACTGCTGATACACAAAAATGGCACGAAAACTCGCGGCAGACGCTTCACGCTTCCCCATTAATCTTCCCCCAGAAACTTTTCCCGGTTGCTGCCGATGATGGCCAGAAGCACGGCCGAATAGGTGAATGTAGAAAGCACCACGACGCCGATCACCACTGCCTTGAACATCTCGAGATGCTGGAACGAGGCCGGAATCATGGTCAGCATCACGATCGACAATCCTCCCTTGATCCCGGCAAAGGTCAGCACGCCCCACCAGCGCAAATTGATATCGGCCATCCTGTCGGTCCGGTTGGACAACCACGCGAACAGCCCCATCATCGCGCCGCGGATCAGTGTGGTCGCGAGGAACATGACCAGGATCTCGACCCGGAATTTCCACAGCTGCGCCGGATCGATCATTTCCGCCATGGCCACGAACAGAATGGTATTGGCGACCAGCGCCAGCAATTGCACGTCTTCCTGGGTGCGCAGATGGCGGTCTCGTTCCGCAAGGGTGGCCTTGACATGCTGCAACACATTCCCGATCACGCCGTACGAAGTGTTGCGCTTTCCGGCTTCACGGTGCAGCGCCGATTCGTCATCGACAATCCGGATGTTATCCTCGGCAATGGACCTGGTCATCACGTGGTGCACCGTGATCGTTGCAAAGATGCAGGACAGGATGCCGGAAAGGTGCATGTGCGAATGTTCGCCCAGCAAATTGAGCAGGACAAAGAAATGCTCGGACAGCCAGAAGGCTCCGTAACCGGTACTGATCAGCACCATCATTTCGGCAATGCGGTTTTCCGTGGTCTTCATCAGGTACAGGCCAATATAGCCGGTCACGATGCCGACCGCCACCGAGCCGAATACCACCTCGGCGCTGATTTTGGCCACATAGCCAGCCGTCAACACGCCGCCGTCCAGCGCATACAGACCGACAAAGACAAACACGATCAGTGCTGTGGCATCGTTGAACAGGCTTTCGCCCTCGGCCAGTATCTTCAGCCGGTGCGGCAAGTCGAATTTGGAGAAGATGCTGACCACGGAAACCGGGTCGGTCGCCAGCACCATCGCGAATAACACGATGACCGCAGCGCTGGACAGGGTGATGCCTGCGAACAGCCAACTGGACACGAACAGGGCCATCAGCACCGACAGGATCACCGCCACTACCGCCAGATAAATCAGGCTCAGGCCGTGCTCCTTAAGGTCGGCGACTTTCAATTCCAGCGAATCCGAAATAAGCAGAATAGGCAGCAGAAACACCACCAGGGTAGCGAAGTGATCGGCATCCCCGGTCAGTACCGGCACCTGCTGTATGCCGAAATGCGCAAGGAATGACAGCGCAATCAGACCCAGCGGCGAGGGCAAGCCGAGCTTATCCTCGACCTGCAGCGCCAGGAACAGTATCCCGGCAATCATCAGTAACGTTACTATCATTTGTCTTAACTTTTTATTTCAGGATTCCCATTATTAAAGACATTATCGCAGATTAAACCTTTGATACCTTTTCTCCGTCCGTATTCCGCACCCGTGCTGATTAAACGTCAGCATGGTTTGATTCAAGCCAAGTTCTTGCGGGTTAATTACCTGTCTGATATTGTCGAGCAAAATTGTTCACTCCAAACCTGTTCAAGGAAGCTGGTGCAGCTTTGTTACTAAAGTCCAATAGCAGTAAAACTGTTTTGCTGTCCGGCTCACTCGTCGTGCTGTTTGGCAGCGTCGTCATGATCGGCTGGATATTCGGCTACCCGATGCTGACGAGCATCAATTCCGGCTGGAAGCCCATGGTACCGGCCACCGCTCTGTGCTTCATGTTGAGCGGATTGTCTTTGCTGGCTTACAATAAACTCCCGGGCAAATCGTCTCCAATCGCGCACAGAATCTACGTCTGGCTGATCCTGTTGCTGGCCGGCGGCAGGGCTGTCGAGCTAGTGTCCGGTCATGTCTTCGGTATCGAGTACCTGTTCCCGGGTATGGACCTGCAATTCACCTTTATCGGGTACATGTCGTCGCTGACCATGGGCGGGTTCCTGGCATTCGCAACCGGAATGATGGCATTACATCGGGATAACAGCCGCAAAATACAGATCCTCTCGGGCATCATGGCCGGCTTGCTGCTCTTGATGGGAATAACCGGTGTGATCGGTTACTGGCTCGTTCTGCCGCTTATTTTCGACGGACTGTATGTCAACAACGACCTGATCTGGATGGCATTTCACACTTCCATCGGCATGGCATTGCTGGGAACCGGTTTGTTATGCCTTGCACTGCGTTGCAGGCAGAGCGAGACGACCACCGTGCAACAACAGGCCGCGACAATCTATCGCACTATCCTGCTGGTACTCACTGCGACCGCTATCACCACCGGCCTGGCCGGGATTTCATTTCTCGAGCAAACGGTTTACAAACAGGCCGGGACGGACTTGATGCACTCGCTGGATGCGGTACGCTCGCACATCGATAACTCGCTGGAAAACCGCACCCAGCGCGCGCTGGTAGCCGGTCTGAATCCGGCACTAAGAGCCGATGCGCTGCGCTCGCTTCGCGGTGCCGCAGGCATGCCATCCGATATGCAGCAGTCACGCGCCGCCACGCAACTGATTGCCCACGGGTTCACCGGGATCGGTGCGGAAAATGGTCGCCGGCTCATCAAGATCGCGGGATTTCTGCATGACGACAGGACGACCTACTCCATGCTGAAGGACAAAGCCGATGCTTCGATCACATGGGATAAAAAGTATTACCTGCGGATGCGGATACCGCTGGGAAACTCGTCCAAAGACTTCCTGGTGTTCGAGCAGTCGCTCCCGCAACTTGATTTGATATTCGATCAATACAATCATTGGGGGAAAACCGGCGTACTGGCAATGTGTGCAGGCCTCGTACAGAATGTGTTGCTGTGTTATCCCCAACGAGAGCAATCCACATTGTATGTGGTGCCCGATCAGGTCAACGGCCAACCCCTCCCGATGGCATATGCGCTGGACCATAAAACCGGCATTAAGTCATTGACCGATTATCGCGAAAACAAGGTGCTGGCCGCCTACGGCCCGATTGCCAACACGGGTATGGGGCTGGTATTGCGCAAGGACCTTTCCGAGATTTATGCTCCGGTACGTGAAGAGTTGCTGATCGCGACTCCGCTCATCACTCTGTTGGTCTTGCTGGGTCTGTCGCTGATACGCACGAGGATCAAGCCGATGGTGCTCAGCATGGCGACTGCCTACACCGCCGAAAGCAAAGCAAGAGCGAGTTTCGATGCCGCGATGCAAAGCAGTCCGGACGGATTTGTAATCTACCAAAGCATGAAAGATCCGGCCGAAAACATCGTCGATTTCCGCTGCGTCTATTTGAATCAACATGCCGAGAAGATAGCCAAGCTGGCCGCTGGAGCCTTTTCGGAAACATTGCCCGAAATTCTGGAGGGGCATACCTTCCTGAAAACTTTTCCCGGTCTTGCAGACGCGTACGCCCAACTCAGAACAGTCGCACTGACAGGCGAGCTGCAGATCGAGGAAATGTCACTTCCCCGCAACGAAGGCGGAGCACTTTGGTTTCTGCGCCAGATCGTCCCCATGCCTGAAGGTGTTGCCGTCACTTACCGGGAAATCACCAAAGAAAAACTGCTGGTTCAACAACTGGAATATTCAACCCGTTTGCGAACCGCAATCATGGAAAGCGCCGCTTACGCGATTATTGCCACTGACGTCAACGGCACCATCCTGACCTTCAACCAGGCCGCCGAACGCATGCTCTGGTATCGCGCCGAGGATATGATCGGCAAGTCCACGCCGCTGGTATACCACGATGCCGAGGAAATCAGGGAACATGCGGATGCACTAAGCAACGAACTCGGCTATCCGGTAGAACCGGGATTCGAGGTGTTCGTGGCCAAGGCGAAACAGAACTTCCAGGAAGAGTACGAGTGGACCTATGTGCGCAAGGACGGCTCGCGCTTCCCGGTGCTACTGTCGGTGACCGCACTGCGCGATGAAAGCAATACGATCCAGGGATTTCTGGGTATCGCTTATGACATCACCGAGCGCAAGCGCACCGAGGATTATATCCGCCACATCGCGCTGCACGATGTGCTGACCGGATTGCCCAACCGCGCGCTGCTCGATGACAGGGTGATAGTGGCGATCGAGCAGCAGCGCAGAAGCAACTCCGTGTTTGCACTGGCCATGATGGACATTGACCGCTTCAAGCATATCAATGATTCGATGGGCCACCACATCGGCGACCTGCTGCTGAAGGGATTCGTGGAACGTGTCAAATCCTGTTTGCGCCCCACCGACACGCTGGCGCGCATGGGTGGCGACGAATTCGTGCTGCTGCTGTCTGACAGCGATGAAGCCGGAGCAGCGGTTGTGGTGGAACGCATCATCCGTGAACTGAAACCGCCAATCAATGCGGGTGTCCAGGAATTGCACATCACCGCCAGCATCGGTATCAGCGTCTGCCCGCGCGACGGAATGGACATCAACGAGCTGTTGCGCTGTGCCGACGTGGCCATGTACTGGGTCAAGGAACACGGGCGCAACGGATTCAAGATGTATACGCGGGAAATGGACAGCGGGGAGGTCGAACGACTGGGCCTGGAAAGGGATCTGCACATCGCCCTTGAACAGGGAGGATTCTCGTTGCACTATCAGCCCAAGGTGGACCTGAAGACCGGGATCATCATCGGTGTCGAAGCGTTATTGCGTTTGCGCAAGCCGGACGGCCGGCATATTTCTCCCGCCGACTTTATCCCCTTGGCAGAAGACACCGGTCTGATCGTGCCGATCGGCCAATGGGCGCTGGAAACGGCCTGCCGCGACACGGCCAGATTGCAAAAATCGCTCGGCGCTCCCCTGACGGTCGCAGTCAACATCTCTCCGCGGCAATTCATGAATGGCGATCTGCTCAGCACCGTCCAGGCCGAGCTCAGCCAGTCTCAACTCGATCCCAGCCAGCTGGAACTGGAAATCACCGAAGGGGTGCTGATGGACGAACGTAGTGGCGTGACCACTGCGCTGTTCGATTTGAACCATTTGGGCGTGAAAATCGCCATCGACGATTTCGGCACCGGCTATTCGAGCCTGAGTTATTTGAAACGCTATCCGATCAGCACGCTCAAGATCGACCAGTCTTTCGTCCGCGACATGACCAATGATCCGGGAGACGCGGCACTGGTCGTGGCGATCATCGCGATGGGGCACAGTCTGAAAATATCCGTTGTTGCGGAAGGCGTCGAAACCGAAGAACAGCTCGCTTTCCTTGCCGAAAACAATTGCGAACAGGGACAGGGATTTCTAATCGGACGTCCGATGCCATTCGATACACTGCTGCAATGGTTTGCCGAAGAAAAGCGCTGGAAGCTGGACAAGGGGAAGCAGTAACGTCCCTGGCGGTTTCCAGGATGATTTCCAGTGTTATTCGTCCTGCATTTCCCGCCCGGGGAACAGCTCCTGGTTGTAGCCGAATTTCGTCAGATCCCTGATGCGCATCGGATACAGAATACCGTCGAGATGATCGCACTCGTGCTGCACCACCCGTGCATGGAACCCGCTCACGGTACAGTCGATCAACGCGCCGTATTCGTCCTGTCCCTGATAGCGAATCTTTTCATGTCGTGGCACCATGCCGCGCAACCCGGGCACACTCAGGCAGCCTTCCCAATCTTCTTCCATTTCATCGCCCAACGGGGTGATGAACGGATTGATCAGCACCGTTTCCGGCACTTCTTCCGCATCCGGATAACGTGAATTCCGCTGCAAGCCGAAGATCACCACGCGCAGGCCGACGCCGATCTGCGGCGCTGCCAACCCGGCACCATTCATGTGATGCATCGTGTCGCGCATGTCCGCCAGCAGCTGGTGCAGCTCCGGCGTGTCGAAGCGGCCAACCGGCTCGGAGCGCTGCCACAAACGCTCATCCCCCATGCGCAATACTGTTCTCACTGTCATGCCAGAGCCTCCGGCAAAATCATGATGTCATTCTGCACTTCAATCTCCATTGTTCACCACGCATTCCAAAATACCGCGTACCCGCTCCATTGCGGCATTGGCAGTCGCGTTCACGGCTTCGATATCGATGCCGGTAGCGCTGTCGCCCCGCCCCGCCGCATAGTTCGCCACTACGGCGATAGTCGCGTAGTCGAGTCCCAGTTCCTTGGCCAGCGCAGTTTCCGGCATGCCGGTCATGCCCACCATGTCGGCTCCGTCGCGTTCATAACGGTTGATTTCGGCAATGCTATCCAGGCGCGGGCCCTGTGTGGCCGCATACACGCCGCCATTCATGCAAGGCTGCTTTGCAGCTGCCGCGCTGTGCAAAATGTGGTTGCGCAATGTGGTGCTATAGGGGAAGGTAAAATCGGTATTGCTGAACGGTTTGTCGCGCGCCTCAAAAAAAGTCGAGTCACGGCCGTGCGTGTAATCGATGATCTGGTCGGGCACGACGATCGCACCCGGTTTGAGATCGGTGCGGATACCGCCCACGGTCGCCACCGAAATGATTTTGCTGGCCCCGTGTTCACGCAATGCCCACAGATTGGCGCGATAGTTGACCAGATGCGGTGGAATGGTGTGACCATAACCGTGGCGCGCCAGAAAAATCACCTCGTGCTGGTTCAGCGTCCCAAACATAAATGCGCCGGACGGTTCACCATAGGGTGTGCGCATCACCTGCTGGTGGGTGATCTTGAGATTCGCCAATTGGGTCAAACCGCGCCCGCCGATAATAGCCAACATACTCACTGCTCCTTCACTGCATAAATCGCGGGCAGATTGCGCCACGCACCTTCGATATCCATTCCATAGCCGAACACGAAACGATCCGGCACTTCCATCCCGACAAAATCCGCGCGGATCGGCTTTTTGCGGCCAAGCTGCTTGTCGGCGAATACCGCGCTGTAGCACTTGTCCGCACCCAGTGCCAGAACACGCTCGCGCAGCGTTGCAAGTGTGTGGCCTTCATCCAGAATATCGTCGAGCAACAGCACCACCCGGCCGCGCACATTCTCGCGCGGTTCGACCTTCCAGCGCATTGCGCCGCCCTGCCGCGCATCGCCATAACGCGACACATGCACGTAATCAAAATCCAGCGGAAATTCGAGCAGCGGCAGCAATTGGCCGCTGAACACCACCGCCCCGCCCATCACCGACAACACCAGCGGATGTGCATCGGCAAGGCTGGCATTGATTTGCTGCGCAACATGATGCAAAGCCTGCTGCACCTGCTCCGCGGAATACAGCAATTCTGCCTGTTCCAGCATCTCGCGCGCATCGCGGATGGACATCATCAGCTCATCGTTTTCAGATAGGCGGAAAATTCATCACGGAATTCCGGACGCTTGAGACCCAACGCCACAATCGCCTTGAGATAGCCCAGCTTGTCGCCGCAATCATAGCGTATGCCGCTGAAGCGATACGCCAGCAACTGTTCTTCGCTCATCAGACTGGCGATACCGTCGGTCAACTGTATCTCACCACCCGCCCCCGGCTGGAGATTCTCCAGATGATGAAAAATACCCGGCGTCAAAATATAGCGGCCGACCACCGCAAGTGTCGATGGTGCATCTTCCGGGCTGGGTTTTTCGACGATGCCGGTGACTTTTTCCACGTTGGGCTCAAGACTGGTTGTGCTGACGATGCCGTATTGAGCTGTCTGCTCGCGCGGCACATCCATCACGCCAAGCAGCGAGCATTGATACTTTCCGAACACATCCACCATCTGTTTGACGATGCCGGGCTGGCCGTCGACCAGATCATCCGCAAGGATCACGGCAAAAGGCTCATCCTGGATCACCGGTTTGGCGCATAACACCGCATGTCCCAAACCCAGCGCCATATTCTGGCGGATGTAGATGCAGTTGATGTTCTTGGGGATGACTTCCTGGACCAGGCGCAGCAATTCGGTCTTCCCGCGCATCGCCAGTTCGGCTTCCAGTTCGTAGGCCGTATCGAAATGGTCGGGGATAGAACGCTTGTTGCGTCCGGTGACGAACACCATGTCTGTAATGCCCGCCTCCACGGCCTCTTCAACCGCATACTGGATCAGCGGTTTGTCCACCACCGGCATCATCTCCTTGGGGCTGGCCTTGGTGGCCGGCAGGAATCGGCTGCCCAGTCCGGCGACGGGAAAAACGGCTTTCGTTATCTTCTTCATTGCAATCTTCTCCGGTAATCGATTAATCCGAAACCTGTAGGAGCGGGCCATGCCCGCGACCCTTCGACAAGCTCAGGACGAACGGGATATATTTTGTCTCAGGCATGGCCCGGTGACAATTCTGCATCTACTTCAGCAGATAGCAGATTGCCTACTTTTAGTGCTCCTACAATCATCATCTTCATAGGCGTTCCATTAATTCCAGAAACTGCTTCTCATCCAGCACCGCCACGCCCAGCTCCCGTGCCTTATCCAGCTTGCTGCCCGCTTCGCTGCCGGCCACCACATAATCGGTTTTTTTCGACACGCTACCGCTGACTTTCGCACCCAGCATTTCCAGTTTTTCTTTCGCCTGTTCGCGCGACAGCGCAACCAGGGTCCCGGTCAGCACAAAGGTCTTGCCACTCAAGGGCAGTGCAGCCGCAGGCACGGGTTCATGTTCCGCCCAGTGTACCCCGCAAGCCCGCAATTGCTCTACCACTTCACGGTTATGCGCTTCCGCCAGAAAATCGGCGATACTCTGTGCAACGATCGGCCCCACATCATGCACCTGCTGCAGACTCTCCGCATCGGCAGCCAGCAGATTATCCAGCGAGCCGAAGTGTTTCGCCAGATCTTTTGCCGTGGCCTCGCCTACATTGCGGATACCGAGTGAAAAAATGAAACGCGCCAGTGTGGTGTGCTTGCTGTGCTCGATCGCAGCCAGCAGATTCACTGCGGATTTTTCGCCCATGCGCTCCAGGTTGATAATCGCCAGCAGGCCGAGTTTGTACAGCGCAGCCGGGTTGCTGACGATATGCGCATCCACCAGTTGCTCGACCAGCTTGTCGCCCAGCCCGTCGATGTTCATCGCGCGGCGGCTGGCGAAATGCAGCAGGGCCTGCTTGCGCTGCGCCGGACAGAACAACCCGCCGCTGCAGCGCCATTCAGCTTCGCCCTCTTCGCGCACGATGGCGCTGCCGCATACCGGGCATTTTCCGTCCAGCAGGCTGAACATATCGAACGGTTTTCCCGCATCAGTCGGGCGCCGGTCAAGCACCACGCCCACCACTTCCGGGATCACGTCCCCGGCACGGCGCACGATCACGGTATCGCCGATACGCACATCCTTGCGCCGCGTCTCGTCCTCGTTGTGCAGCGTGGCGTTGGAAACGGTGGTGCCGCCGACGAACACCGGCTCGAGTTTCGCCACCGGCGTGAGCTTGCCGGTGCGACCGACCTGGATATCGATGTCGCGCACCACGGTGATCTG
>JBDTCC010000107.1:0-3217 GCA_039923775.1 Gallionella sp. | reverse complement strand
CAGCGGCAGCTCGCCCGAAGACAGCTCGACAGTTTCATATGCGATGCAGGTCGCGCCGCAGTCGATGTGGGCCCTGGTCAATCGCTCGTTTGCGGCAAAATGAAAATAGGTAAAGATGACCTGTCCTGGTCTGATGCATTTCCATTCCGGTTCGACCGGCTCTTTCACTTTCACGATCAGTTCGGATATCGCCCAGACTGCATCGGCATCCCGCCCAATCTGCGCACCCGCAGCCAGATATTGCGCATCAGAAAAGTCGCTGCCCAGTCCCGCACCTGTTTCCACGACAACAGTATGCCCCGCCGACACCAAAGCCGCGGCCCCTGCGGGAACCAGCGAGATACGATTTTCGTTGGGCTTGATTTCCTTTGGTATGCCGATTTTCATGCGATAGCCTCATGGATTGGGCAGGAATATTTCAATAACCAAGTTTGCCCTGAACACATATTAGCAAACTCGGCGGGTATTGGAATGGCCGAATTCATCAGATTCCCTTCCACACCGCATACTGACATAAAAAGAGGCCGGCGCATGCCGACCCCTTTAGCTGTATATCGCTGTTTTTCCCAACAGCGATCAGTGGGTGTTCAGGATGGATTCCATGTTGTTGTCCAGATCATTCACCACCTCCCAGTTGCTAGCACCGGCCTTGAGTACCCTCACCTTCCAGGCTGCCAGCCGATCAAGGTATAAACGCGGATCGGCGTTATCGGTGCCCAGTTTGCTGACGTTCAGCGCCACGATACGGATCCCGTCAAGCTTGATCGGGAAATCGCGCACCGTTCCCTTGCCCAGTTCTTCCTGCATGTCGGAGAAAATCACGATAGTCCTGGTTCCTGCCCTGGTCTCGTTCAGGTATTCCGCCGCCTGGATCAGACCTCCTGTGATATCTGTATATGAACTGCCATGTATGTCCCGGGTAAACGCCTCTATCCTGGCCTTGAATACCCGCTTCTGCTGGGTTGCCTCCGACGGACGCCGGTCGAATGTAACCTAGGCGATGATGTCCTTTTCCGTGAAGCTGCGCGTCTCCACTTTGGCAACCGCCAGCGAATCCCCCGGGTTCAGCGTGGCCAGCAGATAGTTGATCACCCTCGCAGCCTTGTTGATTTCCTTGGTGTAGGTGCCGGAAGTATCAACCAGCATATACACTGCCTGGCTATGCTTGCGGTTCTCGCCGCAGGAAGAGAGAAGAAATGCGGCCAGGAGCAGGATCAATACGGGCAGCGATTTTTTCATGAGGCACTCCCGGATTTGGCTTGTGCTTTTACAAGGGTCGCACCGCGCAACGCGATCACCCAGCGTTCCAGCATCAGCGGTATCACGATCAGGACGTCGTAGCTCAATTCGAACACCTTGGCGAAGCGTCTGAACACCACACCGGTGAACCTGAGCACGAACCCCAGTCCGCGCATGCCCTGCACCAGCAGCACGCCGAAGACGGTGCGCAGCGAATGCACCACGCTTTCCAGCGGAATTGCAACGAAAGCCAATGCGAACGGCAATACGAAGCCCATGATCATCTGGCCGGCCATCGGGATGTTCGACATCCAGCCCTGAGTCGCGGCAGGCGCGGAAGATGACAGGTCGTGCATCAGCGCAGCCTTGTCGGCGACCAGCATGTCACGCATCAGCGCCAGGGACGACTCGATCGCCGCAAGTATCACCAGAAAGATCAGCGAAGCCAGCATCAGACGCCGGCGCATGCGGTCATCCATGCTGGCAATCTTGGGAAACAGCTGGGTGATGCGCAGCGACTCGAGCAGAAACAGCCCCATCGATGCTTCCATCAGAATGATCACCAGAGCCGCGACATCCGAAGTTCTCAGGTTATCGGTAATGTAATCGCTGGCGCCGACCATCTCCGACATCGGCAGCGCGATCAGCTTGTAGTTGATGAATGCACCACCCAATGCGATCACCATCACCAGCGAGGAAATAGCCAGCTGCACGAATGCAGACACGGTCAGCGCATGTTCTGTTTTGCTGTCCTTGGCGCGCATACCCGCGAATTTCGTCATATCGCCATCGATCTGTTTGGCATTGGCATGCAGGGAAATCATCTTCTTGTCCATTTCCCCCATCAGTCTGTCCACCGAACGCAAAGCTGGCTGCATTCCTTTCAATATCTTGTGGCGTTCTTCATAGGAACGGCGATATTCTGACACCGTCTTGTCATGGATCTTCTGGATAGATTTGTTGACATCTTCGAGCAGTTTGCGCGGGATATCGCCACCCGATTTGAGTTGCGATACCGATTCGAGCGCATTAACCCATTCGGGAGGCGGCGGAGGGACTTCTCCGCATTTTCGGTAGTCATCGTCGATCTGAGTCACCTCTTCCATCAACTTGCGCTGCAGGACGGGGAATTCCTGCATGTCCTTGCGGATGATGTTGCCGACACGCTCGAATTCCCGGTCTATCATCGATGCCGCGCTTTCCTTGCTGTGCGCCAGCAACACCGCCTGATTGCGCAAGCGCAGGGAATCCGCACTCAGGAACAGCCAGCGGGAAATGAAACGGGTGGACTGGGTGACCAGATTGCATACCGAGTGGATCACCCCGTGCATCGGTTGGCGGGCTGCATACAGGAACAACATCGCCAGTACAATCAGGGCCAAGACGGACAGCGCTACGCTGTCGGGCCAAAACAACCATGAATTACGGTCTATCATTGCTTATCCCTCCCAGTTTTATCCCGGCACTTCAGCATCGAAGTGCCGGTTTTCCGCTTAAGGGAAGGCCGGAATGCGTTCCCCCAACGAAGAACACTTTGCCTGCTCTGGTTTATCGGGGCAAGACCGCTGACACCGATTATTTACCGCTCATTACCTATCGATACCGTTCATCGGCCCAATACGACCGCTCGTTTCGATTGACTAATGTTATCCAAATCGACCGGCCGCTTATTCAACCCGCGGGAGAACGTTCGGCCATACACGGGCCAGCCTGCATCGTAACGGATCGGGAAAGCAATTAAAGATAAGGCTTGCCGCAAACGGCAGAAACAGGCTGGAAGGAAGATAATTACTTGGCCTTGAACCAACGGCCGGAGAGCGACATTATTCCCTCGAGTAGCTTTTTGCCAAGGGATGAGTTGTGCACATTCCCGGATTCCTGAACTTGATACTGTTTCAGCAACTGCGGTGATTTTTTGAACGCCACGTACTGGGCGAGTGCGGCATGCAGGTGTTTCTTGAGCATACTCACTTTCACC
>JBDTCC010000106.1:0-8547 GCA_039923775.1 Gallionella sp. | reverse complement strand
TGCAATGTTGTTTCAAACGCAAACACTACCGATGCAAGGAAAGCGCGCGAGGCTCCGGCAAACAGGGCAGCCATTCCCACCAGCGCGGCGATGCGTGGATCTACCCCAAGCCACGGGAACCAGCTGGAAAGCATCATTCCAACGATCCCGCCTAAAGCCCCTCCAACGGTGAACAGCGGCGCGAGCGTACCGCCTGATGTGCCACTGCCCAGCGCGATTGACCAGGAGATGAATTTCAGCAAGCACAGTGCAGCAAGTGCATTTAATGCAAAGTGGCCGTTGAGGATAGCCGCAATATTGTCATACCCAACACCAAGCGTTTGCGGGTTTAGGTAACCGATAATACCAACCACAACAGCACCAAGCGCCGGCCACCACATCCAGTGGATCGGCAGTTTCTCGAAGCCATCCTCGATGGCATAGACCAACTTCGTAATGCCCACACTGATGACACCGAGTACGCCACCCAATGCTGTATATATCAATAATGCAATGATTCCCGGAACTGCAAACGGCGACATGGCAAATATTGCCTCGCTACCTACCAATCCATAACGAATGCTCGTTGCCGTTGCGACGGCAAATGCCACCGGTATGAGTGAACGTGCCCGGCGTTCAAATAGGAGCAACTCAATGGCAAGCAAGACTGCTGATACCGGCGCCGCAAATATCGCTGCCATCCCTGCCGCCGCGCCTGCCGCGAGTAATGTTTTACGTTCGTCTGCGGTGATATGGATGAGCTGACCAAGCAGAGAACCCAATGCACCACCCGTCGCAATGATGGGCCCCTCCGCGCCGAAAGGGCCGCCGGTGCCGATAACGATGGCGGAAGAAATCGGCTTAAGCCAGGTAATCCGAGCGGGGATACGACTCTCGTTGCGCAAGATTTGCTCCATTGCTTCTGGGATTCCATGACCACGAATGGCCTTGGAGCCCAACTTTGCCATAACCCCGACAATCAAGCCGCCCACAACAGGAATCGCAATAACCCATAGTCCGAGGTGATTATTGGCAGGACTGATGAATGCGAAACTGATGCGACCGTAAAACGCCACATTCGTGACCAGCCCAATCAACGCAGTTAGCGAGTAGGCTATGAGAGCCGATGCTGCACCCAAAGCGATACCTAAAAAGCTTATCCAGATCGTACGTTGTTCCAATAACAAAGATCGTCTGGCCATATTTACATCAAGTAAAGATGAATCGAGCGTTGGCGCAATGGGCAACGCAGTATGTGTGTCTGAATGAGTTTTCGGATTTTTCATGTTTGCATTTGGAAAGGAGCAGGTTAATGTAAATATAGGGCTAAAAATAGATCCATACGGTGCCGGGTCAGCGTGGTCATTCCTTGTTCGATCCTGGGGCGGAGCAACCAGATGTGGAATTCTTCGGGGAGTGGATTGAGCATGGGACTCTGGTTAAGCCCCACAAAGCCAGTGGCGTAACGTAGCCACTACCTGCGTCGCGCACCTTGTGACCATCCTGTTTTTGTTGACGACGCGGTTCATGGTGGATTTAACCAGAGGTCCCTTACGGGATTGCGACGGCCTCGGTCAGTTCGCTCACCAGCACAGCACTATCCGGTCGGGCATATTCGCCCACCGCCTGAAGACGGTGACTGACCACGCCCGGCAACACCGCCTGCACATCTTCCGGGATCACCGCAGCGCGTTCGTCCAGGAATGCCCAGGCGCGTGCAGCGGATAACAGCGCCAGTCCGGCGCGCGGCGACAGGCCATGCGTGTAGCGCGTTTCCTCGCGCGTATGGCGCAGGATGGCCTGCACATAGTCGAGCAGCGCGGGCGAAACGAACACTTCACGCGCGCGGCTTTGCAGTGCAAGCAGTTCCCCGCTTTCCAGTTGCGGTTTGAGCTGCGCAACAATCTCGCGCCGGTCCACCCCGGACAACAGGTTGCGCTCTGCCTGTGCGTCGGGATAACCCATCTGGATACGCATCATGAAACGGTCGAGTTGCGATTCTGGCAGCGCGTAAGTGCCAACTTGATAGGCCGGATTCTGTGTTGCGATGACAAAGAACGGTGCGGGTAATGCGCGTGTTACCCCTTCTATGGTGACCTGTTGTTCTTCCATCGCTTCCAGCAGCGCGCTTTGGGCTTTCGGGGTGGCGCGGTTTATCTCGTCCGCGAGGATCATTTGCGCGAAGATCGGGCCGGGATGGAATTTGAACTCGCCAACCTTGGCCTCGATACCCGGGCGCTCATATACCGACACACCGAGGATATCGGCCGGCAGCAGGTCGCTGGTGAACTGGATGCGCTGGAACTGCAAGCCCAGTGTGCGCGCCAGACCATGTGCCAGTGTGGTCTTGCCAACCCCGGGCAGATCCTCGATCAGCAAATGGCCGCGTGCCAGCAGGCAGGTCAGCGCAAGGCGGATTTGCAGCGGCTTGCCGAGGATGATCTGCTCGGCTTGCAGGATGGCGTTTTTCAGTGATTGACTCATTGGGATTTCCGGGAATTTGACGGGGCAGGGAGTAATCTCTAATTAAAACAGAATTGCCGCGACCACTCTGCGATCTTCCGCCACCAGTATGTTGTAGGTGCGACAGGCGGCGGGCGTATTCATGCATTCCACGCCGATACCCGCATCCGTCAGCGCGCGGTACAGGCGCGGATGGGGAAATCGCTGTGTTGTGCCGGTGCCCAGCAGCAGTACGTCCGGTTTGAGCGCGAGGAAATAGTTGAAATGCTGCTCGGCCAGTTGGTCGAAACTGGCGACGGTCCAGTCGTTGTGCACCGCTTCTGCAAGTACCACGATGCTATGGTCGTAGCGTTCGCCGCTGACCATGACATGATCCGGGCCGTGTGCGGTGAACAGCTTGGTGTCGCCGTGATTGTCCAGGTGCAATTTCAAAATGACCTCGTGGTTGTGCGGTATGATTATAGGGAGTTTAGGGGTTTGGCGCAGGGTGCGTCAAATCAGATGATCAGTCCCGAAGCGCAGGCTGTATGGGTGCGAAGTACCCCGAATAACAAGTATTGAACACATCAAATGAATGTTTCTCATCAGGCCAAATGGCTGATCCTGATCACACTGGCAGTCAACGCGGCGGCGATGTTGTCGCCGGTGATCAACGGCGGCGACTCCGTCACCTATGCCGCGCTTGCCCGGCACATTGCATTGAACAATGACTGGATGAACCTGGTTTTGGATGGCAGGGATTGGCTGGACAAGCCCCATTTGCCATTCTGGATCACGGCGCTGTTCTTCAAGATCGGCGGAATCAGTGCTTTCACCTACATCTTGCCGGGCTTCCTGTTTCACCTGATCGGGGGCTATTTCACTTATCGTATCGCGCGCCTGTTTTATGGCCGTGATACCGCGTGGCTGGCTGTGCTGGTCTATGTGTCGACCTTTGAACTCATGGATTCGAGCATAGAGGTCAAGGCGGAGACCTATCTGACCGCTTTCATCATGGCGGCCTGTTATTACTGGCTGCGTTTCGACGCCGCTCCGAGAATCAAATACCTGCTGCTCGGTGCGCTATTCAGCGCAATGGCGGTGATGACCAAGGGTGTGTTCACGCTGATCGTGATCACCGGCGGCATGGTGTGCATGTGGCTGTACCTTGGGCAGTGGCGCAAGCTTTTGAGCGCGAAATGGCTGTTCGCGCTGGCGCTGACGCTGCTGTTCACCGCACCCGAAATCGTCGCGCTGTACCTGCAATTCGATGCGCATCCGGAAAAAGTGGTATTCGGACATACGCATGTTTCGGGCATACGCTTCTTTTTGTGGGACAGCCAGTTCGGGCGTTTCTTCAACACCGGCCCGATTCAGAACCACAACGGGAATCCGCTGTATTTCGTGAACGCATTCCTGTGGACATTCCTGCCATGGGTGGCGGTATTCGTGGCGGCGATTTATTCCGGCATCCGCCATTTTGCTTCGCGCGGCGCCGGCGCGCGCGCAGGCTTCGTCTATCTGTGCGCTGCGTTCTTCATCCCGTTCCTGATCTTCAGCGCGACCGCGTTCCAGTTCGAGTATTACACGGTGGTCATCTTCCCGTTTGCGGCCATCCTCTGCGGCCATTACCTGGCAGAGTATCTGGCGCGCCCCCACGGTCACCGTAAGCTGCTCATTGCGCAATGGGTAATAACATTGTTGTTGCTCGCGCTGGCCGGCGGTCTGAGTGTGTATGTCGGCAAAGCCATACTGATGGTTCCGGTACTGGTGATGTCGGGCGGGTTGCTGGTATACGCGCTGGTGAAGAGGCCGCAGGCGGGGTTGTTCCCTGTACTGGTCTACCCGGTGATCGGCATCAATATCCTGTACGGGTTTCTGGTTGCGATGACCGCGCTGACTTTCACCTCCTATGGCGTCGCGCACAATGTGAACGCGCGACTTGCGGATAAATCCGGGCTGTCGGTCTATATCTATCAGATGCCCATGGTGGCAAGGGAATTATCGTTATACAGCCGCGCCACAATTGTTGATGCGGACGATGCGGCGCAGCTGCCCGCGCCGGGAAGCCGTTATGTGCTGGTGTTCAGGGCCGAACAGTATGCACAGTTGAAGGCGCGATTGGGGCAGGTTGACGAGATAGCCGAGGGGCACTGGGCCGTGCACAAGACCGGCACGTTCCCCAGATTGTTGCGTTTGGCGAAAGGCCGTGAACCGCTCGAAACCCTACGTATCGTAAAAGCGGGCGGGATACAGTGACGGCTTGCACGACGCCTGTTGTCCGATCCCCCGGGAGGCATGATTTGCTGCTGCGCTGCCGGACAGGTAAAATCGCCCGCTTTTGCGCGGTGTCTTTTCGTGCTGTGTCAGATTGAGCACGCGTTATTGATTTAGCTGATTAAATGAATTTTAGAATCGAGTAAATATAAAGTGAAACCAATTTTAAAGTCGACCAAACTTTCCAACGTGTGCTACGACATCCGCGGCCCGGTGATGGAACGCGCCAAGCAGATGGAAGAAGACGGCCAGCGCATCATCAAGTTGAACATCGGCAATCTTGCGCCGTTCGGTTTTGAAGCGCCGGATGAAATCCAGCAGGACGTGATCCTGAACCTGCCGAGTTCGTCCGGCTATTCCGATTCCAAAGGCATGTTTGCGGCGCGCAAGGCGATCATGCATTACTGCCAGGCGAAGAAGATCACGGGCGTGGGGCTGGATGACATCTATATCGGCAATGGTGCATCGGAACTGATCGTGATGGCGATGCAGGGCTTGCTCAACACCGGTGATGAGGTGTTGATTCCGACACCGGATTATCCGTTGTGGACTGCGTCGGTCACGCTGGCCGGCGGCACACCGCGCCATTATGTGTGTGATGAACAGAGCGACTGGATGCCGGACCTGGCCGACATGCGCAGCAAGATCACCAAGAACACGCGCGCTATCGTTATCATCAATCCGAACAATCCGACCGGCGCGCTTTACTCTGACGAGTTGCTGCGTGAGGTGATACAGATCGCGCGCGAACACGGCTTGATCATTTTTGCCGACGAAATCTACGACAAGATGGTGTATGACGGCGCAACGCACACTACGATCGCTTCACTGGCCGACGACGTGTTGTTCGTGACACTGAATGGCCTGTCGAAAAATTATCGCGCCTGCGGATACCGCGTCGGCTGGATGGTGGTATCGGGCGAGAAGAAACACGCGCAGGATTACATCAACGGTCTGACGATACTGGCCTCGATGCGGCTGTGCTCCAATGTGCCGGGCCAGTTCGCGATCCAGACCGCGCTGGGCGGATACCAGAGCATCAACGACCTGGTCGCACCCGGCGGGCGCCTGTGCAAGCAGCGAGATCTCGCCTACAAGTTGCTCACCGAGATTCCCGGCGTGACCTGCGTCAAGCCCAAAGCCGCACTGTATCTGTTTCCGCGTTTCGACCCCAAGATCTACCCAATCAAGGATGACCAGAAATTCATATTGGAACTGCTGGAAGCCGAGAAGGTGCTGGTGGTGCAGGGGACCGGCTTCAACTGGATACACCCCGATCACGTCCGCATCGTATTCCTGCCGAATGCGGATGATCTGACCGAGGCGATGGGACGTATCGCGCGGTTCCTTGAGCATTACCGGAAGAAGCATGGAACTGACAAATAGCATATTGTAGGAGCCCGATTCATCGGGCGATTAAATCGCGCAACAAGTTGCGCTCCTACCGAATATTTTGGATGAACGGAAAAAATAATGAAACCAATCAATGTAGGCCTACTCGGTATCGGCACGGTCGGCGGCGGCACCTTTACCGTACTGAAGCGCAACGAGGAAGAGATCACGCGTCGTGCCGGTCGCCCGATCCGCATCACCGTGGTGGCGGACAAGAATGTGGAGCTGGCGAAAAAGGTAACCGGTGGCGCAAGCCGGATCACCGACGATGCGTTCTCGGTGGTGACCGACCCGGAAGTCGACATCGTCATCGAACTGATCGGCGGCACCGGCGTGGCGAAAGAGCTGGTGATGAAAGCGATCGAAAACGGCAAGCATGTCGTTACCGCCAACAAGGCACTGCTGGCAAAGCACGGCAACGAGATATTCAAGGCGGCACAGGACAAGGGCGTGATGGTTGCGTTCGAGGCCGCCGTGGCGGGCGGCATACCTATCGTCAAGGCGGTGCGCGAGGGGCTGACCGCCAATCGTATCGAGTGGATCGCCGGCATCATCAATGGCACCACCAATTTTATTCTTAGCGAGATGCGCGACAAGGGCCTGAGCTTCGATGCCGCGCTCAAAGATGCGCAGCAGCTGGGTTATGCCGAGGCTGACCCAACCTTCGATATTGAGGGTGTTGATGCCGCGCACAAGATCACTATCCTTGCTTCGCTGGCGTTCGGTATCCCGATGCAGTTCGACAAGGCTTACATCGAGGGCATCTCCAAGCTGGACGCGATCGACATCAAGTATGCCGAACAACTCGGCTACCGCATCAAATTGCTGGGCATTACCAAACGCACACCGGAGGGGGTTGAACTGCGTGTGCATCCCACGCTGATCCCGACCAGGCGTTTGATCGCGAACGTCGAGGGTGCGATGAACGCGGTGGTGGTGCAGGGTGATGCGGTCGGTGCAACGCTGTATTACGGGCAGGGCGCAGGGGCGGAACCGACTGCCAGCGCGGTGATCGCCGATCTGGTGGACGTGACGCGCATGCACACTGCTGATCCGGGGAATCGCGTGCCGCATCTGGCGTTCCAGCCGAACGCGATGTCCGACCTGAAGATATTGCCGATGGATGAAGTGCAGACCAGCTATTACCTGCGTATGCGCGTTCAGGACAAACTTGGCGCGCTGGCGGAGATTACGCGCATCCTCGCCGCCGAACAGATATCGATCGATGCGCTGATCCAGAAAGAGTCGGGCGAAGGGGAGGTCCAGACCGACCTGGTCATGCTCACCCATTTGACCCGCGAGAAGCGCATCAACGCGGCAATCAGGAAGATGGAAGCCCTGACAGTGCTGGCGGGGAAAGTGACCACGTTGCGGCTGGAAGAACTGGGCAAGTAAATAAACTGGCCTCTCACGCTTGCGAGAGGGGAGCGATGAGGTAACACTGCAAATGAAATATGTCTCCACCCGCGGCAATGCGCCCGCAAAAACATTTACCGAAATCCTGTTGGGCGGCCTGGCTCCCGATGGCGGGTTGTATTTGCCGGAACAATATCCCCGGGTGACCCGTACCGAGCTGGATGCGTGGCGCAGTCTGTCGTATGCCGACCTTGCATTCGAGGTGTTATCCAAGTTTGCCACGGACATTCCGGCGGATGACCTGAAAGCCATCATCGCCAGGACCTACACCGCCGCTGTGTACAGCAATGGCCGTGCCGATTCCGATTTTTCACAGATCACGCCGCTGCGCACGCTGGAACCGGGTGTGCATATCCTCGAGTTGTCCAACGGCCCGACGCTGGCGTTCAAGGACATGGCGATGCAATTGCTGGGCAACCTGTTCGAGCATGCGCTGGCAAAACAGCATGAGGAATTGAACATCCTCGGTGCAACATCGGGCGATACCGGCTCCGCCGCCGAATACGCGATGCGCGGCAAGCGCGGTATCCGCGTGTTCATGTTGTCGCCGGAAGGCAAGATGTCAGGCTTCCAGCGCGCGCAGATGTATTCGCTGCAGGACCCGAACATCTTCAACATCACGATCAACGGCATGTTCGACGACGCGCAGGACATGGTCAAGGCAGTGTCCAACGATCACGCCTTCAAGGCGAAGCACAAGATCGGCACGGTCAATTCGATCAACTGGGGACGAGTGTCGGCACAGATCGTTTACTACTTCAAGGGTTACTTTGCCGCAACGAATTCTAATGACGAGCAGGTCGCGTTCTCGGTGCCCTCCGGGAATTTTGGCAACATCTGCGCCGGACATATTGCGCGCATGATGGGCCTGCCGATCGGTCAGCTGATCCTTGCCACCAATGAGAACGACGTGCTGGATGAATTTTTCCGCACCGGCGAATATCGTCCGCGCGATAACCGGCACACTTACGAGACCAGCAGTCCGTCCATGGACATCTCCAAGGCGAGCAACTTCGAGCGCTTCATGTTCGACCTGGTCGG
>JBDTCC010000105.1:0-35703 GCA_039923775.1 Gallionella sp. | reverse complement strand
TAATCGCAGCTTGATTTGACATGACTTGGTTCGTCTCTGTTAGTTACCACACAAATCACAATATGTTTGGCAGTTAAAACGGTGTTCTGACTAATATTCAAAATTTTGTATAAACTAACGGGTAATGCTTACGTATCCCTCAGATATCCGGAGTTATTTCTGAGTGGTCGCTGTTGCGCAAGTAGACCGGCATAAGTGAATTGCCAGCTGAACCGATCGATACAATACTGACGCTAAACTTTGCTGCAGGTGTTTCAAAAGCCAATGTCTCCCGTGGTCGTTCATTCAACTGTCGGGCTACTGCACGGCATTGCCGCATTCATAGACAATAAAGGATTGCAGATATGAACCATCCTCCCTTTTTTGATGCAGTGCCGCAAATCAGCCTGTATGACCCCCTGGCAGAATTTCTGGGCGCAACGGATAACGGGATTCTTCAATATGGCTATTTTGACGCGGTACGGCTGGCCGGTCATTCCTGCCCGACGGTTGCTTCGGCCTATTGGTCTACCTACAGGGCACTCGCATTCCTCTATCCAGGCGCAACACCGGTACGTGGCGATATTCGTGTGGAGTTTAATCAGGGCAGTACAAGCGGTGTCACAGGCGTCATCGCGAATGTCGCGAGCATGCTGACCGGTGCAATGTCCGACAATGGTTTTAAGGGTGTTGGTGGACGCTTCGATAGGCGGAAGCGGTTATTCTTTGCGGTGGAAATGGAAGAAGAAATGCGTTTTACCCGGCTCGATACCAACCAGTCCGCAAAGGTGGTGGTGAACCTGCAGCGGGTTCCGGCTTCACCGCGCCTGCCTGCCCTTATGACAAGTTGTATCAACAATACTGCAAGCGCAGTAGAGTTCGCAGAATTTCGGCAGCTGTGGCAAGCACGTGTGCGTTGCATCCTGCTGGAACATGGCGATGATCCGGAAGTCTTTATCATAGCGCCCTGCCAATAGTGTCAACATGAAACGAAACCCAGCCCTGCAGCCTTTGTCGCGAGAACACCACACCGCCCTTGCGCTTGCAAAAGCCTGCGAACGAGCAGCAAAATCAAATGATGAGATATTGATGAGCCAAACCTGCGAGCGTGTGACCCGAGCATTCGCGGAGGAACTTGAGCCGCACTTCCAGACTGAGGAGTTATCGTTTTTGCCGTTACTACGCAGCAAAGAAACACAACCGCTGGCCGAGCGCACCCTGGCAGACCATCAATATTTGCGCGGGCTGATCAATGCGCTGCGACAGAATGATGTAGGGGCTTTGGAGGATTTCGGGAAATGCCTGTCGGCGCATGTCCGATTCGAAGAGCGTGAGCTTTTTCCGGTGCTCGAAGGCCTGTTGTAGCGAGAGTGAAAGCCAGGCTCATGGATTACAAGATTTACCTGCATGTTCATCCACTCTGGCTGGTTGGATTCAGACCGTTCTTTTCATTGGCAATCTTATCCGGACTGAGCCTGCCGGTTTTGTGGGCGTTGATGCACGCAGGCGTTATCGCCGCACCGAAAACCACTTTTTCCATGGTGCAGTGGCATGCGCATGAAATGTTCTTTGGCTTTGGTTGGGCGGTTCTGGGCGGATTCCTGCTGACCGCAACCAAGAACTGGGTAAAGGTTCGCGGCTACTACGGTTACGCGCTGATGTTTTTGACGGCGGCATGGCTGTTCGATCGGACCGGAATGTGGTTCCAGGGAGTTTGGCCACCACTGCTGTTCAGAATCTCCAGCAACCTGTTCATGGCAGCGATCATTGCCATGTTGATGTGGACGCTGGTACGCAACAGCAAGGGCGACTCCTACCGTGACAACTACTTCTTGTTGCTGATTCTTCCGACTTTTCTTTTGTCCAAGAACCTGATGCTCAGTGCCGATTACTACCAGATCGGCTGGAGCATGGCAGTGGGTCTGTTTCGCGTGGCCTTTCTGGTGATGTTGGAGCGGACGCTGTACCAATTCATGAAGGCAGCGTTTCAGATTGAAATCCTGCTCAATCCCGTGCTGAACAATGCAATCAAGATTCTCGGGCTGCTTCTGGTGTTCGAAAGCATGATGCCACCACAGCTGTCGGGTTGGGTCGCCCTGCTGCTCGTGCTACTAATGACAGTCCGCTTTATTTTCTGGAAGCCTCAACTGGCCATGCGGCGGCTGGACATCGGCATCATGTATTTGGGCTATCTCGCTCTGGTCGCGCAACTGCTGATTGAATTTTTCAGGCAGACCGTCCATCCGGAATGGCCGGTATCGGTGTCCATCCATGTCTTCACCTTCGGTGTGATGGGTCTGATCATTCCTGCCATGATAATCAGAATATCGAAGGGACACACCGGCAGAAAAGTGGCGTTTGATTTGTTCGACAAACTCGCCCTGTGGGTCATGATGCTGGCCTTCGTGTGGCGCACCATCGCACCGCTGTTGCTTCCCGCCGGATATGCCTTGTGGATATACCTCTCGGCGTCGAGCTGGTTTATCTGTTTTGCGCTGCTCGCATGGCGGTATATCCCGTTTCTTGTGCAGCCGCGAGTCGATCCCAAAGAGCATTAACGAGAATGCAGCCCATACTGACAAAGAATCCTCTCCGCTTTTCAACCACCAAATTTTTTTCTGACCATTTAAAAATGCAAGTTTGGATCAGATACTTGCAATCAATCAAAAAACTTATTGATATGGAGTTGAGCATCCTGGCCGTATCGAGAAAGGTGGTTAAGATTACGCACATCCGGAAAATGTTTTACCACTTTTTGGTAACCACCCGTGGCGGCAGCATCACTAAAAGCAGGGTACTTTACGTTCAAAAGTCCTGAAATCTCACCGCTTGAGAAGGTAAAAATATTGTTATGATATTTCCCTCTTTGGCTATTACGGAACCAAAAGTTGACACCTTGTGATTTCTGGTTTTCTCAGGGAAGCGGGCATCAAAACTAGTATCTATAAGGCCGGCAACCAATTCTAATCTGGCAGTGAAGAATAAAATTCCGGATAAATATTTTCAATTGTCAAATCTCGCTTGTTACTATGTAATTTTAACGAACGATTGAGAACCCGATGCGCAGTTGGGGTGGACTCTTGATGTTGTAATCAAGCAGACTTTCACCATACCCGCTGAACAATTGGAAGTACAAGAAACCACCTGTTCTGGAAAACAACGGTTTTCGGAGAGGTACAGACAAGTCGAATGCTGCGCCCGCATATCCAGCTGTGCCTGCACGTATTCGACTCAACAACACCCAACTCCGCTCATCCCCATAGCGGACTATCCAATCAACATATCCTCGATATCTTGCGATATCCGGATTATCCTTCCGGTCGAGATATCCATAGAATCGCGGTGCAAAAAACAAGGAGTCGTCATCGGTAAAATCCTTTCGTAACACCGGCTGGACATAGAATATATCGATGCTACGTGAACTGGTGCCTTCCTTGCCATTGGACTCATGCTCGTACCCGCTGCGAATGTAGGCGGGATTGGTTGCACGTTCATCCAATTTGGATTGCCAGAACAGGGTTGGCCGGTAACTTGTGTCATAGAATGGCTTCGAGTTCGAGTGTAGATCCCAAAGGGTGGTTTGGGTATAGCCAAAGTGCAGCTTGCCCAGTGCCGGCAGCCACTGAACTGGTGCCGACTCAGGATCGAAAATGCGATATTTGAAGCTGAACTGGAATCGCGCGTTGAGTCCTTTCCGTAGTCCGATTACAAAATAGATCGGCTCCGAAATAGAAAGTGCAGCTTCATTCTCTGGCATCGGCTCCAGCCTTTGCGAGGGCTCCACAGGGCTTGCCATCGTCGAAACGGATGGATCAACAGGTCCTGCAACATTTATCAATAAGCGGTTGGATGGCATGTCCGCCAGTTCGATTTTCAAGAGCCCATGATTTTGTCGCGGCAGATCGGCGATGTACACACGTCTGACACTATTTTCTGAAACGTCCTTATCAGGATAGCAATTGACCGTTTCCGTTGCCTTATCAGAAATGATTTTCAATCTGAACGATCCAGGCCAGGGCGTGGATTTGTCAGGTTGGACAATTTCCAGCTTTAACATTTCCCCGCCGTGCACCGATTCGCTGGAAGTGGATATGATCCACCCCGGAGCTGCCATGGCTACTAAAGGGAGAAGCATGGCGTTGCATATCAGTAGCTTCAGGTGAAATTTCATAAAATTTGAATTTATCGTTCATGCATCAGTTATGCGGAGACCCCAAGATGATTCTGTCTAATATAGTGCATGGTTTACATTGCTTATTTCTTCTTCAGTTAAACTTCCGGCTGCCGCTTTTAGGCGCAACTGGCTCATCAGGTAGTTGTACTGCGACTGGTAGAGGTCGCGACGGGTTGCGTAGAGTTGTTGCTGTGCGTTCAGCACGTCAAGGTTGGTGCGCACGCCAACCCCCTGTCCAAGCTTACTGGCTTGCAGCACGCTTTCACTGGAAGCAATGGCTTGTTGCAGTGCATGGACCTGGGCCATGCCACTGACCACGCCGAGATAGGCTTGGCGGGTCTGGGTTGCGACGATGCGCCGGGTGTTTTCCAATTCCTGCCTGCTGCGCTCGCGGTTTGCTTCCGCCTCGCGCCATCTGGAATTGACTACCCCGCCCTGGAACAGTGGCATGTTGAACTGCACGCCGATGCTCTTGTTGGTGCTGTCGTTGGCTCCGAACCCGCCGCCACCGGTATTGTTCTTGGTGTAATTCGCCACCAGGTCCAGTGTCGGATAATGTCCTCCGCGATTGCGCTCCACTTCCTTTTCAGCCAGCTCGGCGGTGGCCCTTGCGATGACGAGTTGCGGGCTGTTCAGTTGCGCCTGGCCCGCCCATTTTTCCATGTTGGCAGGCTGCGGGGCCTGCGGTTTGAAATCCTTGCCCAGGGGTTTGAGGTCTTGCGGCATCGTATCGATCAGTTGCTGCAATGCACGACGCTTGATCTCCAGGTCATTCTGCACCGCGATCTGCTGTGCACTGGTCAGGTCGAAACGTGCCTGAGCCTCAAGGGTGTCGGTGATCGTCGCGCTGCCCACGTCGAAGTTGCGTTTTGCCTGTTCCAGTTGTTCGGAGATGGCGGCCTTTTGCGCTTCGGCAAGTTGCACGCCGTCCTGCGCGTTCAGCACGTCGAAATAAGCTTGTGCGACGCGCAGCACCAGATCCTGTTCAGCGATCCTGAATTGCGCCTTGGCTTGCACAACTTGCAATTCGGATTCGGTATAAGCCAGCCAGTTTTGCTGGCGGAACAACGGCTGCACCAGGGTCACGCCATAGCCATTGCTGTTGTAGCGATAATTACCGTTCGCGGCCGCAAAAGGTCCGCCCTGGTACTGCGTGGTTTGGTCGTTGAAGGTGGTGTTAGCGGTCAGATTGATCGATGGCATTAGTGTGGAGCGGCCCTGCGGCAGCTTTTCAAGGCCGGCATTGCGCGCAGCAAGTGCGGCAGCGAACACCGGGTCGTTGGCCTGCGCGGCGCGGAAAGTTTCCAGCAGGTCGGCAGCACTAGCCGCACTGGATATACCCAGTGCAATCAGCAAAGCACATATCCATATTTTCAAATTTAATTTATTGGACATATTGTATTGATAAATTTTCAATAGAAATACAACTCTGTTGAGTGCGCGATTCACCCGGTTTTTCCCTATTGCGCCGTTTCGACAAAGCGGTATGTTGCATGACAGCCGATACAGTTATTCATTGCCACACTTAACTTTGTGATGATTTGATTGCTGTCTTTGGACTTCTCTGCATCAGCGGCGATGTTGTCGAATTTCTTGCGTGTATCAAAACCGAGCGCTTTCATTTCCACGGGAAGTTTTCTAAATAACGAACCCGGTGTCCCAGCTTCTGCAGACATTCCCGATTTTTTTGCCGCTACAATTACCGCACCAAAATCTTTTATGGCTGCAGCAGCCAATATCTCTTGAGAGCTTTGCAGCCATACCCGCATTTCAAGCAACAATGCATTGCGCTCATCCTTGCTAAGCAACACGGCCTGGCGACCATCATCGGATGGCTGCACATTACCCACAGTAAATTTATATCCGAACATGGCGACAATGATCAGTAGTACAACAACCAAACCCCAGCTCAATTTGCAATTTTTCATGATTTATCCTTTTCAATTCTCAATTGATTATCTGCCGGCCTTATTTTGCAGATATTCCATAGAAGTTCTCCACAAATGCAGACCGGAATGCTTGATGGCAGGCCAGGCAGGATGACTGCAATTTCTGGAATATCGAAATCACCTTCTGCCCGTTCTTTTCTCGGGCTGCCATGACCATCTCATTTGCTGATTCATGTGTTTGACCGTCGAATCCCTTGAACTTCCCCATGTTGGTTCCCATGAAACTCATGATGCGTACTCTTTCGGCCAATGGCGGTTGGGGATGCTCCGCAATCAGGTGTGATGTACTTTCAACCAATGCCCAATCTTCACGGGAAATTCCATCGGTCACAATTTGCATGTTTTTCCCCAACCCTTTCATGACTTTTCGCAACTCTAGCGGCTCTTCAGCTTGCGCATTAGTCATGATGAGAGCGATAACGGTTGCGGTCATTACGGGATAAATTTTCAATTTCATACCTTTCTTGAAGTCGAATAATATTTATTCATTCTCATTGCGTTTTCTGATGCCACGCAGATATATCGGAAATGTTTTTTTTGCCTCATCCAGCAGCGAGCTCTTGCCACCAAAAATTGAAACCTGAATGAAGAGTCCCTGTATCATGCCGATGTAGAGCACTGCGGCACTTTTGCTATCAAGATCATGCGATACCAAAGACAGTTCCTTCGCATCATCGAGCAAGCCTGCAATCCTGCTTTCATATCCTGAGATAATTTCCCGGATCAGGTCACGAAGCTTGATGTTTTTCTTGTGTAACATTCCTGAGAATAGCAAACGCGGAATTGCCGGATGCTTGCTGATGAAAGCGATGTGTGCATGGAACATCTGCTCTATTGCCATGATTGGGTCAGGGGCTCCGTAAGCAGCCTTTTCCAATACCGGCATAAGTTGCCCGCGAATCCAGTGTATGACGGAATACCAGATTTCATCCTTGGTTGCGAAATGCTTGAAAATGGCCCCTTGAGTGACTTTCATTGCATCAGCCATATCCTGCGTTGTTACGCTGTCTATGCCTTTTTCCGCAGCCAGATTAACTGCAACACGAATAATCTCGCTTTGTCTTTCTTCTGTAGATAATCGACGTTTGATGACTTCTTGATTCATAACTGTCCTCCAAAATTAATCCCGTTAAGCATTTCTGCCTTCCCCTGCTTCCTCATAGGTGCGGCCATCTCGAATATGATAAATACGCTTGAAGGTCGGAATGATCTTTTCATCGTGCGTGACGACGATGATGGCTGTCTGATATTGCTCCGCCATCTGGTTCAGTATGCGCACCACGCTCAGTGCCCGCTCGCTGTCTAGCGGTGCGGTCGGTTCATCGGCGAGTATGATCGGGGGATGGTTGGCCAGTGCGCGAGCAATCGAAACGCGCTGTTGCTCACCTCCTGAAAGTTGGGATACGCCGGCCTTTGCACGATGTCCTACATCCAGCGCATTGAGCAATTCCTGTGCACGACTGCGTGACTTGGCATTTGAAACGCCTGCCAGCATCGGTAGCAGAGCCACGTTATCAGTCACATCCAGGAACGGAATCAGGTATGGTGCCTGGAACACAAAACCGATGCGGTCTCGTCTGAGTGTGCGCAAGTCATCGATCATCCATTTGTCCTCGAAAATGACCTGGCTTCCCAGTGTCATTTTCCCCCCAGTAGGTTCGATGACAGCACCCAGGCATTTGAGCAAAGTGCTTTTTCCGGAACCGCTGGGTCCGACCAAGCCGACCACTTCTCCGGGCCAGATGGTCATATCTACCCCTTTGAGCGCATCGACTGCGGTATCTCCTTCTCCGTAGCGCTTTTTCAGGTTCTCGATATGAATGGCGGGATCGTTCACGGGTTAACCTCCAATCGCTGTCGCCGGATCAACGAGCAGCGCAGCACGGATAGCGAACGTACTGGACAGGATACACATCAGCATGACTAGCATGAATCCGGTGACGGCATCTCCCGGCAGCAACAGCACATATTTCGGGAACAGCGGTGCCCACAAGGTGGCGGACAGTTTGCCCACCATAAACCCGATCACACCAAGGCCCAATGCCTGTTGCAGGATCATTCCGCCTATCGTGCGGTTGGTCGCGCCAATCAGCTTGAGTACGGCAATTTCACGCATCTTGTTTAGCGTCATGGTGTAAATGATAAAAGCGACGATGGCAGCACTGACAATGGCAAGGATGACCAGGAACATGAATATCTGTTTTGAAGAGGTTGCGATCAGACGTGCCACAAGAATTTCGTCCATCTGCGCCTTGGTATATGCCTGCAAATGTTTCCAGCGCCTGATCTGCTTGGCTACTTGCTGTTCATCTGCCGTTGAAGCGATGCGCACCAGTACAGCATTTACAAAATGACTTGATGTCTGGCTGTCTTGTATGGCTTCAAGCAATCCGGGCGTGCCCGGCCGGTTGAATGCCGGATTGGCGGCTGTGCGGGCTCGCTCATTATGGAGGGCATCATTGTCCTTGAGGAATTGAACTTCCTGCGCATCCTTGAGCGGGATAAACACCATCGGATCGCCGCTCGATGAAACCATGCGGCGCGTTAAACCGACTACTGTATATTCATGTCGCCTAATGCTGATCTTGTCATTCAGAGAGAGTCCGGTTTTAATATCGGCCAGTGCTTCATAGTGAGAACGAGTGATAGGACGCCCTGCAATGAGGTAGGCCGGCTCTCCCGGCTTGCCCGGCTCAAAGCCCACCAGCATCACACGCACATCCTTGCCACGCTGCTGGATTTGCATGGTCAGGTAAGTCACATTGCCTGCCTCTTGTATACCGGGGAGTCCCAGCAAATCCTTAACCACATCGTCACGCACACTGGACGGTTCGGCATAAGGCCCCAGTGTGTCCTGCTGCACAACCCACAGATCGGCTCCCGTGTTCTCGATCAAGACACGCGCATCATCGACCATGCCGCGGTACACACCCGCCATGGTCAATGTCACACCGATCAGCAGGCCGAGGCCCAGCCCGGTGAATACGAACTTCCCCCAGCCGTGCAGAATATCCCGGCCTGCCAGGTTGATCATTGGCTGCTCCGAACGAGTTCAGGCACAACTTTTACTTTTAAACCGGCCTGCAAGGGTTGCTGGCTATAAACGACGATCTGATCGTCGTCACCCAGCCCATCAAGGATTTGCGTCCGACCATCCAGTGTCGCAATCCCTGTCCTGACAGGTTTGAACTGTACCTGACCATCCTTCAATATCCATACACCATCGCGCTGATCGATACGCTTGACCGATGCACTCGGTACAGAATGAACTTTATCCATGGTCGGCAGTTTGATGGTGACTTCAACAGTTTCTCCAATACTGCCGACAGAATGCGCAGTCTGAAACGCAACATCAACGATTCGCTCTTCTGTTACCGGATCGCTGATCATTTCCACCCGCTCAACTACTCCAGCCAGCGGTGAATTGGGTTGCGACCTTAGTATCAATTCTGCGGATTGCCCGATATCGACCCTACCTGCTTGCTTCTGGTCTATGCGTGCTTTCACCCACATGCTTTCTGGATTGGTTACCTGCAACACCGTTTGCCCGGAAGCAACTGTTGCACCCGGTTCGAACAGCCTCGCCACAACCACGCCATTAACCGGGCTGACCAGCCGGGTTTGCTCGCGTAATTTAACCATTCCTCCGACATCTGCCCGCGCCCGTGCACTATCCTGTCGGGCGGCAGCAAGAGCGGCATTGGCTACCTCTACGGCTGCGATGGCTGAATTCGATTCATATTGCTTAAGCTCGTACATCTCCTGGCTGACGAAACCGCCTTTGCGTAATTCCTCATAACGAACAAGAATGGCTGCTGACAGTTTTTTCCGGCCATTGGCTTCAACCAACTGCGCTTCCGCTACTTGTATCGCATTGTCTGATTTTTCAACCATGTGCCTGGAGCCAATCAATTTCTCTTCAAGATCGACCGTATCCATCTCAGCCAGAACCTGTCCGGCAACAACCTTGTCACCCTGATCAACAAACACCTTTTTTAAACGACCGGTCATGGTCGGTGCCAGGTTGTAGCTGTATCTGGCCTCAAGTGTTCCAATTCCGAACACTGCATTTGAAAAACTTCCAGTTTGGATTTTTTCAGTCGTGACTTTGACCCGCGCCAGCGGTCCTTGTGTTGTAACCACCCAAATGAAGATTGCGATAATCAGCAAACCCGAAACAAACAAACCAACTTTTTTTCCAGACATAATAGACTCGTTAGTAAGTAATCAGTTACTATCCTAAATGGAGTGCAATAAAATTGCAAGCGCTACTAAAATACAGTGCAGGTTAGGTGCATGACCTATTCAAATGGAACTTGTAATGAACATCCGGCGGTAACTGACAATACCTGTGTCAGAACTTATGCAGTGAACATTTCAACAGTTGGTCGCTTTTGTGCTGGTGTTCATGAGATTTCCAGTGGCAGGGTGGCAAAGCCGCTTGAAGGATATATGGCGTTGGTCGGCGGCTTGCCCTGTACAAGCTGAATTCTGTTAGTCGCCTGAAGCAGTGAATCCATGATTATTTTTAATTCCATTCGGGCCAGTGGAGCGCCTGGACATACGTGGATTCCGGCACCATACAGAAGGTTCTTGGTGACATCGCGGTCCAGTCTGAAGGTGTCAGGCTCCTCAAATATGTGGCCATCCCGATTTCCAGATATCCAGTTTAGGTAGATGCGCTCTCCGGCATTTATCTTCCGCTCTCCGATTTCAACCGGTCGTAATGCTCTGCGCCGATTTGCCACCAATGGGCCGTGAATTCTGAGGATTTCATCGATTGCCGTCGGCAATAGTTCCGGCTGGGTACGTAATTTCTGCTGTATTGTTCCATGCAGTGCGAGATATTGGGCCAAGATGCCGACAGCTGCTGAGATGGTGCCAATTTCTCCCGCGGTCCAGTTTCTCAAAATGCTGGCAATTTCCGCTTTGTTCAACGAAAGAGCATTAACTTTTTCATGCATTAGTGAGGCGGTCACATCGGATTCAGGTTTAGCACCGCTCTGAATACGAATTTCCAGCATTTTGTTGATGAAGGACTCAAACTCGAGCGCCACCTCGAGCATAGTTTTTCGATTCTGAGAGTAGGTTGCAGCCTGATTTTTTGAAATCCAGTTTATCAAAGGTTCGTGCAATTCCGGTGGCCAACCGAGAAAGGAACATTGAACACGTACCGCGAAGGGAAGGGCAAATTCGGCCATCATTTCTACCTGCCGAAGCCCGAGTACATCCTGCACCAAATCCGCCGCAATTTCCCGACAAGCTGGTTCGAAGGCGGTTATCCGCTCCTGTGAGAAGTACGGTTCGATGAGACGGCGGTAGTTCGTATGCTCTGGCGGATCCATTCCATTTGGTACGGACAGGTGCTGGGACACCACACTACTGAATGTTTCGTGGTCGTTGAGAACCCGTGAAATGTCTTCATGCCGGAACAGTGTCCACTGCATGGACTTGCTATAGGCGACAGGACAATGATCACGCATTTTGTCGTAAGCCGCGCGCTGATCACGACAGACTTCCCCGGAGTCCGGATCCCAATCCGGTGTGAATTCAGCGTTCATGATCCATTCCCAAATTATCGAAAAGTATCTAGTGAATATTAAGTGTTAGAACGTGACACCAAATTCAAATAAAGCTTCACTTAAGATCACGCAAATTACACTTGATTCAGCCTGTACTCCAACCTCTGGGTCGTTTCATTCCGGCGATCCGGCATGTCTGCTTGACATATCCATAAGGGAATAATTCGAATATTTTATTTCGCGACTCGGCTCCCAATCTCTTCGCGAGATGTTTCATCACGTGGCGCACATCTGGTGCGATTTGATGATCCGCATAATATTGGCGCATGAATCGAATTGCATCCCAATGATCCTCGGTTAACTGGATATTTTCCTGATTGGCGAAATCCTTGGCTATCTCATCATTCCATTCCAGGGGTTCGACCAAGTATCCTTCATCATCTGTTTTTGGCATTTGCATGGCTGCTGGCTCCTTTTTAAGTTGCATGAAATCTGCCCGACTGAAATATATGATATATCATAACTTGACAATATCACAATGTGATATTAAAGTGCGGTTGCGAGCTCAATTACAGGTCAGGAAGATGTCGGGTACCGCTCTAAGTAAAAAGGAGATCGAATCGCTGTCAGAGTTTCGCTACCGGTTGAGGTGTTTTCTGAGGCTCAGTGAGGAATTGACGCTCAAAGACGGCGTGACCAACCTGCAATATCTGTTGTTGCTTCATGTCAAGGGATACAAGGGGAGGGAGTGGGCAACGATCGGCGAACTTGCCGAGCGACTTCAGTCGCATCACCACGGTGTCGTTTCGCTTGCTTCGCGCTGCGAGAAATTGGGGCTGATCTACCGGCAGAGGGGGGTTGCAGATAAACGGGAGGTCGAGATACACTTGACCCCAGAAGGCAACAAGCTGTTGATTAAAATTGCGGGTTCACATCGCAAAGATTTGCTGGGTCTGCGGGAGGTATTCAAGGTGCCTGGAGTTGGGAAACTGAAGTCGAGTTGATGGGATGTGTGATGGATGTGACCAAAATTTTGAATAGTTTGAAATTTGGCTTTTTTTTTCGCTAAAAGATGTATTTTATGTATACTATAAAAAAGGAGGAGGAATTATGAAGCTGATTAAACTAGTCACGCGAGTGATGCTTGTATGTATTGCATTGCTCCCGGCACTAAGCTGGGCGGCGACGCGTGAATTCAACATGACGATCGAAGAGAGGATGTTGCATGTTGCGCCAGGGCTGGATTTCAAGGTTTTTGCTTATGACGGGCAGGTGCCAGGCCCGTTGATTCATGTCAAACAAGGCGACGATCTGATTGTACACGTCACCAACAACACGACACTGCCGCACACCATTCACTGGCACGGAACCTATCAGACGAACACCTGGAAAATGGACGGCGTACCCGGCGTTACCCAGGAGCCGATCATGCCGGGGGATACTTTCACCTACAAGTTCAAAGCTAATCGTCAGGGCACCCTGTGGTACCACTGCCATGTCAATGTCAACGAGCACGCGGGCATCCGTGGCATGTGGGGGCCAATGATTGTCGATCCGAAGAACCCGTTGCCGATTGAAAAAACCGTCACCAAGGATGTCATCATGATGCTCTCGAGTTGGGAGAGTCAGAATGCGGGGAAATACGGCCAGGGTGGCACACCTTCTGATGTCGATAATTATTGGTCAATCAACGGCAAGTCGTTTCCGATGACCCAGCCGATTCGCGTCAAGAAGGGTGATGTGGTACGCGTTCGATTCATTGGCGCGGGAGGTTCATTTCACGAAATGCATCTTCATGGTCATGACATGCTGGTCATAGCAAAGGATGGTATGCCCTTGGCCAGTCCGTACTGGGCAGATACCGTTCTGGTTGGCCCTGGAGAACGAAAAGATGTGATTGTCAAGATGAACAATCCCGGCCGCTTCATTATGCACGACCACATTGATCGTCATGTAACCAACGATGGCAAATACCCGGGTGGTGCTATTACCATCGTTGAATACGACGGCATACCAAAAGAACCCTGGTATGTCTGGAAAGACAAGGATGCCACCTACGACCCGAATTTCTTTTATAGCGAGTCGATGAAACAAGGCTACGGCATATTCACCAGCCCGGGTTTTGCAGGGCAACCCATCGAGCAAACACGCCGCCATGAGAGATAATTTTGTGGAAGGAAATAAAAGGAGAGAGATCATGTGGAAGAAAATAAAGGGAGATAGATCATGTGGAAGGAAATAAAGGTGGGAAATATTTTTCATCCGATGTTGTCCAGATTGGCAGTAGCTTTGACTGTTGTACTGCTGCCCCTGACTGCTTCGGCATCAGACGGGGCGGCGATACTGCAAAAAGATTGTGTTTCCTGCCACAACCTTAAAGGTCCGGCGCCACAAACATTGCAAGCGCTGTGGGACAGAAAAGGGCCTGACTTGTTTTATGCGGGTAACAAGTATCGGCAGGAGTGGCTGGTCAGCTGGCTGCAAAATCCGCAGCGAATACGGCCGGCTGGTGAGTTCTACGGCAATCACATCAAGCCCGGTCCCAAGCATGATGAGATTGATACTGCGACACTTGAGAAGCATGTTGTCCTGTCCAAGGATGATGCGGTGGCGGTCGCGGCAGAATTGATGAAGCTGAAGCCGCATGACGACCTGATTGCCAAGGAGAAGATCGAGCCCGGCACGATCTCGAAACAGATGGGTGAAATGGCTTTCGACAAATTCATGGGTTGTATGGCCTGCCATCTTATCGAGCCGGATTACGGTGGCTTGTCCGGCCCGGAACTCTATACGGCTGGGAAGCGCTTGCAACCAGAGTATATCGCCAGCTATATCCGCAGTCCGCAGGCCTGGGATCCCAAGATATGGATGCCTAACAAACAGGTGTCGGACGCTAACATACAGAAAATGGTGCGTTACCTGGAATTGCTTGCCAAGGAGAACTTCAATGACAAATAGCAAAATTATTCTGCTGCTGGCCGGCTTAATTCTGGCGGCCCCGGCCTATGCGAGAGAAAAAGCGGCGGACAACTACAAAACTTATTGTGTGGAATGCCATGGCATGCTTGGAAACGGACAGGGGGTCAACGTCCGCGACATGTCGGTAGGACCGCGCGACCATACCGATGCTCAGGCGATGTCTACTCGTTCCGATGAATCGCTGTTCAAGGTCATCAAGGAAGGTGGGCTTTCCATAAACAAGTCGGTGCTGATGCCGCCATGGGGCGATACCCTGAGCGATGACGAGATCCATGACATGGCACTGTATCTGCGAACTTTGTGCAAGTGCAAATTCGGATCATAAAGCGTAGACACAGGATAAATAGTGAGGTGAAGACAGCACTAACAAGGAGGAGGGGGAAGTAGTAGTGAGTAGTAAAAAGTAAGTAACCAAGCAGTTGGCTTTTAAATTTTATAAATCCTAGGGAGTAGAACATGAAAGCATTGCAAAAGACCACTATCGCCATGATGGCGATAGCCGGACTGTTTTCAGCACAGATTGTGCTGGCAAAGACAGTCAAGGTAACCATGACGGCCATGGAAACGGAAGTGACGATAGACAACAAGGGCACCCAATACGCCGCCTGGACATATGACGGGACCATACCCGGAAAATTCATACGGGTAACCCAGGGAGATACCGTCGACTTTACTTTGATCAACCCGGCCACCAACAAGAATTCGCACGCAATCGATTTCCATGCAGCGCAAGTTGATGTGCTGAATGAATTTGCGCCGATCAAGCCGGGCGATACCAAGCACTTCAAGTTCGTGGCCAATTACCCCGGCCTATTCATGTACCACTGTGGCGCAAGCCCGATGGTTGAGCATATCGCCCGCGGCATGTACGGCGCAATTCTGGTCGAACCAAAAGGTGGTTACAGCAAAGCCTATCCAAAACCAGACCGTGAATATGTATTGGTGGAGGGCCAATATTTCCCTGATGCCGATAATTACACTGCAATGCTGAATGACGCCAACGCCTGGAAGGGTTCACTGATCAATGGCAAGATGTTCCATTACGATCCTGTGCATGATCCCGACGCTAGCCTGGTACTGCAATCCAAACCGGGTGAGCGCGTCAGGATCTATTTTGTGAACGCCAACGTCAATATGCCGGTCGCATTTCATCCGATCGCAGGTATCTGGGATAGTGTGTATATCAGCGGCAATCCAAAAAACGTTTTGCATGGAATTCAAACCTATAACGTGGCGGTTGCCGAAGGGGACACCTTCGATATCGTCTCACCCAAGGATCACCCAACCAACAACGCAATTGTGGATCACACCATGAGTGCAGCGCTACGCGGCGCGATCACTGTGTTGATGAACAAACCGGATGCTGATCCGAAAGCGGGCAAGGTCGGCAACGAGATCGTAAGGTAACGGAAGTAAGCATGAGAGGAGGCGATGCCTCCTCTCGTTCTGACTAATCAAACATTTTGGAGCTAATCACATGCTGGCATCCAGTATCGTAAGATTTTCGCAACAACAGATGGCCAGAATACTTATTACTATCTGTACTACTATTGCATTCATCACGTTGTTCCATGCAACGAACGCTTTCGCCTGTGCAGCCTGCGGGGATTCCTTGTCAAAGGATTGGGGAACCCAGGGTGTCAGCGCCACACCCGGCTATACCGTGGACCTTTCCTATGGCTACATCAACCAGAATCAACAACGCTACGGCTCCGGGACCGCGTCACCGGCATTGATCAGTCAGCTCCGGACAGCCGGCCAGGAGATCGAGGATTACACCATCACCCGGACGCTCACGGCATCACTAAACTACACCAGCGATACTTGGGGATTGAATACCATGCTTCCATTGGTCCGGCGCACGCACGGCACATTCGGGGGCGGCACAGGTTATCTGTCATCGTCTGACAACAGCCTGGGTGACATGCGCATGATTGGAAGATACACCGGATTTTCCGCCGACAAATCCACAGGGATCATCGCCGGAATCAAGTTGCCTACCGGCAGCACCAATGCGAACTTCAATGACGGCGTGACGCCGTTGGACCCCAGCCTGCAGATCGGCACCGGCTCGACTGATGTGATTCTGGGCGGATTCCTTTCCGGAGCGATGAGTGAATATGGCTGGTTCGGCCAAGGGACCGTGCAGCACGCAGTCGCGACAAAATATTTTGCCGGGAGTGATTATCGACCCGGCGATGTATATTCACTGAACACCGGAATACGATACGCAATTTTCGGCGCACGATTCACACCCATGCTGCAACTTAACTATATCCATCGTAAACCCGATACGGGAGGTGCAGCCACGTCGCCCGATGCGCTGACCGGCGGACCTGCTACCGGGGGAACGCTGGTGTACCTTGCACCGGGCGCCCTGGTCAGGGTAGGCGGCGGAACCTCCATTTACGGTTTTATACAGCTACCCGTGTACCAGCACGTCAACTCTCTGCAGTTGAGCCCGAGATATACATTGACGCTGGGCGTGCAGCAATCATACGAATGATTTAGGTTAAACGTGCTTGCCCTTATGAGCCCCATGAAAAAACACACTTCATCGACAAACTTGATTTGGACCATTGCATTTCTGGCCGCATGGAGTTTGGCCGGATCGGCGTGGGCTGGAGGATGGAACCTCAAGGACAAGAACGGCACACATTTCACGTTGTCCGATATGAAAGGAAAATGGGTATTGGTCAACTTCTGGGCGCCGTGGTGCCCACCCTGTCTTCGCGAAATGCCGGAACTTGCCGCACTGCAAAAAACGCACAAGGAATTACAGGTCATAGGCGTGGCAGTAATGTACAAGAGCCGCAAGGAAGTGACGGACGTGATCAGCAAGCAATCCATTTCCTATCCCATCGTGTTTGGTAATGAAGATACCGCGGGTGATTTTGGCGGTCTGGTCGGTACGCCGACCAGTTTCCTGTATTCCCCGTCCGGAGAATTGGTCGAACGAATTAATGGAACCATCATGCCAGACGACATCGAGCGGCGAATGCAGTGACAGCAAATGTGCGCCAGTAACTAGTTCCAACCTTGGCTGACCTGTTGCGGAGAGATTACATGAACGCGGCGCTTCTTTCATAGCCGTTTACGGTGGAATGCGAACAAAACTTGATGTGAACTACCCCGTAGTCTGGAGGTAATACGATGCGGTGCATTACTTATTTTGTTGTCCAACCGACGTTGCCGGGAAAGATGCCGATCACATTTCTGCATACGGATGAATTCATTGAGTTGTTTATTAGTCCGCATATCGGGCTCACCAGCTATAACGGTATGGCGTGCATAGAATCAGAATCGCTTGCACACCAGTATGCAGAAGGCTGCTCCATCATCATGCAAAAGCGTTATGGAGATAGCACCGCGCTGCAGGTCATATCACGCGAAGATATCTGGGTGAACAAACTCATCGACAGGATAAGTCGGGATTCGGCGATCGTCCGCATGCGCATCGCAATTGGCAATTTTGTTCCTGACAAAAATCTGCTACCAGCTGTTACGTCATAAAATCGCAAATAAACCAGGAATCACTATTTGGAGTCGTCGTCGTTTGCACCTGCATTGAATGAACATAGCCCGGCAAGACAGTCATTGAATCTGGCGTGTGTAATCGAAAACGTTGACCTGTTCAACTGCATGCACAGGTTATGGAAATCCGGCTTCCGGCCCGGCATGACCGTTGTTGCGAATTCAGGATCCACGGCATTACATGACGTGCAACGGGTGCTACCTTATGTTCCGAATAATATTGGCGCATGAAATTGAGCGCATCCCAATGATCCTTGGCAAGCTGGATATTTGCCTGAAGTACAAACCCCTTGGCTACATCCTCGTTCCAAGTTCCTGGGTAAATCAAATATTCTCACCTTATTTTAAGAGCCAGAAATAGAGCCTGTTTTTCTGTTTTACATAACGGAATTCGGCCTGCCGATAATTACTGCGTTTTGATTACTTGATTTCGTGTCAAGTTAGTCACGTTATATGGCTGAAGTTTAAACATGTAGCATTAATATATCTTATGGACGATAATCGGAAATAATTGAACAGTTTTAAATGAGCAGCTGATAAGCGTATTATCCGTGGTGTACGCAAATTGTTCTGTCAGGTAGCTTTCATTTTTGATCTTCATGCATTTGGAGATAGTTATGACTACACTGCAATACAAGGCTTGGTCAGTAGTAATCATGAGTACATTGTCATTTACAGTGTGTTTCATGATCTGGATGATGTTTGCCGTGATCGGCATTCCGATCAAGCATACCCTTGGTCTGAACGAAACCGAATTCGGCATCCTGATTGCAATGCCAGTATTGACCGGTTCATTGGCCCGTCTGCCACTCGGCATGTGGACCGACAAATACGGCGGACGCCTGGTGTTCTTCGTGCTGATGCTGTCGACCGTCATTCCGATCTGGATGATTTCCCTTGCAACAGAGTTTTGGCAGTTTCTGGTAGTAGGCTTGTTTGTCGGCGTTGCTGGCGGCTCGTTTACGGTGGGTATCGCCTACTGTGCGCGCTGGTTCCCCAGGGAACGGCAAGGTCTGGCGATGGGTATTTTCGGTGCCGGCAATACCGGTGCGGCACTGACCAAGCTGATTGCGCCCAGTATCGTGGTGGCTTTCGGTTGGGCGATGGTGCCCAAAGTTTATGCTGTCCTGATGTTGGTCACTGCAATTCTATTCTGGGCATTCACCTATTCTGACCCGACGCACAGGGTGGGGAAAACGGTCACCGTGCGCGAGCAACTCGCGGCGCTTAAGGATCCCAAAGTGTGGCGCTACAGCCAGTATTATTCCATCGTGTTCGGAGGCTATGTAGCGTTGGCCTTGTGGATGACCGAGTACTACGTTTCCGAGTACGGTTTTGATTTAAAGACAGCGGCATTTCTTGCTGCTGCATTCAGTATTCCGGGAGGTTTGCTGCGAGCGATAGGGGGCTATTTCTCCGACAAATTCGGTGCGCACACCATGACCTGGTGGGTGTTATGGGTGTCGCTGGTGTGCCTGTTCTTCCTGTCCTATCCGCAGACCGAATTCACCATCCATACCGTGAGCGGCCCGCAGACATTCCATGTCGGTCTCGGCCCAACCCTTTTCACGATCATCATGTTTGCGATGGGCACCGCTTTCGCGTTAGGCAAGGCTTCGGTGTTCAAATATATTTCTGATGACTATCCCGGGAATATCGGCGTGGTCTCAGGTGTGGTTGGCTTGGCGGGCGGTATGGGCGGCTTCCTGATGCCTATCATGTTCGGTGCGCTGGTTGATCTGACCGGCATCCGATCTTCTGCCTTCATGCTGATGTTCGCCATAGTGTGGGTCTCGCTGATGTGGATGTACTGGACCGAGGTGCGGCCGGTAACCATTGCGCAAAACACAAAGATAAACGCAAATACAGCACAGCAGAAAGAAACCTAACAGCAGCTCCTTGGAGTAGTAATACCAATCAGGAAAACAAACATGGCTGATATAAAACAATGGGATGTGGAAGATGAAAATTTCTGGGAATCTACCGGAAAAAAAATTGCATACCGCAACCTGTGGATATCGATTCCCGCGCTGTTGTGCGGCTTCGCGGTGTGGGGCATGTGGGGCATCATCACCGTGCAGATGCTCAACCTGGGCTTCCCGTTCACCCAGGCCGAACTGTTCACGCTGACCGCCATCGCCGGTATCGCCGGCGCGACCATGCGCATCCCCGCGTCGTTCCTGATTCGCCTGGCCGGCGGGCGCAACACCATCTTTCTGACCACGGCGATGCTGTTGGCGCCGGCCATCGGCACCGGCATCGTGCTGCAGCACAAGGACTGGCCGTTGTGGTCCTTTCAGCTGATGGCGCTATGGTGCGGCGTCGGCGGCGGCAACTTCGCCTCGTCGATGTCCAACATAAGCGGGTTCTTCCCGAAGCGACTGCAGGGCATCGGGCTGGGACTGAACGCGGGCTTGGGTAACTTCGGCGTGACGACGATGCAGATCGTGATCCCGCTGGTCATGACGGCGAGCATCTTCGGCGCCCTTGGTGGTGCACCCGAGGCTCTGCTCAAGGAAAGCGGTTGGATCTTCGGCAAGATACCGGCCGGGACCTTGACCTGGATACAGAACTCCGGCTTCGCCTGGGTGCTGTCACTGGTGCCGCTGTCGATCCTGTGCTGGTTTGGCATGAACAACCTGAAGACGATCTCGCCCGCCACCGGCAACCCGCTCGTCGCGTTCTCGAAGATCACTTACCTGTACACGCTGGCCTTCGTGCCGTCGATTTTCATGCTTTGGTTGTACCTGCCGTCGCCGACTGGCCTGGGGGTGCTCAACGTCTGGGTCGCGATCCCGCTTGACATCATTCTGATGGTGATGGTGATGAAGATCGCCGCCTTCGGCACGATGAAGGAGGGCGTCGCCAAGCAATTCGAGATTTTTCGCAACAAGCACACCTGGTCGATGACGATCCTGTACATCGTCACTTTCGGCTCGTTCATCGGCTTCTCGATGGCGCTCCCGCTGTCGATGAAGGTCATCTTCGACGTCATTCACGTGCCCGACGCGAGCGGCGTGATGACGCATACTCATCCGAATCCGAATGCGCTGCCGGTGCTCGCCTACGCCTGGATCGGCCCCTTCGTCGGCGCGTTGACCCGCCCGGTGGGTGGTTGGATATCCGACAAGATCGGCGGCTCGATCGTGACACAATGGGTATCGGCGACGATGGTCGCGGCTGCTGTGGCAGTGGGCTACGTGATGATGAAGGCCTACCAGTCGGCGACGCCGGAGCAGTATTTCTTCGTCTTTCTCGCGCTGTTCATCGTGCTCTTCGCCGCCACCGGCATCGGCAACGGCTCGATCTTCCGCACCATCGGCATCATCTTCGACCGCCAGCAGGCCGGCCCGGTGCTGGGTTGGACATCGGCGGTCGCTGCCTATGGCGCTTTCGCCGCGCCAGTGGTCATTGGCGAGCAAATCAAGGCCGGCACTCCGCAAATGGCCATGTACGGATTTGCAGTGTTCTATGCTTTGTGTCTGATACTGAATTGGTGGTTCTACTTGCGTAAGGATTCTGAAATAAAAAACCCGTGATTTGGCGCAGCCCATAAAATTTACAGGAGTAAAAACATGAGTCACTTTCTAGATCGACTGACGTACTTTTCACAACCCAGGGAATCCTTTTCCGATGGGCATGGTATGACAACAGGGGAAGACCGCACCTGGGAAGATGCATACCGGAATCGCTGGGCGCATGACAAGATCGTGCGTTCCACCCACGGTGTGAACTGCACCGGTTCGTGCTCGTGGAAAATTTACGTCAAGGGCGGGATCGTCACCTGGGAGACCCAGCAGACCGACTATCCCCGCACCCGCTGGGACATGCCCAACCACGAGCCACGCGGCTGCGCGCGCGGTGCCAGTTACAGCTGGTATTTGTACAGTGCCAATCGCGTCAAATATCCGCTGGTGCGCGGCCGGTTGCTCAAGTGCTGGCGCGAGGCGAGAAAAGTTCACGATCCTGTCAGCGCCTGGGCATCCATTGTCGAATCCGATGCCAAGCGCCGCGACTATCAGAATGTGCGCGGTCTTGGCGGCTTTGTGCGCGCAAGCTGGGACGAGGTCAACGAGATCATCGCGGCAAGCAATGTCTACACCATCAAGAAATACGGCCCGGATCGCATTGTCGGTTTCTCGCCTATTCCCGCGATGTCGATGATCAGTTACGCGGCAGGTAGCCGCTACCTGAGTCTGCTTGGCGGCGTCAACCTGAGCTTTTACGACTGGTATTGCGACCTGCCTCCATCCAGCCCGCAGGTCTGGGGCGAGCAGACCGACGTGCCGGAATCGGCAGACTGGTACAACTCCGGCTTCATCATCGCGTGGGGCTCCAATGTGCCGCAGACGCGCACACCCGATGCGCACTTTTTTACCGAGGTGCGCTACAAGGGCACCAAGACTGTCGCGGTCACGCCCGATTATTCCGAAGTGGCCAAACTGTCCGATATCTGGATGCATCCCAAGCAGGGCACCGACGCGGCAGTGGCGATGGCGATGGGTCATGTGATCATGAAGGAGTTTTACTTCGACAAGCGCAGCACGTATTTCGACGATTATGCCCGCCGTTATACCGACCTGCCGATGCTGGTGATGCTCAAGGAACATACTCTGGCTTCGGGCGAGAAGATCATGGTGCCGGATCGCTATGTGCGTGCCTCAGATTTCGGCGACAACCTGGGTCAGGACAACAACCCGGAGTGGAAGACCGTTGCCATGGATGCCAATGGCAAGGTGGTGTTACCCAACGGCGCGATCGGCTTTCGCTGGGGGCCGGATGGCCGTGCCGACGAGGGCCAATGGAATCTGGAAGCCAAGGAAGCACAACATCATTCCGAGGTGAAACTCAGGCTGTCCATGCTTGAAGACGAATCAAAAAATAATGAAACCGCGAAAGTCGGCTTTCCATATTTCGGTGGGATCGTGAACGAGCATTTCACCAGCAGCCCGAACAGCGATGTACTGGTGCGCACGGTACCGGTGCAGCATATTCAGGGCAAGGATGGAACGACACTGGTGGCGACAGTGTTCGATCTGCAAGCCGCAAACTACGGCATCGCGCGCGGCTTGCCCGGAGAGTTGGCAGCAACAAGTTATGACGACGACACGCCTTACACACCCGCATGGCAGGAACGCATTACCGGCACGCCGCGCGCACAGGTCATCGCGGTGGCGCGGCAGTTTGCCGACAATGCCGACAAGACACAGGGTCGTTCAATGGTAATCATAGGCGCGGCGATGAACCACTGGTACCACAGCGATATGAATTACCGCGGCATCATCAACATGCTGATGATGTGCGGCTGCATCGGCAAGAGCGGTGGCGGCTGGGCACATTATGTGGGGCAGGAGAAACTGCGTCCGCAGACCGGTTGGTTGCCACTGGCTTTCGCGCTCGACTGGGTGCGTCCGCCGCGCCAGATGAATTCCACCAGCTTCTTCTACGCACACTCCGACCAATGGCGCTACGAAAAAATTGGAGTGGAAGAGATATTGTCGCCTCTTGCCGACAGGAAACAGTTCGGCGGCAGCATGATCGATTACAACGTGCGTGCAGAACGCATGGGCTGGCTGCCCTCGGCACCGCAACTCAAGACCAATCCGCTACAGGTGGTCAAGGATGCCCAGGCTGCCAACATGGATGCCAAAGATTATGCAGTCAAGTCCCTGAAGAACGGTTCCCTGCAAATGAGTTGTTCAGATCCCGACGCACCGGAAAACTGGCCGCGCAACATGTTCGTGTGGCGCTCCAATATCCTCGGATCGTCGGGCAAGGGGCACGAGTATTTCCTCAAGCACCTGCTGGGTACCAGACACGGTGTGCAGGGCAAGGATCTGGGTGTGGATGAAGCCAAGCCCGAAGAGGTTGTGTGGCATGACAAGGCACCCGAGGGCAAACTCGACCTGCTGGTCACGCTGGATTTCCGGATGAGCACCACCTGTCTGTATTCCGATATTGTGTTGCCCACTGCCACCTGGTACGAGAAGAATGATCTTAATACCAGTGACATGCACCCGTTCATCCACCCGCTGTCCACTGCGGTCGATCCGGCCTGGCAATCGAAGAGCGACTGGGAAATATACAAGGGCTTTGCAAAAAAATTCAGCGATGTATGCGTCGGCCATCTCGCTGTGGAAAAGGAACTGGTGCTCACACCGATGATGCACGATTCCCCCGGCGAACTCGCGCAGGCACTGGATGTGAAAGACTGGAAGCGCGGTGAAGTCGAACTGATCCCCGGCAAGACTGCGCCACAGATGGCGGTGATTGAGCGCGACTATCCCAATGTGTACAAACGCTTCATCGCGCTGGGTCCGTTGATGAACAAGGTGGGCAACGGCGGCAAAGGTATCGCCTGGAACACGCAAACCGAGGTGACGCAACTCGGCCAGCTCAACGGTAGCACCACCGCCGATGGCGTGAGCATCGGCATGCCGAAGATCGAAACCGACATCGACGCAGCTGAAGTGGTGTTGATGCTGGCCCCGGAGACCAACGGTCACGTCGCGGTGAAAGCATGGCAGGCGCTGGGCAAACAGACCGGTCGCGACCACACGCATCTTGCGCTGCATCGCGAAGACGAAAAAATCCGCTTCCGCGACATTCAGGCGCAACCGCGCAAGATCATCAGCTCGCCGACCTGGAGCGGCATCGAGAGCGAAACCGTGTCGTACAACGCCGGTTATACCAATGTGCACGAAATGATACCCTGGCGCACGCTCACCGGGCGGCAACAATTCTATCTGGATCATCCGTGGATGCGTGCTTTCGGCGAGGGTCTGAGCAACTACCGCCCGCCCGTGGATCTGAAGGCCACAGCCGGGATACACGGCCTGCGCCCCAACGGCAACCCCGAGATACTGTTGAACTTCATCACGCCGCACCAGAAATGGGGCATCCATTCCACCTATACAGACAACCTGATCATGCTTACCCTGAGCCGCGGCGGACCCATTGTCTGGGTCAGCGAAGACGATGCAAAACGTGCCGGTATCGCAGATAACGATTGGGTCGATGTGTTCAATATAAACGGCGCGATCGCGGCGCGCGCGGTGGTCAGCCAGCGCGTCCAACCCGGCATGGTGATGATGTATCACGCGCAGGAAAAAACCGTCAACACCCCGGGATCGGTGATCACCGGCGTACGCGGCGGCATCCATAATTCGGTGACGCGCACCGTGCTAAAGCCCACCCACATGATAGGCGGCTACGCGCAACTCAGTTACGGCTTCAATTACTACGGCACAGTAGGTACCAACCGCGACGAATTCGTGGTGGTGCGCAAGATGGACAAGGTGGACTGGATGGATGAACCGGCTGTTCAGGACAAACGGGCAACGCCTCAAGAAGGAGTGGTGTTATGAAAATTCGCGCGCAGATCGGTATGGTGCTGAACCTTGACAAGTGCATCGGCTGTCACACTTGTTCGGTCACCTGCAAGAATGTATGGACCAGCCGAAAAGGTATGGAATACGCCTGGTTCAACAACGTCGAGACCAAGCCCGGCATTGGTTATCCCAAAGAATGGGAAAACCAGGACAAATGGAACGGCGGCTGGGTACGCAAGAACAATGGCAAGATCGAACCGCGCCAGGGTGCAAAATGGAAATTGCTGATGCGTATCTTTGCCAATCCCAATATGCCGGAGATCGATGATTACTACGAGCCATTCACTTTTGATTACGCCCATCTGCAATCGGCACCGGAAATGAAAACCTCGCCCACCGCGAGGCCGCGCAGCCTGATTACCGGCAAGCGCATGGAAAAAATCGAGTGGGGACCGAACTGGGAAGAGATACTCGGCGGCGAATTCAGCAAGCGCTCGAAAGACCGGAATTTCAATGACATCCAGAAGGAAATTTACGGCCAGTTCGAGAACACTTTCATGATGTATCTGCCCAGGTTGTGCGAGCATTGCCTGAACCCCGCATGTGTGGCGAGTTGCCCGTCCGGCTCGATCTACAAGCGCGAGGAAGACGGCATCGTGCTCATCGACCAGGACAAGTGCCGTGGCTGGCGAATGTGCGTGAGCGGTTGCCCGTACAAGAAGATCTATTTCAACTGGCAGTCCGGGAAGGCAGAGAAGTGCATCTTCTGCTACCCGAGAATTGAAGCCGGTCAACCCACGGTGTGCTCGGAAACCTGTGTCGGGCGCATACGTTATCTGGGCGTGCTGCTGTATGACGCGGATCGTATCGAAGCGGCGGCGAGCGTCGAGCATGATCGTGACCTGTATCAGGCGCAGCTTGATCTATTCCTTGATCCGAATGATCCTGCAGTGATTGCACAGGCGCGAGCTGACGGTATTCCTGAAGCATGGCTGGAAGGCGCGCGCAACAGCCCGGTGTACAAGATGGCGGTGGAATGGAAGGTGGCCCTGCCACTACATCCGGAATATCGCACTCTGCCGATGGTCTGGTATGTGCCGCCACTTTCACCGATCACCGCTGCCGCGAATGCGGGGCAGGTGGGCATCAATGGGGAGATTCCCGATGTCAACCAGTTGCGCATCCCGGTCAAATATCTGGCCAACCTGCTAACCGCAGGCGACACTGCGCCGGTGACACGTGCACTGGAACGCATGCTCGCGATGCGCGCATACCAGCGCGACAAGCATGTGGAAAATCGCGTCAACCTGAAGGTGCTGGAACAAGTCGGCCTGACCGAGGCGGAAGTGGCAGAGATGTATCAGGTGATGGCCATCGCCAACTACGAGGACCGCTTCGTGATTCCGACCACGCACCGGGAGTATGCCGAAAACACTTTCGATGTGAGAGGCGGCTGCGGTTTCTCGTTTGGTAATGGCTGTTCGGATGGTGCGAGCGAGACCAGCCTGTTTGGTGGCACTAAAAAACGCACCATCCCGATCAAGCTGGAGGTTTGACATGGCCATTCCAAATGCATCCCTTACATTACGATCGTTTGCGCATCTGCTGTCTTATCCCAATGCGGCATTGCGCGAGCACATGCATGAAGTGCGCGGCGTGCTACACCGCGAAGCGGCACTCACTGCTCTTCGCCTGGCCGAACTTGATGCGCTGATGGATATATTGTCGAACGGTGACGAAATCGATAACGAAGAAACCTATGTCGACCTGTTTGATCGTGGTCGCGCAACCTCACTGCATCTGTTCGAGCATGTGCATGGCGATTCGCGCGATCGCGGGCCGGCGATGATAGATCTGGCGCAAACCTACGAGAAAGCCGGGCTGTACCTGGCGCCCGGCGAATTGCCCGACTATCTGCCTGCGGTACTGGAGTTCGCCTCCACCCAGCCGCCCGCCGAGACACGTGCATTCCTGGGCGAGATAGCGCATATCATCAACGTCATCTACGCGACGCTGCAGCAACGTCGGAGCGGTTATGCCAGCATCATGGCCGCGCTGCTTGAACTTGCCGGGGAGACAGTGCAACCGGTCAAGTTGACGCAGGAAGAATCGCTCGACGCAACCTGGGAGGAGCCGGTTGTATTCGATGGTTGTACTTCCAAGGGGCAAGCAAAGCCAGATCAAGCTCAACCCGTGCATATTGTTCGCCCTGAGGATTTCATCAAGCAGGGCACTTCCATTAAGGGAGCATCGCTATGAACACATTAGATTATTTTCTGTTTGGTATATATCCATACATCTGCCTGACGGTGTTTCTTGCGGGCAGTTTGCTTCGCTTCGACCGCGACCAATATACCTGGAAGAGCGACTCATCGCAGTTGCTTAAAGCCGGCCAGTTGAGACTCGGCAGCAACCTGTTTCACATTGGCGTGCTGTTCCTGTTCTTCGGCCACTTCGTCGGCATGCTCACGCCGCACTTTGTGTACGAGGGCTTCATCAGTTCCGGCAACAAGCAACTGATGGCCATGGTGAGCGGGGGCACTGCTGGTTTGCTGGGCATCGTCGGGTTGAGTATCCTGATCCACCGCCGTCTGGCCGAGCCGCGCATCTATGCCACGTCGCGAACCAGCGATATCGTGATCCTGTTGCTGCTGTGGTTGCAACTGGCATTGGGCCTGGCTACCATTCCGTTGTCGGCACAGCATCTGGATGGCAGCATGATGATGCGCCTGGCAGAATGGGCACAGCGCATCGTGACCTTCCGCAGCGGGGGCGTGGAGTTACTGACCGGAGCAGGCTGGGTATTCAAGACCCACATGCTGCTCGGTATGACCATCTTCCTGGTGTTCCCGTTCACCAGGCTGGTGCATGTGTGGAGCGGTTTTGCCTCACTCGGCTACCTCTTTCGACCTTACCAGCTGGTGCGCGGCCGCCGGCTCAATCTGCCTGCCGGCCACAACCATCCGGGAAAGTTATAAATCATGGACCAACATGTTTCCGATGTTGCATCGGTGGCGCGCATCAACGGTGTGCCACTGCATTCGCCTGATGAATCACCAGGCACCGATGAGTTGCGCCAGCGTGCCTGTACCGAGCTGTTGCGCCAGACGGCACAACAAAACGGATTGCTGTCTGATACCGACATTCCGGCAATTGATGGCGTAATCAGCGAGGCGGCGGCCAAGGCTATCGAAACATTGCTGGATCACCAATTGGTTGTGCCAGAGCCTTCCGAAGAAGCCTGTCGGCGTCACTATGCTGCACACGAGAGCAGCTACAGCTCGGGTGAGAAAGTTCATGCGCGTCATATCCTTTTTGCGGTGGTAGAGGGCGTGGATGTGGTTGCGTTGCGCAAGCGCGCAGAAGTGGCATTCTTGGATGTGCGTTGCCATGACGACAATAGCGCCGACGTTTTTGCAAAAGTCGCACGTGAACTATCCAATTGTCCGAGTGGCGCTCAGGGTGGCGATTTGGGGTGGCTCAATGCCGGTGATTGCGCACCGGAATTCGCAAAGGAACTGTTCGGTCGTGTCGAAGTAGGTGTGCTTCCGCGTCTGGTGCATAGCCGTTTTGGCTTGCACGTGGTTGAGGTGCTGCAGCGTGAGCCGGGTGTCGTGAAGTCATTTGAATCTGTACGGGGAGCAGTGGTAATGTCACTGCGGCAAAATACTTACGTGACTGCGCTTCGTCAATATCTGAGCCTGCTGGCAGGACAGGCCAGCGTGGAAGGTGTGGAGCTTGATACAGCCGACACACCGTTGCTGCAATAGGATTACGCAGCAGATTCAAGTTCAAAGTTTACGGAAGTAATGAGAAGATGGAAGTTCTGTCCAATCAAGTGGAGCCATCTTTATAGGCCTTGTGATAGGCCTTGTGCGTACAATTTATTAAAAAGGCGGCCCAAGGGGCCGCCTTTAGCATTTCCTAATTCCAACCAGGCTTACATCTTGCCTGCTTTAACGGCAGCAAAAAGTGCTTTGGCTGCGTCATCTTCGTGACCCTTGATCAAGTGATCAAACTGCCCTGTCATAAGGGCCGCTTGTTTCTTGAATTTAGGCTCCGAGCTTGCAATTTTGCGATCTTCCACCTTAAAGCCAGACTTGAAAGCCTTTGCCAGAGCTGCCTCATTACCATATTTTTCGGCAACTCTTTTCCATGCGGGACCTACAACATCATGATCGATAGCATGGCAGGCCTTGCATGGTGCTGTTGAGAACGCGCTTGCCGATGCAGATACAGTCATAAATACAGCGGCAGTTACTACAAGCTTCAATGATTTCTTCACCCTAAATTCCTCCCTTTACAAATAATAAAAATTATATTGCGAATTAAAAAAAGTAATTAAATCCCCTAATTACCCAAACGTTATGCGCGTACGAAAAGACTATGATATGCACGCTCTTTTAATATATCAGAATAATTAAAATCTATCTATTAACATCCGACCGCAAAGGGTGGTAGCTCCGTAAAACAGCTATGGCCGATGTCACATACTGGCACACAGCGGAAGTGAGGGCAGGTGTGTGAAATGTCCGCTGTCCTGCAAAAAGCAAGAGTCACAAGTTGTGAATTTTTTAGTTCCACGAAGGCCGAGGAGGAGAAATTATAATTTCCCGAAAAGGCATCCTTGAATCTGAGAGAGCAAACAATGTCAGTGATTAGCAACGCGATTCTGTCACCCGATGCAGTAGTTACCCGGCTAATCAAGGCTATTTGTGGCTTGTTTTTGATGTTGCGGGTATCGTAAGCGCTTTACTAATAAAGCCCGTAAAGCAGGAATTCGCTCTGCGAACCAAGCAGTCGGGCGTTCCAATTGCTACGGGCGTACCAACAAATCAAACAGTTAGATCAGAAATGGCTTAATTCTTTTTCTTTTGGTCACCGAAACGTCACGTAATGCTTGGCGACTATTCATATAGTTGGCCTGGTGCACAGTCGAGAGATAAGCATACTGTCTAACCATCCGGGCACTTTCCCATTCATTTTGACGCAGCCCGTGCGACTAGTCGCACACGAATCTCGATGTCATCTCTTACCCGTATGGCACCGCCAAGTACAGAAAATGGCTTGATACCGAGATTCGATTGGAGGACATGGAATGCGGCGATCACCGTCAATGAACCGGGTTGCTCGATAACGGCGGCCGGAAACTTCAGCTCGCTCCTGTGACCTCGCACGGTTATATGCGCGGTTACACCGGGATTCCAGCGCGGTCCGACAAGCGAGTCTGATTCGATGCGAATCTCCGGATAATGTGCCGCATCAAGCACATCAGGACCCAGCATATTGTCGCGGGTACCCTTGCGCGCCTGGTCGGAGACATGAGCGGAAAATTCCTCGCCCTCTTCGCCACGTGGCAAGGGGGCATCCACCACAAAGGAATCAACGGGAATTTCGAGGTGGAAGCCGCTGGCGGCTGCGGAATCGGATACGTTGAGTTCTCCTTGCACTTGACCGATCATTACATGATTGTGGCCAAAACGCGCCATCGGGCCGTCACGATAAACGAGGAGTCGTATCTCGGATACCTGCGGGTCGACGATGTAGCGTTTTCCGATGTGTGATGCCGGCCTGCCTGCCTGAGGTGTGGGCGATGCGGTTACGGTCTGTGGCAATGTCTGGCAAGCAGTCAGCACGACGGCGAATAACGCTGCCAGTAATACTGCGCCAGGAGAATCGTGCGCTATGATACGCGCACAGTAATTTTCGTAGCGGAGAGACAATTTTGACCAGATTGCTGAATTCAGAAGTTGCATACGGCATCATAGCCCAAGTCCTGCATTGGTGCGTTGCGGTGCTCATATTCGTGCAGATTCCACTGGGCCTGTATGGTGCCAATCTGCCGTTTAGCCCCGCCAGGCTGCAGTGGTTGTCTTATCACAAATCGCTGGGGATAACGATCCTGGGTCTGTTTCTGTTGCGACTGGTCTGGAGATGGATCGACGCCCCGCCGGCGCTGCCCGGTACGTTGTCGCCATGGGAAAGTCGCGCCGCACTTGCCATGCACCGCGCCCTCTACATTGTCCCGCTGCTGGCAATGTTAACCGGCTGGCTGTACGCATCTGCTGCCGGCCTGTCGGTCAACTGGTTCGGATGGGTACTGATACCCGACCTGATCGCCAAGAACACCGAGCTCGCCCCGATGTTCAAACAATTGCATCATGGTCTGGTGGGTTTGCTGGTGCTGCTGCTGGTCGGACATATCGGCGCTGCGGCACGGCATGCTTTAGTGTTAGGCGACCAAGTGGTGCGGCGTATGCTGCCGGCAGGATTGCGCGGGAGAAGATAATTGCTGAGATTGATGTTGTTGTTGTCGATCTCATGCGCGCCGGTCTGTGCGGCGGCTGAATGCTATATCGCCGACGGGTCGGACGGCACTGTGACGTTCCACGTGCTGCAGGCGGGAGCACCTTACACCGGCAATTTCCGCCGCTTTTCCGGTGAAGTATGTCTCACCCAGGATCGCATCACGCGCATCGACGCCACGCTAGACCCGGCGTCGGTGGACACCGGCCTGCCTGAACTCGATGCAAATTTGATGAAAGCAGATTTCTTCGATGTCGGCAAATTCCCCAGCGTTACTTTCACCAGTTCTTCGGTACAGCAGCAGGGTGACAGCTATACCGTGCTCGGTACGCTGATGATCAAGGGCAACAACCGCAAAGTGGATGTCGTGCTCAAGTCACAGCAGGCCAATGGAAAGATATCGATCTCCGGATCAATCACGCTGGACCGGCTGCAATACGACATAGGCATGGGTGACTGGACAAACACGAAATGGCTGGGTGCAGAGGTGAGGGTGGATATCAAGGCGGTATTAGCGCGCAAAAAGTGACTGTTTAACGATGGAAATACAATTTTTTTAGGTACTTAGTAACATTAAGTAGAAATTATCGAATGGCTGCTTCCAGGCAGTGCAAAAATAAGTCGCCCGGCAAACAGAGCCAATTTTAAAATACCGGTGCAAGAATTAACAGGCTAAGCGAGAGTAGGCGGCACCAGAAAAATTAACATGTACCATTCTTTAATATTGGTTGTTGAGTCAAATGTTGCGTATTTTTCAGAACTTATTGTTGTGTTAGACCAACTTTGTTAGTATCCAGACAGAATATTAAATCCTGATAAAATTGTGGTCATATTTATGAATACGCTTGAATTAATAACACAGTATGTCAAGGAACACGTTGACAATCCGCCCGATAGCTTGGCATTAGAAAGCAAGCTCAGTGAAATTGGGTTGGACTCTCTGGCTGTGCTTGAAATGATGTTTGAAATAGAAGAGAAATATGACATTCATTTGCCGAATAATGTGCAGATGCCTGAAACAATCGGCCAATTGGTCGATCTCATCGAAAAATTCAAACCTCTTCTTGTAAATGAGTAAATCGTCGAAACGGAGAGTCGCTGTTACTGGTGTCGGATTGGTTAACCCCTTTGGTGGCAACACGGAAGATTTTTTCGACAGTATCATGCAGGGTAAATCTGCCGTTAGTCTGTATCGCCATACTTCGTCCTCTTCGCCGATCGCACAGCCAGCTGTTGTTTGTCCGCAGTTCAATCCGGATCAGGCGATTGGCCGCTCTTTGTCCAGCTTGACGGACCGCTACAGCCAACTTGGTATCTCAGCCGCATTTTCAGCATGGGATGATGCGGGCCTGCCACGTACCGATGCCGGATCGGATGACTATGGTGTCTCCTGGGGAACCGGGGTTGGTGGCGCGCATACCATCGAGAAAGGTTATATCGACTTCTATGAACATGGTAAGCGCCGTGCTTCACCGTTATCGGTTGTGCAGGTAATGACCAATGCTGCTGCTTCGAACATCGCAATTTCACTCGGCTTGGGTGGCTCCTGCCTGACTTATTCAGTTGCGTGCGCTTCGTCGGCAATATCCATTGGCGAGGCATATCGACGTATTCAGATGGGTGACGCTACATTGATCGTTGCGGGTGGATCGGAGGCGCCGTTGACATCTTCTATCATGCGCGCCTGGGAAGGAATGCGGGTAATCGCCATGGGAGATGAGGAAACCGCTTATCGGGCGTGTCGCCCTTTCCAGGAGGGGCGCACGGGTTTTGTTTTGGGTGAAGGCGGTGCAGCCTTGATACTGGAAGAATGGGATCATGCCGTGGATCGCGGCGCGCGCATTTATTGCGAGCTGGCGGGTTACGGGCAAAGTTGCGATCATGTGAATCTCGTCCGGCCCGATGAAAAAGGACAGGTAAGGGCCATCAACGGCGCGTTACGCGAGGCTGAGCTGACGCCTGCCGAGGTGGGATACGTGAATGCACACGGGACAGCCACAACCGAAGGTGATCCGATTGAGATCAATACTTTGAAAGCAGTGTTCGGCGGTCATGCCGCAAACTTGCCGGTCAGTGCTACAAAATCCATGCATGGCCATTTACTGGGTGCCGCCGGTGCCGTAGAGGCATTGATCACTGTGCTGGCGTTAGCACGCCAGGAGATTCCACCAACGGCTCATCTGGAAGAGGTGGCAGCCGACTGCCTGGGTGTTCGCCATGTGATGGGAGAGGGACTGAGAGGCATGTCGTTCAGGGCCGCAGTCACTAATTCGTTTGCTTTTGGCGGTAGCAACGCTGTACTGGCATTTCGGTCTGTATCGTGACCAAGCATTTCAGATCGCTGAGTTTGAGCAAGGTTGTTGTGGATGAGGTAATCGACGAGGAACGATTGCTGGGCGCAGTCAGCTATGGTGTCAATTCGCATAATCTTCAACCGGAACCGTTTGGTGTCGTGCCGATACCAGTTTTGACCGATGACGATGTCGTCCACACCGCCTGGTTCGCCAAGGGACCGTTCACGACAGGATCACACGGTAGTGTGAAATATCGCTACAACGAACATGTCCTGTTCGGCTTTGTTGCGCTGAACGAGGCTGATTATCTACGGGCTGGCGATGTCAACTCTATGCAGCGGATCAGTCAGGCTGTCTATTCGGCAATTTTCGAAACAATAGAGAAGACCGATTTTTGCCATCTTGTGCGGTGCTGGAACTATCTGCCCCATATCAATGTTGTCGACAGCGGGATGGAGCGCTATCGGCAATTCAATATCGGAAGGCATGATGCATTCAACGCCGTACACCGACTGCACCAGGCCGGATTTCCTTCGGCTTGTGCGCTTGGAACGGCGGATAACAGGCTGGTTGTTTATTTTCTGGCTTCACATATCGAGCCGCAGGCGATTGAGAACACGCGCCAAATAAGTGCATATCACTATCCCGATCAATATGGACCGCGCAGCCCGACATTTTCACGTGCGACGCTGCTGCCTTTGCCCGGAATGGAGGCCCTGTTTGTTTCCGGCACGTCCAGCATCATCGGTCATGAAACACTACATCACAACGATATCAGGGCACAGACGCTTGAGACTCTCCGTAACATCGAGAATGTTGTGACACAGGCCAATAGTCAGTCGCGGCTGGGAGGATTTGTATGCAAAGATCTGAGCATGAAGGTTTTCATTCGCCACGCAGAAGACTTTGAAATTGTGGCTGACATACTGCGGGAGCAGTTGGGCGACAGCATTGATACAATATGGTTGCAGGCGGATATCTGCCGTTCAGAGTTGATGGTGGAGATCGAGGCATTTGGATATCGCGATGAGACAACCAAATGAATCAGCGGACAAATCCCGACCCCTTTGTTGGATATCGCGCTGGAAAAACGCACGATAGTCAAGAACGCTTCTTGCACTACGCGGAATGGGTCGTGGTTAGCACAATTGGCTTACTCCCAAAATGATAATGGCAAGCAACATGGCTTTATGGATATGACCCGTTTGTTGCTAACATTGCGGCACCTGTATGAATACATCGCATTGATAGTCGGGTACGCGACACTTGGTGTTGTATGTTTGTTATGGACATTGATTGCATTCCCCCTGGGTGTGGTTTTGCCGGGACACCGTGGAATTTGGTTGGGGAGAAGAGTGGCGACCTTTGGGTTTCGGGCTTATCTTCTTACAGTGCATATTCTTGGTGGTGCACGATTTGATATTGGATCTCTTGATTCGTTGCGCGAAGATGAACCCCTGATCATTGTGGCAAATCACCCGGGATTGCTGGATGCATTGATGGTGGTGTCCAGATTGCCAAACGTCGTTTGTGTGATCAAAGGCTCATTGTTCGATAGTCCACTCTGGGGTGCCGGTGCGCGCCTGGCTGGCTACATCCGCAATGACTGGCACAGTGGATCGATAAAACTTGCAA
>JBDTCC010000104.1:0-11167 GCA_039923775.1 Gallionella sp. | reverse complement strand
GCTATCATGTCCTTGAAACCAGATTACAAATTGGAAATAGATGAAATAAAATTCTTCAGCGAACTTGGATGGTTTGCCACTTTTTCCGTCATAGTGGCATCCTTTGCCCCGTTGATTGGAGATGTATTCGGCTGAACCGGCTTTGCCGGCATAGTCAGGCTAGTTGCTGCCACGCGGGATACCAACACCCGGCTACTCCTGATACCGGCGCATTCTGAACAAAGCTCGTTGGCATTTCGACGACACACAAACAAAAAGGCCAACCTCGCGGTTGGCCTTTTTGTTGGGAAATACCCGGTGATCAGGCGCGCTTTTTGAACTCGTTGGAACGGGTATCGATCTCGATCTTGTCACCGATCTCGATAAAGGCGGCAACCGGTAATTCGAAACCGGTGTTGATCTTGGCGGGCTTCATCACCTTGCCGGAAGTATCGCCTCGCACCGCGGGCTCGGTATAAATGACCTCGCGCACGATGGTGTTTGGCAACTCGACCGAAATTGCTTTGTCGTTGTAGAACACCACTTCACAAGGCATGTTGTCTTCGATGTAGTTGATCGCATCGCCCATACTTTCGGCCTCGATCTCGTACTGGTTGTATTCGCTGTCCATGAAAACATACATCGGATCGGCAAAGTAGGAATAGGTGACTTCCTTGCGATCCAGAATGACCTGGTCGAATTTGTCGTCGGCGCTGTACACGGTCTCTTTTGCCGAATCGGTCAGAAGATTCTTCATCTTCATCTTGACCACGGAACCGTTACGGCCGGAACGGCTGTATTCAGCCTTGAGCACGACCATAGGATCGGTGCCCACCATGATGACGTTACCTACACGTACTTCTTGTGCTGTTTTCATGTTTACTGCCCTTCAATTTTCAAGGCGCGCATTCTACCGACTTCCCCGTAAAAATCCAGCAAATTCAATGTCAGATTATTTTCGGCCAATTGCTGCAACCAACGTTGTGCGTGGCGTTCAAGTTCGCCGTATTCTGCAATAAATGCAGGCCACGAATGCCCTGCCCCGTCTTTAATGCTTCCTGTTTCCATATTCCACGCCATCCACATGCCCTGTAAAGCCACGTTTGCGGGCTGGCCAAGTTGATTGCCGTATAACACGAGGAAGGCTTCGAGCTTTCTCAAGTGCACCTCGTCGTGTTGCGGGTAAATTTGCCAAATGAACGGTTTCCCTGACCATTGTGCCCGGACAAATGAATCCTCGCCGCGCACGAAATTGATATCGCACGCCCACAACAGCAGGTCATAACGTTGCTGTTCGACGAACGGCAATACACGAACATGCAACTGGCCGCGCTGGTAATCGCAGCCCGTCTGCGGATCGGGATCATCAAAGTATTGCCCGATCTGCGGTAGGATGCGCCCCTCAGGAACCAGGCACAGCACCGGCCGTGTGCCCTTCGCCCATGCATCGAAAAGGCCGGGCAGTGCTGGGTTTTCATAACTGAACAGCGAAACTTTCAGGGTCTCCGCCGCCGGCGTTTCCATCCCGACGGAACGCCAGAATGTCTGCTGCTGCAGGGTATCGCTCTGGAATGCATCGCGCCGTGCCAGCAGGTCGCGCTCCAGCAACAGCCCGCCTGTTTTTCGCGTAAACCCGGGAAAGAAAAAATACCTGGTCAGCGGGAGTTTGGGATGCGGAGACGGCAGTTTGTGGTGGCTTTCGATCCACTGCTCGGCGGAAAGATATTCGAGGTTGATCCAGAGCGGCTCCTGCGCTTGTGCCACCATCGCCTCGATGTAGCCAGGCGGCAGTTTGCAGGCAAAGGCCTCTATCACCAGTTCGGCGGGTGATACTTCGGGAAAGTCTTTGCTCCACTTGCACACTTCCACGCCGCGACACTTTTGCTTTTCCAATGCATCATCTGTTTCAGGGCACAACTTGGCCATGCTGGCCAGATCGTCCACCCACAACCGCACCGTGAGGCCATACTCGTTGGTCAGTTGCCGCGCCAGTCGCCAGCACACGCCGATATCGCCATAGTTGTCGATCACGTTGCAGAAGATGTCGCAACTGCGCGGTATGTCGGGCTTATTCGGCATGCAATGCTTCCACCGGATCCATCCTTGCGGCTTTTCGTGCCGGGGCAACCCCGGCGATCAGGCCGATACTGACCGCGGTTAATTCCGCCGCGATCGCAAACATCCACGGTGTGTGCACCGGCAACGCCGGGAACAGCAGGTGCAATCCCTGCGCAATGCCGACTCCCATCGCCAATCCGGCCAGCCCTCCGGCAGCGGACAGCAGCATGGCTTCGCCCAGAAACAGCGTCAGCACTTGCCGTTCTTTCGCCCCCAGCGCGCGCAGCAAACCGATTTCGCCGGTGCGTTCGGTGACCGCCATGGTCATGATGGTGAGTATGCCGACACCGCCGACCAGCAGTGAAATCCCGCCCAGCGCGCCGACCGCGAAGGTGATCACATTCAGCACCGAGCTCAGTACTTCCATTGCTTTTTCCTGGGAAATCACGGTGTAGTCATCCTGGCCGTGGCGTGCAGTCAACACGCGGCGCACGCCCTGCTCCACGCTGTCTGCTGAAACGTTATCCGGATAAGTGACATCAATCTCCATCACGCCGGGGCGATTGAACAATTCAAGCCCGCGCGCGACCGGGATGAAAACCGTGTCGTCAAGATCGAAACCGAGCACCTGACCCTTGGGTTCCATCACACCAATCACGCGATAGCGCACCCCGCCGATATGCAGATAGCCGCCCAGCGGATTTTTCGCACTGAAAAGTTCGTCCCTCACTTTGGCGCCCAACACCGCAAAAGCACGGGCATGACTCGGATCTTCTACGGGCAGCGAGTTGCCGATCTGTACACCCAGATTGAAGGCCTTGGGAAACTCTGCGCCCACACCGTACACCGTGACGCGCCGGCTTTTTCCGTTGGCGCGGATTTCGGCATTGCCCTGCACAACCGCGGTGACAAATTCCACGCCGGGTACACGGCGCAATGCTTCCGCATCCTCGATTGATAACGGTCGCACCGATCCGAACACGCCCACGCTCGTACCATGCGTCTGCGTCTTGCCCGGCTGGATGCCGATGATGTTGGTGCCGAACTGATTGAATTCGGACAACACGAATTGATGCAGACCTTCGCCGATGGAAGTGAGCAGGATCACTGCCGCGACACCGATGGCGATGCCCAGCCCGGTAAGGAAGCTGCGCATGCGATAGGCTGTCAGGCTGGAGGTGGTAAGACGAAGCAGGTCGTTGAAATACATGATTCCGTCATTCCGGCGCAGGCCGGAATCCAGTGGTTTTATTTAACAGGAATTCGGGTTTTGTCCCGCGTTGCGGGGATGTTTTTACCGGCTGGATTCCGGCCTGCGCCGGAATGACGATGTTTAAAATTTCAACGGTATTCATCATCGCTTAGCCAATGCCGTCACCGGATCGAGCCGCGCGGCCCGGCGTGCCGGCATCACGCTGAACAGGATGCCGGTAACCAGCGCGGTGCCGAATGCCGCAAGTACTGCCCACCACGGCGCAGCCACCGGCAACGTGGGGTAGACCTGACCGATAATGGCACTGCCGATCTCGCCCAGCACCAGTCCGAGCACGCTGCCGATCGCGGAAAGCAGCGCAGCCTCGGCGAAGAACAGGCGACGTATTTGTCTGGGTGGCGCGCCCAGCGCCTTGAGCAGGCCGATCTCCTGCGTGCGCTGGGCCACCGCGATCAGCATCACGTTCATGATCAGCACGCCCGCCACCGACAGGCTGATCGCGGCGATGCCGCCTACCGCCAGTGTCAGCGCGCGCAGAATGCGGTCGAAAGTGGCCAGCACTGCATCCTGCGTGATCACCGTCACATCACGCTCGCCGTTGTGCTGTTGCATCAGTATTTGCTCGGCATCATGCTTGGCAGGCTCAATCATATCGCGGTTCTTGGCCTCGATCATGATGCGAAACAGTGCCTGGGTATTGAACAGCATGTGCGCCGATGCCACCGGGACAATGACCAGCTCATCACTGTTCATGCCCATGGATTCACCCTGTTTGGCAAGCACGCCGATCACCCGGAAACGGCGGTCGCCCAGACGCAGCCATGCACCAATCGCCTGTTCCGAACCGAACAATTCTTTCTTGATAGTGGCGCCCAGCACGCACACCGGCAAAGCCGAGCGCGGGTCAATCTGCGGCAGGAATTGCCCCTGCCCCATCTCCATGTGACGGATCGCCAGCATATTTGCAGTGGTACCCATTACCACCGCTTCGCGGTTAAGCGACCCGTGCGAAGCCTGCGCTGCGCCGATGGAAAGCGGGGCAATGCGGCGAATGGCCGGGCTGCGCAGCAAAGCCTGCGCGTCGTCCAGCACCAGATCGCGCGCCGTCTGGCCGAGCAGCATGCCCGGATTGACGCCTGCCGTTTCGGAGCGTCCCGGCAGCACGATCACCAGATTGGTACCCAGTGACGAGAACTGCCCTATCACATAACGGCGCGCGCCTTCGCCCAGCCCGGTGAGAATCACCACCGCCGCCACACCGATGGACATGGCGACCATCATCAGCAGCGTGCGCGTGCGCGCTCCCCGCAAACTGCCGGAAGCGAAACGCAAAGTGTCGCCGAGATTCATGGTCAGGCCCGGCTACGCGAATCCGAAATGATCTGCCCGTCCACCATTTGCAACTGGCGCGAGGCGCGTCCTCCCAGTCCAGGATCATGTGTAACCAGTATCAGGGCGACGCCCTGGCTGACCAGTTGCTCCAGCAAATTCATTACTTCCTTGCCGGTGGTCTGGTCCAGATTGCCGGTCGGCTCGTCGGCGAGCAACACCAGCGGATGCATGCTGGTCGCACGGGCAATTGCCACACGCTGGCGCTGGCCGCCGGAAAGCTGGTCGGGCCTGTGGTCGGCACGGTCGGTCAGGCCGTAGCTGTTCAGCAGTTGCGTCACGCGTGCTTTGCGTTCTTCCGGCGGCACTCCGGCAAGGAGCAGCGGCAGCTCGATGTTCATGGTCGCGGTAAGACGCGGCACCAGGTGAAAGAACTGGAACACGAAACCGATCTTCTCGCTCCGCACCCGTGCTTGTGCTTCATCGTCAAGCGTGGACACATCAAGACCGTCCAAACGGTAGATGCCCGAGGTCGGACGGTCCAGCAGACCGATCAGGTTGAGCAGTGTGGATTTTCCCGAGCCGGATGGCCCCATGATGGAAACGTACTCGCCGGCGACCAGTTCAAGGTTGATATCGCGCAATGCGGCAACTTCCTGATCGCCCACCTTGAACACGCGCCTTACCCCGGTGAACTCTATCATTTTACTGGTGTGGTATCGGACTGAACTGTCCCGGGCCGGACGAGCACCCCGGCTTTCACCCCGGCCTTGTCGAGTGACAACACAATCTGGTCACCCTCATTCAACCCGGAGGTAATTTCCGTCTGATCCCAGTTTGCCAGACCCGTGGTCACTTTGCGTTCTTCAAGTATACCGCCGGGTCCATACAGCAATACGCGATTACCTTCCAGCAGGGTTTGCGTCGGGATGCGCAGCACATTCTTGTGTGTTGCATGGACGATTTCCACATCGGCGCTGTAGCCGACCAGCAAATTCTCGGCGGTCGGGGGTTTGTCGAAGGCCACCTCAACTTCCACGGTGCGCGCCTGTTTTTCCAGTTCCAGAACATAGGGCGCGACGCGTTTTACCTTGCCAGAAAATGTTTTTCCCTTGATCGCATCCAGGGTGATGCGGGCCTGCTGTCCTACCTTGACGTTGCCCGCATCCACCTCATCGATAGGCGCGCTGACGAACATGCAGCTATCGTCGATCAGGTCTATCGCGGGCAACGTCAGGATGCCGGGCGGAGACGGTGTCGCATATTCGCCGAGTTCACCGCTGATATCGGCAATGATACCGGCAAATGGTGCGCGCAATACCATGCGCTGCAAACTGGCACGGGCAACGGCTATGCGTGATCGGCTCTGTTCGATCTGGCTGTTCGCGGCCTCGCACCCGGCGCGGGCCACCTTGGCGGCGGATACTTTTTGATCCAGACCCTCGGCAGAGATGAATCCGCTTTCTTTTAATTGGCGCGCACGGTCGGCTTCTTTTTCCGCCAGATCGGCCTGCACACAGGCCTGATGTGCCTGGGTCTGTGCCGTGGCGAGTTGTTCCTGCGCCAACTGTTCCTGTGCCTGCAAGTCCTTGTCCCACAATTCCAGCAACACCTGGTTGGCCTTGACGCGCTGGCCCTTCTTTACCAGCAGGTGCGATATCTGGCCGCCCGACGGCGCTGACAGCTTGGCGCGACGGCAGGCTTTGACTGTCCCCGCACGGGTGTTGCTGACTGTGGCTTCCACCGTGCCACGTTCTACCTTGACCAACTCTACTTCAATCGATTTTGGGCGGGTGAAATACCAGACCGCGACCGCCACCAACACCAGACCGGCTAGCCACGGCAGGTAGCGTAAAAATGTTTTGCGCTTATCGTGCGAAGGCTCAGTCATGCAAACTCCTTACCATATTTACTGTGAACCAAACTGGTTAATCTCGATGCTGATATGCACCAATTCCTCATGAACGCTTAACTGTTTCCTGAAATATTCCGGCGACACTTCATTATCCGTCGCGAGACTCAGAATGCAAGCGAACTTGCCCTTCCCTACACGCCATACATGCAGATCATTCAGTTCCGCCTTGATCGGTGAAGCGGCTATCACCTCGCGAATTTCATCAACCACGGGAGCATTCATCTCCGCATCCAGCAGCACCCGGCTGGTATCACGCAATAAGCCATAGGCCCAGACAGAAACCATTACCGCACCGACCAGACCCATCACCGGGTCCAACCAGCTTGCCCCCCAAATTTTTCCGCCAAATAGTGCGATGATCGCCAACACCGAAGTCGCCGCATCGGCCAGAACATGCATATAAGCCGAGCGCAAGTTCAAGTCTTGGTGACCATGGCCGTCATCGCTGTGGGCATGATCGTGATGCCCGTGATCGTGATGATGGCCGTCCTTGAGCAGCCATGCGGAGACAAGATTCACCAGCAGACCAATGATTGCGATCGCGATCGCCTGATCGTAATGGATAGGGCTCGGCGAGATCAGCCTTTCAACAGACTGGTAAACCATCAATCCGGCCACCATCACCAGAAAGATCGCACTGGTATAACCGCCCAACACTTCGATCTTCCAGGTACCAAAGGAAAAGCGCGGATCGTCGGCGTATTTTCTGGCGTAGACATATGCGAAAACGGAAAGACCAAGGGCAATCGTATGCGAACTCATATGCCAGCCGTCTGCCAGCAGGGCCATGGAGTTGTAATACCAGCCGCCAAAAATTTCGATCACCATCATGACCGCAGTAAGAATGGCTACGCGTAGCGTGCTTTTCTCGGCAAGCGGGTTCCCCTCGTCAAACCGGTGGGAGTGTTTCTGGATTCCTGTAGTCAGTGGTTGCGTCATGTTTTGTATAATCAATAAAATGCAAAGTGCATCGCCCTGCATTTTACAGATTCAAACGGATTACATTGCCAAGTCTTTGGTACAGACAATTCACATGAATAGGTAATTCACATCAGCCAACCCGGCATTAAACAAAATGTGTGGAATATTCTGGGCAAAAAAATGGCTTGCGGGGAGATGTGCAAGCCAGAGCGGGGAAATACAAGGGAGAGAAAAACATCAATTACAGTAAACAATTATAATCTAATGTTAGTATAAATCAACATACCACGGCAGCCGAGTACAGTTATATGCACCTGCTGGGAGGCGTACCTAATTGACCCGAATGGTGGATATTTCCATGACATATATATTAGTATTACCTTTTGGTTTGGAATCCTGAGAACACTTCTACCCGGTAACAGGAATTCTGGGCAGGCAATGGCTGAATATTACTCATCCATAGAGCCTGCCACTGAGCACCGAAACCTTGAAGTGTATGCAGCAAAAAAAATGATCGTGCACCTGCAAGAAATGCTATGTACGCATAGCTCCGCTGTCGTTTTCCACTTCACGCTCCTTTGCGAGATGAGTGACCGCGCCAAGATATTTATTGTGGATGATGATGAGGGAATCCGGGATGCACTCACCATGCTGCTGGAAGCGGCGGACTATGCCGTCGAGGCATTCAAGTGCGCGGCAGATTTTCTCGTCAACTTCACCCAACCCGTCAAGGGGTGCCTTATTCTTGACGTGGATATGCCAGACATGGACGGTCCGACCCTGCAGGAAAAACTGCTACAGCGTGGCCTGCAACTGCCGGTGATCTTCCTTTCAGCACATGGCACCATCCCGATAACAGTGCGCACCATCAAGGCAGGTGCGATGGACTTTCTCACCAAACCTGTGGCCGGAACTGTATTGCTGACCCATGTGGAAAAAGCATTGGAAAAATATGCTCCCCTTCAACAACAGGACGACTCCCATCAGTCCTTGCACGCACGACTGGCAACACTTACCGAACGCGAACGCGAAGTCCTGAAATTGGCCATCTCGGGACATGCCAGCAAGGAAATCGCAAAAAACCTCGGCATCAGCCACCGGACTGTAGAAATCCACCGCGCTCACGTCCTGCAGAAAACCGGCGCCTCCAACATACTCGAACTCGCATATATTGCCGGCACGCTCGAATTATTCAAATAACTCAGTCTCTTCGCGTACGCGCATAGGTATTACTACCTATTTGTCTCACCCGTGTACCGTGTGAAAATACACGCCAAGCTTAAAACTCCATCCGAACGATATGTCCGCTATTCCGGTTACCGGAGATGCCAAACGAGTTACCAGTAGAATTACCTTGTTTACGAAGGTCTCCGTTGTATGCGCAATATTTATTTCACTGTTCTTGATTTACCGGGGAATTCACACCTCGGACTCGACCCCTGTGTTTGCCAGTGTCGCAGTCCTGATGATGGTATTGGTAAGCTGTCATCTCCTGGAAACATTGTGCAATGACAAGGTCATGGAAGTGCGATAGCTTGGGCGTGTCATCAAGCCTACCCATGACAAACGGATGTGGGCGAATAAAGGATTCTGCATGCAATACCTTTATCAAAGGCCCAATCTGATTTAAAGGGAAATGATATGCGAAACGTAATGCCCAACTTTACATACAGCTCGCCCAAAGCTTCCGATAAATATAACGCATGTATTGAGATGAATGGGCAGCCGTTCCATAAAATAAAAAATCTGGATGTGTTTTATAGAGAATTGGGCTACACACCGGAAATAAGAAAGTCCGGGCTACTGCCAGACGAGTTTATCTGGGAACAATATATTAAAGGTGACCCGGCTATCTTTGCTGATTGCCTGCAGATGCACATTATTGAATACCTGGCAAAAAACTCAATTGCGTTTATCAACGAATACGGAAAACAGTTTCTGAATTGGTTTGAAAATCATGTTCAGTCTGTCACAGATAAAAGCAATTTGTGTGCTACATGCAGCCCCAAATCGTTTTGCCATATAGGAATGACAAGTTTTCAAATACCCGCAAATTTGAGCACATGGTTGGGTGGAATCGCTAACAAAGACTGATGAAACCTGATACCAGGCAGCCAATCCCTGAAAAGAGCGGCAGCGTGGCCTGCCAAAAATAAAAGTGATGTTGCACAATGCGCAGCCCCTTCACTCCCCTGTTCACCCGCCTGTTCTCGCCTCAGTAACTGCCGCCAGACGCGCGGCAGCTCGCCGCCGCAGATAATCACTCAGATGTTCCATCGCCACATAAAATGCCGGGGTGATGTAGAGGGTGAGCATCTGGGAGAACAGCAAACCTCCCACCACCGCGATGCCCAGCGGCCGGCGCGCCTCTGAACCCATACCGGAGCCCAGCGCGATGGGCAGAGTGCCAAAAATGGCGGCAAGCGTGGTCATCATGATGGGACGGAAGCGAACCAGGCAGGCATGAATGATCGCATCGCGTGCTGAAGCGGACTGCTCGCGGCGTATCTGCACTGCAAAGTCCACCATAATGATGCCGTTTTTTTTCACCAGACCCACCAGCAGGATCAAGCCGACGAAGCTGAAGATGTTGAGCTCCTGGCCGAAAATGATCAGTGTCAGCAGCGCACCGAACATCGCCAGCGGCAATGCGGTGAGGATGGTGATGGGGTGAATGAAATGTTCGTAGAGGATAGCCAGCACCATGTAGATGACCAGCACGGTAATCAGCATCAGCATCGGCATGCCGACCAGCGAATCGCGGAAGGTCTGGGCGTTGCCGGTAAAGCTGGCGGTAATGTCAGCCGGCAAACTGCTGCGTGCCAGCGCGTCAACGCGGTTGGTGATGTCGCCCAGAGAAGTACCCGGCGCCAGGTTGAAGGATAAGGTCACCGCCGGCAACTGCCCGAAATGACTGACTGACAGCGGACCCACTCCCGGTGTAATGTCGGCCACAGCACGCAACGGAACAAGCTTGCCGTTGTTGGTCGGCACGTAAAGCGCGTTGAGCGCATCCATGTTCACCTGATAGCGCGGCGCCAGTTCCATGATCACCTGATACTCGTCGGTGGCGCCGTAGATGGTGCTGACCTGGCCACCGCCGTAGGCACTGTACAGGGTGGACTGTATCTGTTCGACGCTCACCCCCAGCGCCGCGGCAGTATCCCGCTGGATGTTGATGTTGACCTGGGGATTGCTCAGCTCCAGACTGCTGTTCACATCCTGTATGCCGGGCACTTCGGCAAGTTTGGGCTCGAACGCCGCAGCCGCCTGGTCCAGACTATTCACGTCCGCCCCCTGCAACACGTATTGATATTGACCGCTGCCACCCAGGCTGCCGATACGAATTGCCGGTGGATTCTGGAAGTACACCTGCATCTCGCGCACTTTGCCCACTGCCTTGCGCAACTGCTGCAATACCACCTCGGCGCTGTCGTGACGTTCGTCCTGCGGTTTGAGGCGAATGAACATGCGTCCGATGTTGCCGCCGCTGACCCCGCCGCGGCCTTGCCCGGCGCTGGACATTGCGGCGGCAATGTTGGGATTCTGCATCACGATGTGTGCAACCCGCGACTGCAGTGCCTGGAGCTGGTCGAAGGTGATGCCCTCCGGCGCCCGGGTATCGGCAATGATCTGCCCGGTATCCTCGCTCGGGATGAAACCCTTGGAGATGGCGCCGAACAGCCAGGCGCTCAACACCAGGATCAGCACAGCAACCGTCAGCATGGTGCGCCAGTGGTCCACCGACCAGG
>JBDTCC010000103.1:0-5978 GCA_039923775.1 Gallionella sp. | reverse complement strand
TTTCGACTTTGCGTAAGTACTTCTATATTTTTAAAGTCGTTTCCATATCCCGAAAGATATGAAAACTTCCCAAAAACCAAGCACCTACACTCGTCGGTTGTTTGTTTTATCTTTTAAAGAACGGCTGATGGGTTGCGGGGACAGGATTTGAACCTATGACCTTCGGGTTATGAGCCCGACGAGCTACCGAGCTGCTCCACCCCGCGTCAGCGAAGACCGACACTATAGCAAAGCCCTCTGACATCGTCAAACACTATAATGAATTTTATCTCTCTCCCCGCTCCCCACTTGTCAGCCACTGCGTTATTCATGCGCTTAACTAAATTTATAGCGGCGCTATAATATGATTGCATAAGCAACAATAAAACACATTTGACCTTTACAGACGATATCGGCAGTACCATTGCTACACTTTCTACCTATAGCCTTGACCCGCAGGTTTGGAAGCAGGGCGGTTAAGTATACCGCTGGCGTCTCAATGGGCACATACATCCTATTCACGATTAGGGTCGTGCTAAAGAGTTCGGCCAAATCAAAAAAACAACATGAATAAAGTTTACGAAATCAAACCTGACCAATCCATCGAACTGCTCAAAGAGCTGCATATACTGACGCGTGACGGTAAACTCAATCAGGACAGCAGACGCAAACTGAAGCAGGTGTACCACCTGTTTCACTTTATAGAACCGTTGCTGAATGAGGTGTTCGCCACTGAGAAGAATCTGACGCTGGCAGATCACGGCGCTGGCAAATCCTACCTGGGCTTCATCATCTATGATTTATTCCTGAAGACACGCGATACTGCGCATATTTACGGTATCGAAACGCGCAATGATTTGGTCAGCAAATCGCAAGGCCTGGCATCCAAACTCGGCTTTGAACACATGTCGTTTCTGAATCTGTCAGTGGAGGAATCCATATTATCGCCACAATTACCCGAGCAAATTGATGTGGTCACCGCACTGCACGCCTGCGACATTGCCACCGACGATGCAATCAAATTCGCCCTGCACAAACATGCGAAGTTCATTGTGCTGGTACCGTGCTGTCAAGCCGAAGTGGCAACAGTTCTGAACAAATTTAAAAACCAGTCATTCGGCAAGACAGCACTCTCCGAAATCTGGCGGCATCCAATCCATGCCCGCGAATTTGGCAGTCATATCACCAACGTGCTGAGATGTCTGTTACTCGAAGCGCATGGCTACCAAGTGACTGTAACGGAATTGATTGGCTGGGAACACTCAATGAAAAATGAACTGATCATCGCTCGCCATACTGGGGTACCCAGAAAAAATGTACGTGACAGGCTGGAGCAGATTTTGCGTGAGTTGAATATGGAGGAATTAAGGGGCCGATTCAATTATTAATGGCACCACTGATGGAGCAATCAGCTATTCTGCCAAGCCGCCACAGAACGTCCCTTCAAGCAAGTAAACAGCTTTGCATCGCAAACTGCTATTCACCAAAACAGATGACCAAGTCATTGGCTAATGCTCGACTAGCCATTGGTCGTAGTGTGTTGCAAAAGCGCCCACTCAACGTGTTCCCGCACCAGCTCTGATTCATGATTGACGCGATGTTCCAACGCAGTTATGACCACAGCACTTTTACTCGCATTACCCAGAGCCACGGCAATATTACGCAGCCATTGCTCATGACCGATGCGATAGATAGCACTGCCAGCCAGTCTGGTTTTGAACTCTGCTTCATCCCACGCGAATAACTCCGCGAGCGACACGTCGTCCAATCCGTGCCGCACCGCAAAATCCGGCTCAACCGTGATCCGCGCAAAGCCGTTCCATGGGCACACTAGTTGGCAGTCGTCACAGCCATAGATTCGGTTACCGATCAGCGGGCGCAGCTCGACTGGAATACTGCCTTTAAGTTCGATAGTGATGTAGGAAATACAGCGGCGAGCATCCAGTCGATATGGCTCAATGATCGCTTGGGTCGGACATACTTCGATGCAGCGTGTGCAGGATCCGCAGTGTTCCTGCTGTGAAACATCCATCGGCAGAGGCAGATTCAGGTAAATTTCACCGAGAAAAAACCATGAGCCATGTTCACGAGATAGCAACAACGTGTGTTTGCCACGCCAACCCAGTCCGGCTTTGCGTGCCAGCTCCACTTCCATCACCGGCGCGCTGTCTGTAAACACGCGCCCGTCATATCCGGAAATTTCGGCACGAATTTTATCGGCCAGTTTTGCCAGCCGGTTGCGCAGCACCTTGTGATAGTCCCGTCCCAAGGCATAGCGTGAAATATAGGCGCGCTCTCCCTCTGCCAACACCTGCCAGCTGTCACGCGCATCAGGCGGCAAATAATTCATGCGTAACGAAATCACGCGCAATGTGCCTGGCACCAGCTCCTCCGGGCGGCTGCGCTTCGTGCCATGATTTGCCATATAATCCAGTTCGCCATGCCAGCCCAGTGACAACCATTCCAGCAGTCCGCTTTCCGCTGCAGTTAGATCGGTGTCACTGATACCAACGGCCTGAAAACCAAGCTCATGGGCCCATTCGCGTATCCGGGAGACGAGCGCGCCGTAATCAACCTGTTGAGGATTTCGATTTTGCATAGTCACGATGATATCCGAATCAGCATGAGTCTAGCTGATGAAAGCGCGACCGTTGCGCTGGCCCAGCGCCTCGCGACAGAACTGAATCCCGGTATGGTGATTTATCTGCGTGGCGATCTTGGCGCGGGCAAAACCACCCTTGTGCGCGGAGTTCTGAATGCACTCGGTTACACGGGACGCGTAAAAAGTCCTACCTATACGCTGGTTGAACCCTACCATATCGATGGGTTAGACTTACGCCACTTCGATCTGTATCGTCTGCATGATGAAGCGGAATGGGAAGCCGCCGGGTTTCGTGACGAGTTTGATGGACGCAGTGTATTTCTCATCGAATGGCCGGAAAGAGCATTGAAATTTATTCCGCAAGCCGATGTCGAGATTGTGTTTGAAATTTTATCGCATGGGCGCAGTGTAGACATCAGAAGTAACACACCAACAGGACGGGAATGCTTAAAGCAATTTTAAAACTCGTTACATTATCGCTCCTTCTCTGGCTTCCACAGGGGTATGCCAACCCCATCGCCGTAAGTGCGGCACGTATATGGCCGGCAGAGGATTACACGCGTCTGACGCTCGAATCAAAACATGCCATCCGGTACAACATGTTCAATTTGAACAATCCGGAACGCCTGGTAATTGACCTGGACGACGTAGAACTGGACAACACGCTTAGCAACTTGCCAAAACTGGTCGGCAAAGACGATCCCTACATCAAGAACGTGCGGGTTGGGCAATTCAAACCTGGCGTGGTACGGCTGGTGCTGGACTTGAAATCCGAGGTTAAACCGCAGTTATTCGTCCTGAAACCGGTCGCGGAGTATGGTTATCGCCTGGTGCTGGACGTATATCCAGACAAACCTGCAGACCCGATGATGGCTTTGCTTGACAACATACACGAAGCCGCAAGTTCTGCCACCATAACCAGCGTGCCCACAGAAAATACAGTTATAGATGACAAACTGCAGTTGGCCGAAAAATCGAATCCCAACAGAATTGACCGGCCGGCTCCTGTCTCAACTTTGGAGCCCCAACCTCCCGATATCCACGCACGCACCCTGATCATCGCGATCGACGCCGGACACGGTGGCGAAGATCCCGGGGCACACGGAAGGCATGGCTCTCTGGAAAAGAATGTAACGCTAGCCATTGCACGCAAGGTAAAAGAACTGATCGACAAGGAACCGAATATGCGCGGTGTGCTGACCCGCAACGGGGATTACTTTATCCCTCTGATGGGTCGTGTTGCCAAAGCACGCAAAGCAAATGCAGATTTGTTCGTTTCCATCCATGCAGATGCATTCATCAATTCGAAGGCGCGCGGTTCGTCAGTATTTGCCTTGTCCGAACACGGCGCAACCAGCACTGCTGCACGCTGGTTGGCAAAAAATGAAAATGAAGCGGACTTGATCGGGGGCGTAAACATCGCGGTAAAAGACCCTTACCTCGCGCGCACCCTGCTTGACCTATCACAAACTGCCACCATCAACGACAGCATGAAACTCGCCAAATACGTACTGAACAATCTGGGCGATATCAATCGACTGCACCGCGGACATGTCGAACAGGCAGGATTTGCCGTGCTGAAATCACCGGACATCCCATCCATTCTGGTTGAAACTGCATTTATCAGCAACCCCAGCGAAGAGCGTCGATTGAATGATAAAAATTATCAGATGAAAGTTGCCCGTGCGATCGTAGATGGGATCAACCGTTACTTCGCCCAAAATCCGGCGTTGTCCAAACCAAGAATCGCGCAGATAGAAAACTGATCAAGGACGTCGAATCCGGAAATGGCTGTGAGTCTGGAATCTCCCAACCCTGAAGTGTTTTCTTGGGCCGCAGCTGGATAACTACGAATTACTTGTCTGGCCTGAAACTGAACTGAGATTATCAGGCAGGGAATACGCCTGTAGAAAGATAGCGGTCACCGCGGTCGCAAACTATGAACGCTATCACCGCATTTTCTACCTGTTGTGAGACACGCAGTGCAACGCTCAATGCACCACCGGAAGAAATTCCGCAAAAAATTCCTTCCTCGCGTGCCAAGCGAAGCGTCATTTCTTCAGCAGCATTCTGGCTCACATATTCCAGCTTATCCACGTTTTTGCTACTGTAGATTTTCGGCAAATATGCCTGTGGCCATTTTCGAATCCCGGGAATCTGTGCGCCTTCCTCCGGCTGCACACCAATGATCTGAATATCGGGATTCTGTTCCTTGAAAAAACGCGAGCAACCCATGATGGTACCGGTGGTGCCCATGCTGCTGATGAAATGCGTGATCTTGCCATTTGTATCGCGCCAGATTTCCGGTGCCGTAGTTTCATAGTGTGCCAGCGGATTATCCGGATTGCCGAACTGATCGAGAATGATGCCTTTTCCCTCGGAACGCAAACTTTCCGCAGTATCGCGCGCCAGCTCCATGCTGCCATTTTTCGCGGTCAAAATCAGTTCCGCGCCATATGCACGCATGGTTTGGCGGCGCTCGATGCTCTGATTTTCCGGCATCACCAAAATCATCCTGTAACCGCGCATCGCCGCAGCCATGGCCAACGCAATGCCGGTGTTGCCACTAGTCGCCTCGATCAAGGTATCGCCGGGTTTGATCTCGCCGCGCTGCTCGGCGCGGGTGATCATGAATAGCGCAGGTCTGTCTTTGACTGAACCGGCGGGATTGTTACCTTCCAGCTTGGCGAGCAGCACGTTGCTGGTATCGCCCGGGATGCGCTTCAGCCTTACCAGCGGGGTGTTGCCAACGAAATTTTCTATATATGGGTACACTTGATATTCCTGATTGAACCAGCAACTTCTATTTTGCCGCCTTAAGCATCTGCTCTACATACCTGGCCACGCCCTGTTCCACGGTCAGAAATTCCTGCGTGTAACCGCTATTGCGTAACGCGCCGATATCAGCCTGGGTGTAACTCTGGTATTTTCCGCGCAACGATTCCGGAAAGGGAATGTAACTGACCAGCCCCTGCTGTTGCATCTCGATCAGACTGAGCGCTGGCTTGGACTCGGCTATGCGTAGCGTATTGATGGTCGACACAGCCACATCGTTAAAACTTTGCGCTTGCCCGGTGCCCAGGTTGAATATGCCCGATTTGTTCGGATTATCCAGAAAATACATGTTCACCCTGACCACGTCTTCAATAGAGACAAAGTCACGCAGTTGCCCGCCGTTATCATAACCATCACAACCTTCGAATAATTTTACCCGACCCTCGGCGCGATACTGGTTGAAAAAATGATATGCGACCGACGCCATTCGGCCTTTGTGTTGTTCGCGCGGTCCATACACATTGAAATAACGCAGTCCGACGACTTGTGCGCTGCGCTTTTGCCAGCGGCGGCGCACGATCTGATCGAACAGAAACTTGGAATAGGCGTACACATTCAACGG
>JBDTCC010000102.1:0-36507 GCA_039923775.1 Gallionella sp. | reverse complement strand
GCTGTTCGCCATTTAAAGTGGTACGTGAGCTGGGTTTAAAACGTCGTGAGACAGTTTGGTCCCTATCTGCCGTGGGCGTTGGAAATTTGAAGGGGGCTGCTCCTAGTACGAGAGGACCGGAGTGGACGAACCTCTGGTGTACCGGTTGTCACGCCAGTGGCATTGCCGGGTAGCTAAATTCGGAAGAGATAACCGCTGAAAGCATCTAAGCGGGAAACTTGCCTTGAGATGAGATTTCCCAGAGCCTTGAGCTCTTTGAAGGGTCGTTCGAGACCAGGACGTTGATAGGCTGGGTGTGGAAGTGCAGTAATGCATTAAGCTTACCAGTACTAATTGCCCGTGAGGCTTGACCCTATAACCTTAAGTAGTGGGTTAACAAGGTTAATACAGCGCAGTACAATCAAAACACGCAATCCGCTTTACTTCTTCCAATTCGGGACGCTGTCTGATCGCAAGATCGCACCGCGTCCGAGCAGCTTACGTCTGACGACCATAGCGTCCTGGAACCACCCCTTCCCATCCCGAACAGGGCCGTGAAACGGGACAGCGCCGATGATAGTGTGGATTACCCATGTGAAAGTAGGTCATCGTCAGACTCCTTACAAACAACAACGCCCTCGTAATTGAGGGCGTTGTTGTTTTATGAACTCGAATTAAAACAAATTGTTTTGGCTAGGCAACAAGCCTTTATCAATAATTCGTACGGGTTCTAATGTTCGTATCAAAATGGGTCGTTAGCTCAGTTGGTAGAGCAGTGGACTCTTAATCCATTGGTCGAAAGTTAGAATCTTTCACGGCCCACCAATAATTTGTTGTCAAGGCAAGCTCTAAATCTCTTTCAGATTTTAATTGAAAGGAGTGCCGTTACGCAGGATTGACTACCTCGCAGAGCGGGGATGAGATGTGTGTCACGAAGGTGATATCATTAGGCATCGATTTGATGTTCTAGTCGTAGTTGTGCATTTCATCTTTGCAATTTCACTCTAGGTACGCCATGACTGTCATTCGCCAGCAGGAATTCATTGATAGCATTGCAGGAGCCCTGCAATTTATTTCTTATTACCATCCGTCTGACTATATTCATGCGTTGGCAGAGGCGTATCGCATTGAGGAATCACCTGCAGCCAAGGATGCAATGGCGCAGATATTGACCAATTCGCGTATGAGTGCGCTGGGCCACAGGCCGGTATGCCAGGATACCGGAATCGTGGTCGCATTCGTGCGAATTGGCATGTCTGTACGATGGGATGCGGTATTGAGTGTTGCTGAAATGGTAAATGCCGGGGTACGCAAGGCATATCTTGATACAGATAATCCGTTAAGAGCTTCAATTGTTACCGATCCGGCTGGCAAGCGAAAAAATACAGGCGATAACACACCGGCGGTAGTTCATGTCGAGCTGGTTCAAGGTAATGGCGTCGAAGTAGATATTGCGGCCAAGGGTGGTGGTTCCGAGAATAAATCGCGTTTTGCGATGCTCAATCCCAGTGACGACGTGGTCGAATGGGTAGTCGCCCAATTACCGGGCATGGGTGCGGGCTGGTGCCCGCCGGGGATGCTCGGTATAGGTATCGGTGGCTCGGCGGAGAAGGCGATGCTGTTAGCCAAGGAATCACTGATGCAAACCATCGACATGGCCGAATTGAAAGCACGCGGACCACAGAACCGCATTGAAGAATTGCGCATCGAAATTTGCGACAGAGTCAATGCACTCGGTATCGGCGCGCAGGGGTTGGGTGGATTGACCACGGTGCTGGACGTGAAAATACTCGATTATCCAACCCATGCGGCTTCCAAACCGATTGCGATGATTCCCAACTGCGCCGCGACGCGCCACATCCATTTTGAGCTGAACGGTAGTGGCGTCGCGAACTTCACGCCACCGAAGATTGAAGACTACCCCGACGTGGACTGGAAACCATCGCAGGATGCACGCCGTGTCGATCTCAATACGGTCACGCGTGCCGACATCAGCAAGTGGCACCCGGGAGAAACATTGCTCCTGAATGGCAAGCTGCTCACTGGTCGCGACGCCGCGCACAAACGCATGGTCGAGATGTTGACCAAAGGCGAACGGCTACCGGTGGATTTCAATGGACGATTCATCTACTACGTTGGTCCGGTCGATCCGGTGCGCGATGAAGTTGTCGGCCCCGCCGGACCCACCACCGCAACGCGCATGGACAAATTTACTGACACGATGCTGGAACAGACCGGTTTGATCGGCATGATAGGTAAGGCCGAACGCGGCAAGGAGGCGATCCAGTCCATCAAGCGGCACGGTGCGGTGTATTTGATGGCAGTCGGTGGTGCGGCTTACCTTGTCGCGCAGGCAATCAAAAAATCAACAGTTGTCGCCTTTGCCGACCTTGGCATGGAAGCGATCTACGAATTCGAAGTGGAAGACATGCCGGTCACCGTCGCGGTAGATACCAACGGCTGCTCGGTGCACGAGATCGGCCCGGCGAAGTGGAGCAGGCGGATAGCTGCGATTCCGGTGAAGGTGGTGTAGTGAAAACTCGACTGTTCAGCAATACAAGAAAATCCGCGACATCCCAGATTTTCTCTCAACTAACCACAAGGTTTGATGCGCGTTTTTCCGATTCAGCATGGATTTTGCAGTCCAATTCGACTATCATGGGCTGCTGGTTGTCTGCAGTAAAGAATTTACGAATTGGCGGGTCTCCCCGCATTGCAAAGTAGTGAATCTGGTCAGGTCCGGAAGGAAGCAGCCACAGCTATACATGCAAGTGCCGGGGGTAAGGCTCGCCTCCTTTTTCCACAGCGGCTGCTCATCGCTCGCGCGTTGTGATGGAGTTACGCACGATGATATATCGTTCAGTTTTTACCCCCATTTTCGGCCTTTATGGCCGCCGGCAATTCATACCAAAGATAGGTTGTTAACTTGTCAGCGACTACCGTTCTAGCCCGTAAATGGCGTCCCAAGAATTTCATGCAACTGGCGGGGCAGGAGCATGTTGTCCGCGCGTTAAGTAATGCACTCACACAAAACCGCCTGCATCATGCATATCTCTTCACTGGTACCCGCGGTGTAGGCAAGACAACAATTGCGCGTATTTTCGCCAAGTCGCTGAATTGCGTGACTGGTATCACTGCCACCCCGTGCGGGGAGTGCAGTGCCTGCAGGGAAATCGATAGTGGTCGTTTCGTTGATCTGATTGAACTGGATGCTGCGTCAAACACGCAGGTCGACAATATGCGCGAACTGCTGGAAAGCGCTCTGTACGCGCCAAGCAGTGGCCGCTTCAAGGTGTACATCATAGACGAAGTACATATGCTGTCCAAGTCTGCCTTCAATGCGATGTTGAAGACACTGGAGGAGCCTCCACCGCATGTTAAATTCATTCTCGCAACCACAGACCCGCAGAAGATTCCGGTAACGGTGTTGTCGCGTTGCCTGCAGTTTAATCTGAAGCAATTGTCACCGGGTTTGATCACGAGCCATTTGCAGTATGTATTGGAGCAGGAGCATATCGCTTTCGAGTCGGGGGCGATTGCCCTGATTGCACGAACCGCACATGGAAGCATGCGTGATGCGCTGAGTTTGATGGATCAAGCGATCGCTTTCTCCGCCGGCAGGGTGGAAGATTCCGTGGTGCGCACCATGCTGGGCGCGATAGACCAAAGTTACCTGTTCGATTTGCTGGTGGCATTGAGAGATCAGGATGGCGCAGCTTTGCTTGCAATCGCCGACAACATGGCCGAGCGCAGTGTCGCGTTTGATGCGGCCCTGCAGGATTGGGCTACGTTGCTGCATCGAATTGCTTTGGCACAGACTTTGCCGCAGGCGGTTGACGACGATGAGCCGGAGCGTGTCCGGTTGCTGGAATTGGCCGCGGCATTCACTCCGGAAGAGGTACAGTTGTTTTATCAGATTGCCATCCACGGACGTGATGAAATCGATTTGGCCCCCGATGAATACGCGGGCTTTACCATGACGTTACTGCGTATGCTGGCTTTTTTTCCTGCCAGGGTTAGCGCGCAGCCGTCATTGAATGTGCCTGCGGCCAAGGTGCAGCCGATTGCGAAGCCAGTTGCTACAGAAAGAAATACTGCCCCAATCAGTCGAACGGATTTACCAGTTGTGCCCGCTGCAAATAGCCATTCTGAAAGTGTGGGGGGGATGTCGGATATGCAGCCGGACTGGGGCGTATTGTTAAACCAATTGAGTGTGCAGGGAATGGCACAGCAATTGGCAAAACACTGCGTGCTGGAAAGTTTTTCAGAACAGCAAATCACCCTGTGCTTGTCGCAAGAACACAAGCATTTGCAAGCCAGCAAGATGGCAACAGAAAAATTACAGGCCGCGCTAGCCGATTATTTTGCCAAGCCGTTGAAACTGAATATTGTGCTGGGAAAAACCAAAACGGAAACTCCTGCGGTGATAGAACAGCAAAGCAAACAACTTAAGCAGCAGCAGGCAAGCGATTCAATTGCGCAGGACGATTTTGTTCATGGGGCGCAAACAGAGCTGGATGCTGTTTTGATAACAGAATCAATTAAACCGATACGGTAACTTTAGGAGAGAGTAAACATGATGAAGGGCGGATTGGGTGGAATGATGAAGCAAGCCCAGCAAATGCAGCAGAATATGCAGAAGGCACAGGCTGAACTGGCAACAGTGGATGTCGAAGGCCAGGCGGGTTCCGGCATGGTCAAAGTAACCATGACCTGCGGCCACGTCGTGCGCCGGGTGTCGCTGGATGACAGCGTGATTGATGACAAGGAGATGCTGGAGGATTTGATCGTGCTGGCCATCAATGATGCATTGAAGCTGGTCGAATCGACTACCCAACAACGCATGAGCGCATTCACATCGGGAATGGGCTTGCCTCCCGGGATGAAACTCCCATTCTGATGTCTTCCCCTCTGGTGATGCCTTCACATCTTGATGAGTTGATTGCGGCATTGCGCTGTTTGCCCGGGGTGGGGCCAAAATCTGCGCAGCGAATGGCCTACCATTTGTTGCAGCGTGACCGGGCTGGAGCACTTCATTTGGCGCAAGCAATGGAACAGGCAGTCAGCAACATTCAGCACTGCAGCAAGTGCAACAACTTTTCCGAGCGTGAAGTGTGCAGCTTGTGCGCGTCTCCCAAACGCGATTCCGGTTTGTTATGTGTGGTCGAAATGCCTGCCGACCTGCTCATGATGGAACAAACACAGTGTTATCGAGGGCAATATTTCGTGCTGATGGGAAGGTTGTCCCCACTGGATGGAATAGGCGCGAATGAATTGCATCTTGAGCGTCTCATCAGACGTGTACAGGAACATCCGTGTGAAGTGATTCTTGCGACCAATTTTACTGTGGAAGGTGATGCCACCGCTCATTACCTGGCAACACTGCTGCATTCCAAAGACGTTAAGGTATCTCGCATTGCGCGCGGATTGCCCATAGGCGGCGAGCTCGAGCAGGTCGATAGCGGCACATTGGCGCAAGCCGTGCTTGAGCGGCGCGAGGTGGTGGTATGAAAAGAAATATCAAGCCATCTTCTCAGGAAGTCCCAGTTCATGAGTCACTTGCCGATGAAAATATTTCTGACGAGAAGTTGCACGGCGAGAAACTGCAGAAAGTGTTGGCGCAAGCAGGATTTGGTTCGCGCCGCATGATGGAAGAATGGATCGCAAATGGACGGGTCGTCGTGAACGGCGAAATGGCCACCTTGGGTATGCGGGTTGCTGAAGGTGACCTGGTGAAAGCGGAGCGCCGCACCATACGGGTTGGCGAGGGGGATCACGCTGTACGTGTGCTGCTTTACCATAAACCCGAAGGCGAGATCGTCAGTCGTGATGACCCGGGGAAGCGTAGCAGTGTATTTGACAAGTTACCTAAGTTGCGCGGCAAGAAATGGATTGCAGTTGGCCGGCTGGATTTTAATACCAGTGGCTTGCTGATTTTTACCACTTCCGGCGAACTGGCGAACCGGTTGATGCATCCGCGTTTTGAAGTGGAGCGAGAATATGCGGTGCGGGTTCAAGGTGTCATGACAGAAGTGCAGATAGATCAGGCACTCAAGCAGGGTGTTGAACTGGAAGATGGTTTGGTAAAGTTTGAAAAACTTGAAGACCAGGGAGGAGAGGGTTTCAACCACTGGTATCGCGTAATGCTAAAAGAAGGCCGTAATCGTGTGGTGCGCCGAACTTTCGATGCACTGGGGCTTCCGGTGAGCCGGTTGATGCGGATACGCTTCGGTATAATCAACTTGCCACCACGCTTGAAACGGGGGATGACTGCCGAATTCGGTGTGGGAGAGGTGGCGCAAGTGATGGACTGGGTGGGGATTGTCGCCAGCTGCAATGAATCACAACCGCCGGACTTGCTTGCCCCTCACCAGTTTGACCTGTCGCAGCCCCAAAAATCTGTGCGCAATGCCCATCCGTTGGCAAGAAATCACAGGCATTCTGGATCAGCAGCCGTGAGAAAAAGTAAATCTGGTATAAAACACTGACTGCCACTAGAATCTGCAAGACTATATCCGGCTGATAATACAGCCAAAGTATTGGCATGGCGGCAAGCGTCGAGATACAGGAAATTTGAATGGAAGAACGCGGAAACAAGACCATTATGTGCAGTGTGCTGTTCTTGGATATTGTTGAATATTCCAAGAAGTCTGTGGCTGGACAAATTTCGTTGAAAGACAGGTTCAACAGCTATCTTTCCGAAGCAATTCGTGATGTACCGATGACTGACCGAATCATTCTGGATACCGGGGATGGCGCGGCGATTAATTTTCTCGGTGACGTGGAAGACGCCTTGAAAGCGGCACTCAGTTTGCGTGAAAGCCTGCTCAATGAGGCATCTGACGTGGACCACCCCCTGCTGGTTCGTATGGGGATAAACCTTGGCCCGGTGCGCCTGGTCAGAGACATCAATGGCCAGCCCAATATCGTGGGCGACGGGATCAATGTCGCGCAGCGTGTAATGGGTTTTGCGGATGTCGCCCAGATACTTGTGTCACGTTCCTATTACGATGCTGTTTCGCGTCTTTCACCGCAGTATGCAGGGATGTTTCATTATCAGGGTTCGCGGACCGATAAGCATGTGCGCGAACACGAGGTGTACGCGATTGGTTATCCGGGCGATAAAACCACGCGTCGGGGGGGCGTCATGTCGCAGATTGCCGAGCCGTCTGAAAATACGTTGGCCGGAGCCGTGCAGCGCACCAAAGTGTTTTGGCAGCAGGCTACCGCAAGGCTGAATGTCTTGAGCAATCTTGTAATTAAACAATTTCGGGAAGCCGGGACGGGGCAGCGTGCGATATATGTGTCTGCCGTTGTAATTCCATTGTTGCTCCTCATTGGATTACTGACAAGCTGGGCTATACACTCCAAAGTTCCGGCTATACCGGCAGGGGTACAGGCTGAAAATACGCCTCAACCCGGCCTCGCAGTTACACCCGTGAAACCAGCTCCGGCCGACTCTAAAGTCAACACCAAAGAATCAGGTGCGACGCATATCCCGGCCAAGACAAATACGGGAACCCAAAAAGGTGTGGAGAAGAAGGAAGGCAGCACCACAACCAAGAAGCGAATTAAAACCAAGCCTAAGGCAATAATTGAAAAAAAATCAAGAAGTACAGGCAATCGGACGCAAACCGAAACGGGTAACGGTTCCGAGCACGGTTCGACCTATACCACTTCGGGTAGCAGCACAAAATCCTATATTTCTATCGCTTGCATGGAAGGAACAGAAGTGTTCGTTGACGGAATCAGCAAAGGACGGATCGATAAAACGCCATTATCCGTTCTTGTTGCGCCAGGCAAACATACGGTGATAGTGAGCAATGCAAGCAAGGGTATCTTTACGCAGAGTGTCACGCTAAGTTCAGGCAAAACCGTACACATTAAGCCCAGCCGTTGTAACTAGTGAAAACATACATGGTTAGCGAGATTATATAATTGGATATGACGATAAAAACTCATTCAGGTGAACATCTTGATTAGCAATCTGGGGCGCTATGAAGTGCTTGGCGAGCTGGGTCAGGGCGCTATGGGGGTAGTCTATAAAGCCAAGGACCCGTTGATTGATCGCGTGGTTGCGATCAAGACCATTAACCTCAGTCTTGCAATGGATGAAAAGGAGGAATACGAGGGACGCTTCTATCAGGAGGCCAAGGCGGCCGGTCGTCTGAATCATCCGAATATCGTGACCATTTATGATGTTGGCAAGAGCGGTGACGTTGCTTATATCGCCATGGAATTGCTGGAAGGCCGCGAGTTGCGCGATATCATGAACGACGGTGCTTTATTGCCTGTTGATCAGGTGTTGAATATCGTAGCTCAGGTTGCGCAAGGCTTGGCTTATGCTCATGAACATGAAATCGTGCATCGAGATGTCAAACCATCCAACATTATGGTGATTCGTGACGGACATGTGAAAATCACCGATTTCGGCATCGCGCGCATGGCCTCCTCATCTGTGCGGACTCAAACGGGTATGGTGCTTGGTTCACCAAAATACATGTCGCCCGAACAGGTTATGGGTAAATCGATAGATCAGCGTTCTGATATTTTTTCCCTGGGTGTGATGCTCTACGAGATGCTTACCGGGAAGGCGCCTTTTGATGGTGAGAACGTCAATGCCATCATGTATCAGACCCTGAATGCGGTAATCGCGCCACCCAATACGGTAAATCCGGCTATACCGGAAATGGTCAACTTTATCCTGGCCAAGGCCTTGGCCAAAAAAGTGGTTGACCGTTACCAGAATGCCAAGGATTTTGCTGTTGACTTGCGTACCTGTCGGGATAGCCTGCCACGCACGATCCAGCAGGTGGCTTTATCAAGACCTGCAGCAGCCCGTGAAAAGAAATTTCCGGACACAATCGAGATTACCGCACGAATAGACGGTGACAAAGATGACGTTAAGTCGGAGTCCAATATCGGGTTATCCAAAGCATTCGATTCCTCGGTTGCGACCATGAGGCTGGCTGCCCTGACCGCCACCAGCGAGGATGTTGACGAATTGTCCAAGACTCTTAATATGGGACGACCGAGCACGAAAGCGATTAATCAGGCCGGGCGGGCAGCTTTGGCTTCTGCCAAGGCCCCGCTATCTCCAACGCAACCCCGCCGTGTCCAACATCAAAACATGGAAGAAAAGTCCTCCAGTCAGTTTTATGGTGGGAATTTGCTGGTCACCCTCATTGCGCTTTTGCTGCTGTCGGGAATCATCTGGTATTTTGTTTTCTGAATGACATTTTAGTTTCGGGCGGCAGTTTCAAAACATGTCAGCGACAGTAGCTATGCAATTTCCGGTTAAGCCTTCGCTACGCTTTGCTGTGTCGTTATTGCTGTTGCATGCGATAGCAGCAACTGTAGTGTATGCGACCGACATTGCATGGCCAGCCAAACTGGCCGTGTTCCTGCTGGTTGCTCTGAATCTGGTTTACTATCTGTTGCGCGATGATCTGTTGCTGCTCCCTTATTCATGGCGTGAAGTATCGCTTGATCAAAGTGATATTTCGGTGGCCGTCCGCAATGGATCCAGCTTCACCGGCCAGGTGACAAACAAGACCGTGGTTAGCCCGTATTTCGTCGTGTTATGCGTGAAGTTGGAAGGACATCGGCTGCTGGCTTCCCGGGTTATCTTTCCGGATTCAATGGGCCAAGGTGCATTCCGTGAGTTGTGCGTCCACCTGAGATTTTTATAGCGGCAAGTATCTGCCCCAAGCTCCCCAACCTCTTGTATTAGCCGGCTGGATGAGGGTGAGGATCAGGCGAGAGTATGGTCGGTTGAGGATTGGTCAGCGACCCCGGGTAGTCCTTGCTGAAATGCAGACCGCGGCTTTCGTGGCGCAGCAGGGCGCTTTGCACAATCAACTCGGCGTTTAACACCAGGTTGCGCAATTCCAGCAAGTCAGAACTGATATGGAAATTGGCGTAATACTCGCTGATTTCATCCTGCAGCAACCGGATGCGGTGTTGTGCACGTTGCAGACGTTTGTTGGTGCGTACGATACCCACGTAATCCCACATGAAGTGACGTAATTCGGCCCAGTTGTGCGAAATGACGATCTGCTCGTCGGCATCGGTCACACGGCTTTCATCCCATGCGGGCAGAGAGTGTGACGCCTGATGCGGCTTGTTCAAAATATCGCGAACTGCGGCATCGGCAAAGACCAGGCATTCCAGCAGCGAATTGCTGGCAAGCCGATTTGCCCCGTGCAAGCCGCTGTAGGCGGTTTCTCCCACGGCATACAGATTTTCTACATCGGTACGCGCGTGCAAATCCGCAACCACACCTCCGCAGGTGTAATGCGCAGCCGGAACAACAGGGATCGGTTCCTTGCTGATGTTGATGCCGAGCGACAGGCAACGCGCATATATGGTCGGAAAATGTTCTTGAAGGAACTCGACTGACTGATGTGAGATGTCCAGATAGACACAATCCAGACCGCCTTTCTTCATTTCGAAGTCTATCGCTCTGGCCACCACATCTCGCGGAGCGAGCTCGGCCCGTTCGTCATGACTTGGCATGAAACGCGTTCCATCGGGCAGCTTAAGGATGCCGCCTTCGCCGCGCACCGCCTCGCTGATCAGAAAAGATTTCGCATGCGGGTGGTACAAACAGGTCGGATGAAACTGAACAAACTCCATATTGGCGATGCGGCACCCGGCGCGCCAGGCCATTGCTATGCCATCCCCTGTTGCGGTGTCCGGGTTGGTGGTGTAGAGATAAACCTTGCCGCTGCCACCCGTTGCCAGAATGGTGTTTCGCGCGGCGATGGTGATGACTTGATCGGTGAGGCTGTTGAGCGCATAGACGCCGTAGCAGCGATTATCCTGCCGGCCCAGCTTCTTTCCGGTGATCAGGTCAACCGACATGTGATATTCCAGTATCGTGATATTCGGGTGTCGCAGCACGCGGGCGGTGAGGGTTTCCTGTACCGCGTGACCGGTCGCATCAGCCGCATGAATGATGCGTCTTCGGCTGTGCCCACCTTCCCGCGTGAGGTGATAGCCCATATCGCTGGACATATCTTTGGTAAAAGGCACCCCCTGGGCTATCAGCCAATCAATGGAAGCTTTGCCATGCTCGACAACATAGCGCGTGGCGACTTCATCGCACAGGCCGGCGCCGGCAGTCAGGGTGTCCTGGATGTGTGCATCCAATGAGTCATCCGAAGACATTACCGCGGCAATTCCGCCTTGCGCCCATCCGCTTGCGCCGTCAAGCAGGGATTTTTTGGTGATCAGCCCGACTTTCTGGTGCTCGGCAAGTTTGATGGCCAGAGTCAGCCCGGCCAATCCGCTACCGATAATTAACGTGTCAAATTGTAACAATTCGGATCCCGATGTTTGGGTTGAAATCACGACTATAACAGACAGGCGATATGGCGGTTGAGCAGATATAACGGGCCGTGTAGCGGCGCATGAAGCCTGGCCGAAAGATACTTTGTCTTCCGATAGCTGACGAGTGTGGGCCGGAGCGGTTATACTTGGGCCGCATAAAATGTTGTGCAGCTACAATAATAATTGGAATAGTCAGGGATGACAGACCGGGATGTCGATCAGCAGTTGGTAGAGCGCGTTCAGCGTGGCGATAAACACGCCTTTGATTTGCTGGTAAATAAGTACCAACGCAAGCTGGGGCGGCTCATATCGCGTTTTGTGCGGGATCCGGCGGAGGCTGAGGATGTCACGCAGGATGCTTTTATCAAGGCATACCGGGCCTTGCCTGGTTTTCGCGGCGAGAGTGCGTTTTACACCTGGTTATATCGCATCGGCATCAATACGGCCAAAAATCACTTGTTGGCGAACAAACGCCGCGCGCCTACCAGCACGCCGTTTGATGCGGAAGAGTCCGAGTCGTTTGAAGATGCAAGCCTGTTGCGCGAAGTAAATACGCCGGAAAATGAACTTATGAGCAAACAGGTTGTCGGTGTTGTGCAGGCTTCTTTGCAACAATTACCCGAGGATTTGCGCAGTGCGTTGACCTTGCGCGAGATCGAGGGTTTGAGTTATGAGGAGATCGCCATTGTGATGGATTGCCCGATCGGTACAGTGAGATCCAGAATTTTCAGGGCTCGTGAGGCGGTGGCAGAGAATCTGCGCCCGTTGTTAGAAACCAGCAAAGGCAAGAGGTGGTAGTTATGAAACAGAAAATTTCTGTATTGATGGACGGAGAATTGTTCGAGGATGAAGCGGAAACTCTGCTCGACCAGATCAAACGCGGTTCTGACGTACACAACGATTGGGAAGTTTATCATTTGATCGGTGATGTGCTGCGACAGCCCGAATACATACATTGCGGTTTGGGTGGCAAAGTCCGAGAGCGCATGGAAGATGAGCCTACCGTATTGGCACCGCGCGTTCGCGCAGTAAAGCAGAGGGTGCGTTCAATCGCGTTGTCGGCGGCGGCTTCGCTGTCTGCGGTCGGTGTGGTGGCGTGGATGTCGATGCAGATCAGTCCGGAAGTAGCTCCCCAATTGGCCATGCAACAGACTGCATTTCGTCCGGCCAGCGTACAAATCAAGCCCGATGCCAATGATTATTTGATGGCACACCAGGAATTTTCGCCAAGTGCGGACATGAATGGCGGCACGTCTTACATTCGCACGGTTTCTTACAGCAATAATACGGCCCGGTGAAGATAGTCAAGATGAACAACAGTACGAAATATAAATAGCGATGAGGCTGCTGGTTGTATTTTTTTGGCTGATGCTTGGTGTAGCTGCCGGCAGCCGCGCAGAAGAGATGCCGACAAGCTTTGATTGGCTTGAGGTCGTCGCGTTTGCCGGACATCAAACCGATTACAGCGGGGTGTTTGTTTATCAGTATGATAATCGCGTCGAGACGTCAAGCATCATTCACGTTACTCAAGCAAACGGCGAATACGAGAAGCTGGAAAGCCTGGACGGACCCAAGCGCGAAATCATTAGCCATAACGGGAAATTTTGGGGCTACCACAACCACAAAATGGTTCAGATTGGCAGTAGATATGGTCGCAGCAGCTTTCCATCCCTGTTGCCCGAACAGTTGTCCGCATTGGAGGCCAATTACAGAGCCAGGCAGCTTGGAATTGAGCGGGTGGCGGGATACAACACTCAGGTAATCCTGTTTCAACCCATGGATAATTTGCGCTATTCGCACAAAATATGGGTGCATAGCGATTCGGGTTTGCTGTTGAAGGCGGCCGTGCTGGGTGACGAGAACAGGGTGCTGGAACAATATGCTTTTACCCAGTTGCAAATAGGCGGGAATATCGATCGTTCCTGGGTCAAGGAATGCGAAGCAGCAGGAGCGGATGCAAAAGTACCGTCCGATGAAGCTGCTCAGGGTATAAAACCGGTAAAAAGCGGTTGGGTGGCAGATATGCTGCCTTCTGGTTTCAAGAAGACTTTGGAGATCCAGCGGAAGATGCCTGGCAGACATGCACCCGTCACGCAAATGGTATTCTCAGACGGTTTGAGTTCGATTTCCATATTCATCGAACCGAATGATCAGGATGAAGACGATGAGAACGGGTTGTCCAGTCGTGGTGCGGTGAATTTGTATCATAAGGTGCTGGATAATCATCTGATTACAGTGGTAGGTGAAGTCCCGCCGCGCACGGTGATGCAGGTGCTCGATTCGGTACGCTACAACGGCCAGTAATTATGCTGGAAACGCGCGCGGTAATTATTCAGATCGAGGGGCAGCATACTTTTGTTCAGGCCAGTCAGGCGAATGGTTGCGAGCAATGCAGTGGTAAGGGTTGCGGGGCAGGCAAGCTGTCCCAGTTGTTTTGCAGCAAACCTCGCCAATTTCAGGTAGATAATTCAATCAATGCCGGTGTCGGAGATGAAGTCATCGTGTCGGTTGCCGAGGGTTCGGTATTGCGCGGGATAAGTGTGGTCTATCTGTTGCCCCTGCTGCTGTTGGTCGCGGGTGCGATGCTTGGCAATGCCTGGGTGGGGCAACCCGGACAAAGCGATGGATATTCCGCTGTTGGCGCGATACTCGGTTTGACTGCCGGTTTTGTTATCGCCAGATGGATTTCAATGCGCCAGAACGGGCATCATTCCCGGCCCTATATCGCAAGGCAATGGCGCGGAGAATAGACCGCAAGGTTCAGGGCAACTCGGGAATTGAATCTGAAGGGTAATTCACATGGCAAGCGGCTTGTTGATTGAACTGTTGCGGGGGGGTAATCCATGCTGAAAAAATTTGCGAACCTGCCAGTTTTGCTGTTCGGTATGACATTGCTACTTGGGGTCATGGGCAACGCATCAGCGCAGAGCAAAGGATTACCGGATTTCACCGACTTGGTGGAAAAGCAGGGTGCGGCGGTAGTCAATATCAGTACAACACAAATCATTCAAAACGTGCAGGGCTTACCCAATATTCCAGAGGACGATCCTTTCTACGAATTTTTCCGCCGCTTCGCCCCCCAGATACCGCGCGAGCAGGAGTCCCAATCACTGGGTTCGGGTTTCATCATCAGTCCGGATGGTTACATTATGACCAATGCACATGTGGTGGATCATGCAGACAAGATTACCGTGCGCCTGACAGACAAGCGCGAGTTCAGCGCCAGGATCATCGGGGCGGATGCACGTACTGATGTGGCCCTGCTGAAAATCGAAGCGAAAGGTTTGCCGACTATAAAAGTGGGCGACCCGAACAAGCTCAGGGTGGGCGAATGGGTGGTGGCGATAGGTTCGCCATTCGGCTTTGATAACAGCGTTACCGCGGGGATTGTCAGCGCCAAGGGCCGGTCTTTGCCGCAAGATAATCTGGTGCCTTTCATTCAGACCGATGTGGCCATCAATCCCGGCAACTCAGGCGGCCCGCTATTCAATATGAATGAGGAAGTGGTAGGCATAAACTCCCAAATTTACACACGCTCCGGCGGCTCGATGGGTCTTTCTTTCGCGATTCCGATAGATGTGGCAACACAGGTCGCCGACCAATTGCGCAAGAACGGCAAGGTGACGCGCGGGCGCATTGGTGTGTCGATACAGGAATTGACCCGCGAGTTGGCTGAATCATTTGGCCTGAGCAGCCCCCAGGGGGCACTGGTCAGCAGTGTGGAAAAGAGCGGTCCTGCCGACAAGGCGGGCATCCAGGCGAGCGATGTCATTCTGAAAATTGGCAACAAACCCGTGAATAGTTCCAGCGATTTGCCGCGTCTGGTGGCTGCGATCAAGCCGGGCACCAGGGTAGCCGTCGAGTTGTGGCGCAAAGGCAAGTCCATGCGTGTCAATATTGAGGTCGCAGAAATCCCGCAAGACAGCATGCTTGCGCATGCCGACAAGAAGCATGCCGATGGATCGGGAGTGATTATTTCGCGCATGGGGATTGCTGTCAGCGAGTTGAGCGCTGATCAGCTCCAGCAATTGCAAATCAGCAGTGGCTTGTTGGTGGAGAATGTCACGGGGTTGTCTGCACGCGCCGCCGGATTGCAGCACGGTGATGTACTGCTGGCTGTCGGTAATGTCCAAATCCGTTCGTTGGCGCAGTTAAATGAATTGCTTAAACTGATTCCCAAGGGGCGCAATGTCGCGTTGTTGGTCAGGAGTGGCGAAAACGCGACCTACGTTGCTATCAGGCTGGACGAAAAGTAACCTCGTTCCTGCGTACACTGCCTAAATCGGCTAGAATCCGTCCCTTTGAATCTGGGCGCTTTACGAAATCGCCGATTCAGGCGGGATTTATATTTTGGACTCTATGCAGCATATCCGTAATTTTTCCATCATCGCTCATATCGACCACGGCAAATCCACTTTGGCTGATCGCATCATTCAGCTGTGTGGCGGTTTGTCCGACCGCGAAATGGAGGCGCAGGTACTCGACTCTATGGATCTGGAGCGCGAGCGCGGCATCACCATCAAGGCGCAAACTGCCACGCTGACCTACAAGGCGCGGGATGGCCAGGTATACAACCTCAACCTGATCGATACCCCGGGCCACGTGGATTTTTCCTACGAGGTGTCACGTTCGTTGTCGGCCTGCGAGGGCGCGCTGTTGGTGGTGGATGCCTCGCAAGGCGTGGAGGCGCAGACGGTGGCGAATTGTTACACCGCACTGGATCTGGGTGTCGAAGTTGTGCCGGTGCTGAACAAGATCGATTTGCCCTCGGCCGATCCGGAAAATGCCATCGAGGAGATCGAAGAGGTGATCGGCATCGATGCGCATGATGCGATACGCTGCTCGGCCAAGACCGGTGAGGGTGTGCAGGACGTGCTGGATGCCCTGATCGCCAAGGTGCCCGCCCCAAAAGGTGATCCCGATGCACTGTTACAGGCGTTGATCATCGATTCATGGTTCGACAATTATGTCGGTGTGGTGATGCTGGTGCGGGTGATGAATGGCACACTCAAGCCCAAGGAAAAGATCCTGTTTATGGCCACCGGCGCGCAACATCTGACCGAAAGTGTCGGAGTTTTCACACCCAGGTCACAACCGCGCCCAACCTTGAGCGCGGGGCAGGTTGGATTCATTATCGCCGGGGTAAAGGAACTGAAATCCGCCAAGGTGGGCGATACGATCACCCATCTGGGCAAGCCGGCACAGCAGGCGTTGCCCGGCTTCAAAGAAGTTCAGCCGCAGGTGTTTGCCGGCTTGTTTCCGGTGGAATCCAACCAGTATGAAGCGCTGCGCGACTCGCTGGAAAAGCTCAAACTGAACGATTCGTCGCTGCGCTATGAACCGGAAGTTTCGCAGGCCCTAGGCTTCGGTTTTCGCTGCGGCTTTCTGGGGTTGCTGCACATGGAGATCGTGCAGGAACGGCTGGAGCGCGAGTTCGATATGGACTTGATCACCACCGCGCCGACGGTGATCTACGAGGTGGCACTGCGCGACGGCACGATACAGACGGTGGACAATCCGTCCAAGATGCCTGATCCGTCAAAGATCGAGGAAATACGCGAGCCTATCGTCACGGTTAACCTGTATATGCCGAACGAATATGTGGGTGCCGTCATCACGTTATGCACCCAGAAGCGCGGCTCGCAGATCAACATCAGCTATCACGGGAAGCAGGTGAAACTGATATATGAAATGCCGATGGCGGAGATCGTGCTGGATTTCTTTGATCGGCTGAAATCGGTTTCGCGCGGTTATGCATCGATGGATTACGAATTCAAGGAATACCGGTCGGCGGAGGTGGTCAAGGTGGACATGCTGATCAACGGTGAGAAGGTGGATGCGTTGGCGATCATCGTGCATCGCGGCAACAGCCAGCATCGCGGACGGGAAGTGGCGGCCAAGATGCGCGAATTGATTCCCCGTCAGATGTATGATGTGGCGATCCAGGCGACCATAGGCTCGAATATCATTGCACGCGAAAACGTAAAGGCGATGCGCAAGAATGTGCTGGCAAAATGCTATGGTGGCGACATTTCGCGCAAGAAGAAGCTGCTGGAAAAGCAAAAAGCCGGCAAGAAGCGCATGAAACAGGTGGGCAGTGTGGAGATTCCGCAGGAAGCCTTCCTGGCAATATTGCGCGTGGACGACTGATTTCAACGCTGTTTGCGGTCCCCGCAATTAGCCGATTCGACTTTGGAACTGTACTGGGATAAAGGATACAAATGGATTTCGCATTGATTATGTTCGTGTTGCTGTTGATTACCGGCGCTATTTGGTTGCTGGATCGTTTTTCCCTGGCCGCCAAGCGCGACAGCGGGGTTGCAGAGCCGTGGTGGGTGGAATATGCCAAGAGCTTCTTCCCGGTGATTCTGGTGGTATTTTTCATCAGGTCCTTTTTGATCGAACCGTTCAAGATTCCGTCCGGTTCGATGATTCCGACCCTGCACGTCGGCGACTTTATTCTGGTGAACAAATTCACCTACGGCATAAGGTTGCCCATCATCGACAAAAAGATCATTCAGTTGAACAATCCTAAGCGCGGCGATGTGATGGTATTCCGCTATCCGGAGGATCCTTCCCTGGATTACATCAAGCGCGTGGTCGGACTTCCCGGCGATACCGTCGAATATCACAACAAGGTATTAACCATCAATGGGGTTGTACAGCCACAGCAAGCCGATGGGGAATATAATTATGTCGAGGCCGGACTGAGTTTTGTGCATACCGAAAAGCGTATCGAGACATTGGGAACTCACAAACATGCTTTGCTGATCAATCCCGAGATGCCGACGGTTCGGCTGAATTCCGTCGCCGAGTTCAGCGGGCGGGAGAACTGCACATATGATACCGACCTGGTGCGCTGCAAGGTACCCCAGGGGGAATACTTCATGATGGGCGATAATCGCGATAACAGTCGTGACAGCCGCTATTGGGGGTTTGTGCCGGACAGCGAGATCGTTGGCAAGGCATTTTTTATCTGGATGAATTTTTCCGATTTGAAGCGCACCGGTACGTCGATCAACTAACTCAGGGGGAGGGGAAATGAATACAGCAATGCCAGTGCAACAACGGGGGATGAGTTTTGGCGGGTTTATTTTCGGCGCCTTCCTGCTGGTGATATTCGCCATTTTCGGGTTCAGGCTTATTCCGGCTTACATTCAGGATGCCACTATCAACAGTACCTTCAACGAGATTTCGCGTGACCCGAATATGCAAAATGCAACACCCCACGATATTTTGCAGTCGTTCGACAGGCACTCTGCGGTTGACGACATCACTGCGATCAAATCGAGCGATATTGTGATTTCCAGCGATGGCGGGCGACCGGTGTTGAGTGCCAGTTACTCGGTCAGGATCCCGGTGGCCGGCAACATCAGCCTGATTCTCGAATTCAATCCCAGCAGTGCGGGCAAGTAAAATCAGCCGAAGTGCGCAGGACTCTATGCACAACAGTGCGTTGAGCAAGAAGCTGGGGTATGAGTTCAGGCAACCGCAGTTGCTGCAACGCGCACTGACACATCGCAGCTACGCACCGGAACACAACGAACGTATGGAGTTTCTGGGTGACAGCATCCTGGGCTGCGTCATCGCAAAATTCCTGTATAGCCATTATCCGCAATTGAGCGAGGGCGAATTATCGCGGTTGCGCTCAAATCTGGTCAGGGAAGAAACGCTCGCGACTCTTGCACAGCAGCTTGATCTTGGCAGCCATTTAAAGTTGGGTGAGGGCGAGCTCAAGAGCGGCGGCTTTCGTCGACCATCAATCCTGGCGGATGCTTTGGAGGCGCTGTTCGGTGCGGTCTTGCTGGATTCGGACTTCAGCAGCGCCGAGCAGGCGGTGTTGAATCTGTATGTGCCATATCTTGAAAAAGTCGATGTGAAGACGCAGGGCAAGGATGCCAAAACCCTGTTGCAGGAATATCTGCAAGGCAATCGCATCCCGTTGCCGACCTATACCATCATTGCCATGCAGGGCGAAGCACATGAGCAATCTTTTCAGGTCGAGTGCGCGATCCCGTCACTGAAAATTTCTACCCGCGGTACCGGCACCAGCCGGCGCAATGCGGAACAACAGGCCGCGCAGGTGGCCTATCAACAATTACCGGCTACAACATGACAGAACAAAAATTTGATGGGTTTCACAGCGGCTTTATCGCCATCGTCGGCCGGCCCAACGTGGGCAAATCCACGCTGCTCAATCACCTGATCGGACAGAAGATCAGCATCACTTCGCGCAAGGCCCAGACCACGCGCCACCGCATCCACGGCATTTTCACCGATGAGCAGAGTCAATTCGTGTTTGTCGACACGCCTGGTTTTCAGACCAAACACCTCAATGCCCTGAATCGCGGCATGAACCGCGTGGTGACCAGCAGTCTGCGCGACGTGCAGGTGGTGCTGTATGTACTGGAAGCGCTGCGCTACGACGAACGTGACCAGGAAGTGCTCAAACTGTTGCCTGATAACCGCCCGGTATTGCTGGTGATCAACAAGATCGACGAAGTTGCGGACAAGGGGCAATTATTCGCGTTTGCCGGGCGGGTCGCACAGGATTTAAAATTTGCCGCCATCGTGCCGGTCAGCGCCAAGCTGGGCAGCAAGATCGAGGAGTTGCGGGATACGATACGCACCCACTTGCCTGAAGGCGAACTGCTCTACGACAAAGACGATATCACCGACCGCAGCGAACGATTTCTGGCGGCTGAAATGTTGCGCGAAAAAGTATTCCGCTTCACCGGCGACGAGTTGCCCTACTCGACCAGCGTGGTCATCGAGCAGTTCAAGATGGAAGGCAAGCTGCGCCGCATCCATGCCGCGATCCTGGTGGATCGCGAGGCGCACAAGGCGATGCTGATCGGCAAAAAGGGTGAAAAGCTCAAAGAAATTGCCACCCAGGCACGTTTGGATATGGAAAAAATGTTCGACGGTAAAGTTTTTCTTGAGGTGTTCGTCAAATTGCGCAGCGGCTGGGCGGATGACGAACGCGTGTTGCGCAGCCTTGGATATGAATAATATCGGGTTGCAAATGATTCCGGATTACGCATGACCGCAGCAGAGCGCAACAGACATCAGGACGAGCCTGCATTCGTGCTGCACAGCTATCCGTTTCGTGAAACCAGCCTGATCATCGACGCGTTTACCCGCTCGCATGGACGCCTGCCTATCGTCGCACGCGGCGCGCGCCGTCCAAAATCCGGTCTGCGCGGTGTGCTGATGAATTTCCAACCCCTGCTGTTAAGCTGGTTCGGCAAGGGCGAGGTGCGCACCTTGCACAGCGCGGAGTGGCAGGGCGGGCAGCCCTATCTGCAAGGCAAGGCACTGATGTGCGGGTTCTACCTGAACGAGCTGCTGCTCAATCTGCTCGCGCGTGACGATCCGCACGAGCAGCTGTTCGATTACTACCGCGCCACGCTGTACCGTCTGGCGCACGAAACCGACCATGCCGCGACACTGCGCTGTTTTGAAAAACATCTGCTACAGGAGCTGGGCTATGCACTGGTGCTGGAACATGAAGCGGGTAGCGCCAAACCGATACAGGCGGAACTCTGCTATCGTTATGCAGTAGAGCGGGGCCCGTTGCCAGATGACAGCAGGCCGGATGAAGGAGAGGGTAGTGCCGGGTTTCCGGTGCTCGGCAAGACTTTGCTCGACATGGCCGCGGATGAGTACTCCGACCCGGCCACTGCGCAGCAGAGCAAGCAGTTGATGCGCATGTTGATCAACCATCATCTCGGCGGCAAGATATTACACACTCGGGAACTGATTAAGGAGTTACAAAAGCTATGATTAAATTGGGACTCAACATAGACCATGTCGCCACACTGCGACAGGTACGCGGCGCGCGTTATCCCAATGTGGTGCGTGCGGCCCTGCTGGCGGAATCCGCCGGCGTCGACGCGATCACGCTGCACCTGCGCGAAGACCGCCGCCATATCCAGGACCGCGATGTGGAGGTACTGCGCGACATGCTGCAGACGCGCATGAATCTGGAAAGTGCGGTGACCGGCGAAATGATCAACATCGCATTGCGCATAAAGCCGCACGATCTGTGCCTGGTTCCGGAGCGCCGCGAAGAACTGACCACCGAAGGCGGGCTGGACGTGGTGCGCTATTTCGATACCATCAAGGCGGCCTGTGCGCGCTGTGAAGAAGCTGGCATCCGTGTGTCCCTGTTCATCGATCCGGACGCAAAGCAGATCGACGCAGCACGGAGCGCCGGAGCGCCGGTGGTGGAATTGCACACCGGAAAATATGCCGATACGGACAGTGTGTCCGAGCATGTTCATGAATTGCAACGCATCCGCAGCGCGGCAGAACACGCCCATGCACAAGGGCTCCAGGTAAATGCCGGACACGGACTGAATTACCACAACGTTCAGGAAATCGTCGCGATACCCAACATCGTTGAACTCAACATCGGCCACGCCATCATCGCCGAGTCGTTGTTTATCGGACTGGAGGCGGCGATCAGTAAAATGAAAGCGCTGCTGGAGGGACAACAGTGATCTTCGGGATTGGCACGGACCTGGTCGAAATTGCGCGTTTCGAGAAGTTGTTTGCGCGTTATGGCGAGCGCCTTGCCGGGCATATGCTCAGCGAGGGAGAGTTGCCGGAATACCTCGGTCACGCCGATCCCGCGCGCTTCATCGCGAAACGCTTCGCGGCCAAGGAAGCCTTTGCCAAGGCGGTTGGCAGCGGATTGCGCAACCCGGTCAGTCTGCGCCGCATCAGCATCACACATGATGACCTGGGCAAGCCGGTGCTGCAATTTGATGGCGTGCTGGGCGCCCATCTGGCTCAAATGGGTATCATCCGACACCATCTTTCCATCAGCGATGAACGCAGCATGATCGTCGCATTCGTGGTCCTGGAAAGCGACTAACCCGCTACTGCGACTCAAGTGGAACACAGGCAATTACGCGCGCGGGTTAGTCCTTGATGCGTTTGCCATATCCGTAGAAAATATCATCCCTTACCCAACCGATTGACTCATACAGGGATTGGGTCGAGACGTTCGCCTTTGCCGTGGTGAACCCTAGCGTGCCGACGGTCCCCAGAGCAGCTCATCCAAACTTTTGTTTTGATCGGAATCCTTGGGCACAACTTTGCCACCGATGAATCGTACGCCTTCTTTTTCCAGCAAACTTCTCTGTTTGTTGTATGGCTTGCTGCCGACATCAAACGCAAGCGTACGGTCGGATCTGATGATGCGGTACCAGGGCAAGGGTTCAGCCGACCGGCCCATGGCTTTACTCACCATTCTTGAATGCCGTGGATAACCCGCTGCACGGGCAACCTGACCGTAGCTCATGACCCGGCCTGGCTTTATGTTGGCAACGATCTTCCATACCGCTTTGTCGAATTTGAGCTGAAATTCGGACATGTCGGGGGTCAGGTGCTACTGCGCGAGTGCCGTGCAACCTCGGCTGCCCAACGGGAAAGATTCTGCTCGTTCGCGGGCTCGACGATATGGCGAATAGAGGCCGCCACTTCCGCGACTTCGAATGCCTGTTCCCAATTGACCCGTGTTCCTGATTCCATACCCTCCAACATGATGGTGAGCAGGAAACGGGGTTCGGACAAGTGTTTGATCACAACTTCGAGTGCCGGCTCGATGGACACAAAAGTCGACTGGTTTGGATAATTCGTGCCGTCCGGGCCATGCATGATCAAGTGCCACAAGCCTCCGGGTTTGAATTCGAATGTTTCGAATGTATTGCTAAAGCCATCGGGCCCCCACCATCTGGCAAGACGCGCCGGGTCTGATAAAGCGTCGAATACCGCTTCGGGTGGAGCCGCAAAAGCTCTGGAGGTTTTAAAGGTGGACACGTTGGTTTATTTCTTGCATCGAATTTGAAGAAGCATTGAATCTGTGGTTAATGTCGCCAAGCCAGCCTGCACAGAGCGATCTCGAACCGTTTATTGGGAAACCTTATCAGTTGACGATAGCCAGTTCCGCCGAGCGATCCCAGATATTCGGCGTAACGTTACTCGAATATCCTGAGATAAATGTACTGCTGCGGCCGGTATCCGGTTCATAGACATGGCGTTTCACTGCCCCGATATTGGCGCCGTAGACGTGGATGCTGACCGACACACGATCCGCGAGCGCGTTTGACACCTTATGGATGTCCCCGATCCGAGGTGATACCAGGTCGATGCTGCCGCAGGGTAGATGGTGTATGCCCGTTGCCCGCAAGCGGCCGGTTGCGGGTTCAGTTTCGAATTCCTCGCAGGTCTCGGCGCCGCGCATGATACCGACCATGCCCCACACCGTGTGGTCATGTACCGGGGTGGTTTGGCCCGGTCCCCATACGAAACTCACTATGGAGAAACGCTCCATCGGATCGCAATACAACAGGTGCTGCTGATACCGTTCCGGACTCGGCTGGGCAAACTGTTCGGGCAACCAGTCATCGTGACTGACGAGCGCTGACAGGAGCTTCTTGCCATCTGCGAAGATGCGCTCCTCATCGTTGCCACTGTGTTCGATCAGCCGAGTGAAGGACTGGATAAAATCCCGTAACCTGGCTATGTTATTCATCGCTGTTCCTCCTTTGGAGCGCGCCCGTGCAAGTCAGTATCTCAGCTTTTCTTGTGCTGTTCAACGCGTAACCAGAGGGCGCCGCTCTTGAGCTGTCCCGCCTGCGCGCAGGTTACAAAGATCAAAAGAAAGATGGTGAACAGGGCAGGGAGGGGTGTGGCACCCCAAAGTAATGAATTAGCCGTGTGCCGATCGGCTATCTCCAGGGGCCTCGTTGCGCTCGTCTGATCCATAGTCTCGCACGACGGATGCAACCCGTATCCGGTATTTCGCGAATACGCTACGTCGTCCCTTTTCCTGAGCTGTTCTATGCTCCCCAATGTTTCGCCATGCGCGGATAGATTCTTCGTCTCTCCAGAACGACAGCGACAGATATTTTCCTTTTGTTGCCAGACTCTCAAATCGCTCTATGGAAATGAAACCTTCAATTTTTTCCAGGAGGGGTCTAAGTTCGGCCGCCAGATCGAAATACGTCTTTGCCCCGTTTTCAACCGGCCAGACTTCGAAAATTACTGCAATCATGATGATCTCCTGAGTGGGATTACTACCGAATGCGGGCATGAAAATTCGGGCGCCCGCGCCCGCAACTGGATAGTACCGTAATAACAGCCGTTAGCACGGTACCCATCACGGGTAAAAGAATATTCAAGGATAGGATCGTGCTTTGCTGTTGTTCGACATATGCAGATGCCGACAGCACAACCGGGTTATCTCCAACCCATATTTGGAACATTGTGCCGATGAGCAGCCAGAGGAGAATCAGTAAAGCGAACTGGGTTTGTGTTAGTAACCATTGGTGGACCCTTCAAACGTTGAAATTGTTTCATGAAGTTCCAGGAAAGGGCGCAGACTTTTCGCGACGCTCTGTAATCCGATGATCAGATACCCTGTATTTTACTTATTGTCCGATCGCCAATTAGGCCGAATGCAGCGATTTTTCAGGTGAATTTTTAGTGGATATGGTCAGCGCCAACACCACTACATCTCCTGGTTTGAAAGGAGGCGCAGGATGCAGTATGGCCTCGGCCTTGAATTTTGCTGTGTAGCGAACTCTTTTTATATGGCTTATCCAAGTTCATTTTCGACATTGTCAAATGTCTGCTAAAGACTGGAAAGTCCAATTCCATAACCAGTGGAAACAAAGACAACGTAACGGTGGTAATATCCATCAACCCGGCCTTAATTGAGTGTCCGGAGAATCGAATAAAACCACCCGTCAGATTGACAATTACGTGAGGGCGACATCTTGGCATCAAATAAGGCACGCGCCCACTTCACACTCAGTGGCTACCATTTCAATCCTGATGACATCACGCTTTTGCTTGGCATCGAACCTACCTCAGTTGATGCATCCGGCGCGCACAGTGCCCTGGATAAACCCGTGATCAGTTCATGGGAGTTATCAACGGAAACGATGTCGGACGATATAGACGTTTATAAAATGACGGAGATCATCATTAAAAAAATTGAACCGTTCAAGGAAAAGATTCTGCAGGTAATTAAAAGCCACAACTTGTCGCCCAGAATCGGCGTGGTCATGGTTCTATCTATCGATAAAAATGAATCGGTTCCGGATGTCGGATTCGGTGCCAGAACGATTCGTTTTCTGGCCGATATCGGCGCTTTTATTAATGTGGATTACCAGCTTGCTGAGCGAATCTAAGCTTTAAATCGGATTAAAAAAGCACGCTATAAAAGCGTGCTTTTCACAACTTTCGTAGCCGCGCGGCCTTCCAGTTATTGCGTAGCTGACTGGCTCAGGGCTTCTTGGGGGTTTGGTATGGAACTTCTTTCTGGTGCGGTTCCCAGGTAGTTTCATAGCCAACAAAAAACTGCCCCGGTACGATTTCCTTCTGACGGGTCGTCACGCGGAAGGCGTGGCCATCCGGAACCTTGGGACGGATAAATTGCTTCTTTTCATCGCTCATGATCATATCTCCTTGCTGGTTGAAAACGGGAGGAATATAAACAGATATGTCAGCCCTCCCACTTAACTGACTATATTGTACTGTACATAGTGACAGAAATCGTAGCGAACGGCTTTGGGACGGGGTCGGGCGGTGCTCGCGCTCCTCACATACTGATGTGTATGCTCCTGGCGCTGCGCTCCAGCCTCCCCCACCCCAAAGTTGCGCAGTAGATTTATGTCGCTATGTATATCTAGCGTGCGTAATGTCCTTTCTGTGGAATCACATGGCGCACGCCCCCCTGGGGGTTCTCGACATCCCCTTTGTAGCGGGGGATGAGGTGAATATGGACATGGAAGATACTCTGCCCAGCCGCCGTTCCTACGTTAACGCCGATATTGTAACCATCAGGCTTGAATTCCTCGTCCAGTCGCATACGCTCCTCGGTGATCAGCCCCATGCAGGCATTGACCTCTTCGGGGGTCAGGTCGAAAAAGCTGGCGACATGGCGACGCGGGATGATCAGGGTATGGCCCGGGCTCACCGCGTAGGTATCACGCGCACTGTAAGCAAGCTCATGCTCCAGTGATACGCCACGCGGATCTTTGCAGAACAGGCATGGATTGTTCGGATCCCGCTTCTTTTCTGTTTTTTCTGCAGGTGACAAACTTAAACTCCCAGTCAACGGCTAGCGCTAGTCGCAAGTGCCAGCGACTTTGCCTTGTCCATTTGCTCCTTGCAATGCCTTAAACAGAGTGGCTGCAGGGCATGCGAAAAGCATTCGATAATCACCTCAAACTCATCGGCCACTTCCTCTGCAAGGCCGGTATCGTTTGCTAATTCTGCCAGTACATTCTGTGCTGTCGCCTTGTTCACTCGAATGATGACGGCCAAATGGATAGGCAACTGCTGCTCCATACTCACCGTCAATGCCTTTTCATATGAGTTTATTGCTTCTTTTAGACGGTCAGGATTTTCTTCCGACTCACCGAGATGATGCAATACAGCAGCACGGTTATTATGGGTAGCAATTAACGCTAATGCATAATTATCCGCATCTTGTACGGCAAGCGCATTTTTATAGGCAACAACGGACTTTTGAAAAGTCCGGTTACCCTTTAGCAGTTTCCCGTACGCATGGAAAGTATCGCCAAGCTGATGCATCGTAAACATCCAGTCTTCCGGAGACTTATCTCGCGTCCAAACCAGCAATGCATTGGTATACGCATCCACAGCATTTTTAAATGGCTTCGCATCATCCTGCAGGCGACCGAGCGCCTGGCTTGCCGTGCCCAGGTTATATTGCGCAGCTGCCCATTCCAATGGTGAGTTTTCCTGTTTGAGTTCCTCTAATGCATTGCTGAAGCACTGAATGGCCCGTTCAAACAATCCAGCATCTCTCCGCTGCTGTCCAAGCGCCGCAAGGACATTACCGAGATTATTCTGTGTCTTGGCCCAGGCGAATGGTTCCTGAACGCGATATGTTTCGGTAAGTGATACTTCAAGCGCCTCGCGCAAACTCTCGAAGATTTTGGAGCTGAAACGGTGCTGCTCATAGTTTCCCCGTGTGAAACGAAAATTATCCGCTACGGCGACTTTGGTATCCGGAACAGCCTCTGCGGCCGTTTCTGAACTCAGCATGCCTATGGAATGAGCGATGGCACGCTCCAGAGCCCTGCTCTCGGGGTAAATCATGTAGATGGTTGAGAATTTCATTTTGCCCGTTCGAGTATTTCATTCAAGTCAGGGTCGGCGCCGACTGCTCCGCCAAGGTCGATTTCTTCCCCGGTCGCATCACGTATGGACAGGACTTCCAGCATGAACGTGACGTCTCTGCCACACAGTGGATTATTGCCATCGACGGTTAATGTCTTGTCATCGAATCGGGTAACGATAAAGTCTCTGGGCTCACCCTTTTCATTTTCCATGGTGATCGTCATGCCGATTTCCCGATATTCATCAGGGACATTTTCGATATGATCGGTAAATACCAGTGATTCATCCCGCTCGCCGTATAACTTTGTCGTGTCTACCGGCACTTCGATAACATCACCCACCTTTTTACCATACAGACCTTTGGTCACTTCTTCTGACATTACATCGTTGACACCATGAACATAACCCAGCGGATAATCCACGGTAACCAGTATGTCACCGGTTTTGTTATCGATGACCTTGTAATTCAGTTCGACGAATTTTTCGTTTTCAATGGTATCTGACATGTCTGATAATTCTTTTAAAACAGTGTGGCCCCAAAAATTCTCACCTTGTCACTTTCATAACCCAGCACCAGTCTTCCCAGCCATTCACTTTTATTTTTCTTGTTAATCACTTTGTATAAAACAGTGACATGTTCTCCGCGGCGGATCATGCCAAGATACGAATAATCATCCGACAGGTTTTTCGCAAGGTCGCTTCTCGCGAACTGCTTGCCCATTTCAACTTCATTGGCACCCGCAATAAAAGAGCTCGAAAAATTACGCGTGAAAGCGCCGTAATTTCCTTCATTGGAGTACTTGATAAGGTCAGCCCACATCGGGTTGGCCAACGCTAAAATCTCTTCATCTGTTTTTTCAAGAATGTTCATAAAATATCCCACACACAGTGTTCCATGATTTTATCTGTGGCGAAGTCACACGACTCGCTGACTAGATAAAAAGAGGACCAACATACATTATGCCGGTCCTCTAATAATGCACTAACAAATTATCGTAAATACATTTTCTGGCTTGTAAAAATCCAGGCTAGATTTGCTTAGTGGCGACCTTCTGCTTTCAGTTTAGCCAGGTCTTTGTCCTCAATATCGCCTACCAGGTGGTAGAGCGGTGCTTTTTCCATCGTGTACTCGCCCGTCTTGGGATCACGGCGGGAAACTGTCAGTACGTGCCAGTTCTCATCATCCAGTTTCATGGCATCACCACGGTAGTAGTATCCCGGCCAACGAGTTTCCTTGCGGAACAGCGTATGCTGGAACACGCTCTCGGAAGTCAGGAAACGATGTTTCAGCTCCCATGCACGCAACAGCTCGTGTACGTCTGAAGCGGCTACTTTTTCCAGATCCTCACCCAGAATCGCCATCTTCTTCAGACCGATGTTCAGGAGCTTGTCGTTGGTCATGTAGTTAACACCAAAACCACCACAGTATTCATCCATCAGCTTCTGCAAACGTTCCAAGCCCTGTTTTGGATTGATGAAGTTGGGATTAACGGAACCGGCAACGACTTCGTTGCTATAAACCTGATATGTTTCCATGGGCTTGTAGATCTGTTCCCTGCGGTGATTGATCTGAGCGTCGGAAACACGGATGCCTTCACCTTTTCCATCATCAATATATTTACAGGCAGCCTTGGCAGCCAGGCGACCTTCTGTGAAGGAGCCTGACGAGAAGGCGTGTGGCGTTCCACCCACGGCATCACCTGCGCCAAACAGACCCTCGACGGTCGTCATGCGGTTATAGCCCCAGAAGTATTCTTCTGGTGATACGTCCTCTGGGCCAGAACACCATGCACCACAACCGGTTGCATGTGAACCCATTACGTAGGGTTCCGAAGTCGTCAATTCCGGGTTTTCATATTTCGGGTCAACGTCCGTGGCCGCCCAAAGAACCGCCTGACCAACGGTCATGCCCAGGAAGTTGTGCCAACCGATCTCTTCAAGGTGAGGATCCTGGAAGGCTTCCATGGTGACCATGTGAATCGGGCCACGACCGGCATTCACTTCGCTGATGATTGCATGGTTACGCAGACAGGTTGGAATGGGACGGTGAGTGGTGTGAGACGCTTCCGGATCTAGGTATTCTTTACCAACCCTTTGCTGCAGCTCAGGGAACCATTTTGATTCGTACTCTTCGCCATAAGCGTTTTGAGTATAAGTTTTCAGATGCAGGAAGTAGGCGCCGACAGGACCGTATCCATCCTTGAATCGCGCCAGTACGATACGATTTTCCATTTGTGTCATTTTCGCGCCTGCCTCGATCATCAGGCCATATGCAGAACCCGAAGACCACGGTGCGTACCAGACACGCCCCGCACCTTCACCGACAGAACGCGGCTTGAAGATGTTGGAAGCACCACCGGCACCACAGATCACGGTCTTGGACTTGAACACGTGGTAGTTACCGGTACGCACGTTGAATCCAACGGCACCGGCGACGCGGTTTTCCTTGGATTCATCCATCAGGAGGTGGGTCAAACAGACGCGGTTGAAAACCTTGTCCGCAGACTTCTTGGCCGCTTCGGCAACGATAGGTTTGTAGGATTCGCCATGGATCATGATCTGCCAGCGCCCCTCACGCAGAAACGAACCCTTCTTCTCGTTGCGCATGATGGGAAGACCCCACTCTTCAAAGTGATGCACAGTGGAGTCGACGTGGCGCGCCATATCAAAAGCGAGGTCTTCACGCACCATACCCATCAGGTCGATACGTGCATAGCGTACGTGATCTTCGGGATTGTTCTCGCCAAATCGGGTACCCATGTAGCAGTTGATCGCATACAGTCCCTGGGCAACCGCACCGGAACGCATGATGTTTGCCTTTTCGGCGATGACGATCTTCTTGTTCTGGCCCCAATACCTTGCTTCGAATGCCGCGCCCGTACCGCCCAGGCCTGCACCGGCAACCAGGATATCGATATCGTCTTCAATAATTGTCTGGTAGCTCATTAGTATTGCACTCCCTTTTTGATTTCCAGGCCATTGGACTCCAGTGTATGTAAACCACCTTCATCCATGCGGATGTATTTAGGCTCGTTGAACAACAGCTGGCTGTCGCGCATCTCTTTGCTGGGGGCAGGCACGTCTGCGAGTTTCGGGGTAGCCGAGCCCCAAGGCTTGGTCGTGATAGGTGCCAGCAGTTCCATGTCTTTCTTGCCGTTGCGGAACTTGATGCGCCAGGCAATCGTGCCTTTCTCTTCATCACGGAGCACTCGAACACTGTGTCCAAGCGGTGCGAAGTCGGCATAACCGCGTACATCAATCGCCTGGTGCGGACATGCTTTTACGCAGGAATAGCATTCCCAGCACATGTTGGGTTCAATGTTGTAAGCACGACGCAGCTTTTTATCGATGTGCATGATGTCTGATGGGCAGATGTCAACGCATTCTCCACAACCATCACAACGCGTCATATATACAAAAGTTGGCATAATATAATCCTCAATTTCTTATAGATAATTAGTCGAGCCGGTGTTAGTAGTGTTTTGCTCTTTCAGCCTTGATGCAAAGCCCCATGTTTGGCGGGTTCTTGCCCATATACATCGGGATATCCGGAAACTTTCGCTGTACTTCAGGATCCGTCAAATCATAGTCAGGAGGCAAATTCTCCCGGGAACCATCGGCCCGGGTAATTTTTTTCTGGTAGGCCGCAGCAGGCTTGAAGAACATGTGGGCAAACTTGGACCAGTAAACACCGCCAAAGAGAACGGTGCTGGACAGGATGAACAAGGCAAAGAATACGGTTAATCCACCGCCGGTAAATGACCAGATTAATGCGAAAGTCGAGGTGGCAAGAAGCGAGAGAATAAACAAATCCGCACGTTCGAACCGGAACCAGGGAAGGCCTTCCGCAGAGACATCGACGCGGATAGAAAACCAGAACCAGTATCCGCCCACAGCCAGCATCAGCGCACCGATATGCCAGAGTGCCGGCAGGATAGAGGGTGTGGCTGATCCGGGAACTGCATAACCAAAAATCATAATCACGGTAGTCACGATGAAAATTATGGTTCCGTACATGGTCAACAAATGGGAAAGCCTGCGTCTGGGGTTGCTGAATTCGCCGGAAGTTAATATTTCCTTCGCCACCACTGAAGCCGCAATCGCTGCTTTTTCTCCGCCACCCACTGACCGTTTTGCGCTCTTTTTTGCTCTTTTCGCATTTTCGAAAAAGTACTGCGCGCTTTTCTTGTGCAGCATGTCAAGTATTGTCCCGCCTACCACCAGCAGGACCATCAAAATAATATATGCCTGCATAACTGTGGGCGATATATGTGCAGATAGTTCGGAAAAGGGATTGCTCGTAAACATTATATTTTCCTCAAAGTTAAATATTATTTAGCCGCCGGAGCATCTTCATATTACCAGCCGTCGAGTATGAAGCAATGACCCAAACGGGCTATAGAGCAAGTAGAAAGATACCCCGATGAGGTTAAAATCCTATAAATCAAACAAGTTGAAGGGCTCATTACCTTTATATATGGCGCTATCGATAATCCAACGCCCACCGCTGCGCCAGTGCTTGCGGGATGGCTTGGGGCGCGTCAGCACCGAATCCGCCAGGGTGACCACCGTATCGGGCATTGGCGATCGGCCCCCATGGCTTGAGATAGCCCGATTCTGGTTAGTACCCTGGTCAGATTAAGGTGTTGACCCCTTAAATGTGCAACAGTCGTTCGCGTTGTTCGGGTAACAGAGTTTCGGCCTCATCCGGCAATGACGGACGGATGGTCTTCCCGGACTTTAGTGGACATTTGATAATGTTGAACAGAATGGGAGTGCGTTAGCCCCAACGTAAAGCTCAGGGGTGCGGCACTCGCGGCGCGTCCCGCTGGAGCGTTGTGTTAGCCGTATACTTCGGCATGGCTCCCGCACTTCTGCCAATCAGCACACAAAAAATTACTATGAGCGCTGCAAATAATTCTGCCCAAGATACATGTTCGTGCAGCAGCATAGCGGCTGCACCAATAGTAAGAAATGGTTGCAGTAGCTGAAGTTGTCCAATTCTTGCGATTCCACCAAGCGCCAGCCCTTTGTACCAAACCACAAAGGCAAAAAACATACTGACTACGCTAACGTAGGCAAATCCCCCCAGGCTTTGCCAGCCAATAGTGGTGATGTTATGTGGCATGAACTTAAGCGCAGGGAATAGCAATATGGGTGCAGAAATAACAAGTGCCCAACTGATCGTTTGCCATGCGCCGAGCTCCCTTGAAAGACGTGCTCCTTCGGCATAGCCGAATCCTGCGGCAACTACTGCCCCCAAGAGCAAAACATCACCAGTTTGAAATGAACCCTCACTCGACGACAGCGAGAAAACCGCAATGGTTATGCCTCCCACCACTGTCGATGCCCAGAAAAGAAGGCGGGGTCGTTCATCGGCTAACCACGCACCAAAAAGAGCCGTAGATAATGGTAAAAGACCAACAACCACCGCACCGTGAGCCGCCGGTACAGTGGTCATCGCCCAGGTGGCAAGCAATGGAAAGCCAATCACCACGCCGATTGAAGTTCCACCCAATCGAAGCCACTGCATACCAACTGGCCGTGGCGCATGGAAAATTACGAGCGCAACGCCAGCTATGAGCGCGGCTATGATTGCACGACCAAGGCCGACAAAAGTGGGATCAAGCTCGATGACAGCCAACCGCGTGGCGGGAAGGGTGAGGCTAAATCCAGCTACGCCGAGAGTGCCCAATATTGTGCTTTGCCAGCGAGTTGAAAATGTTTTCATCATTGACGGCTAGCGTTTCAAATCACCGGCGGTGCGCGGCTTCATTGCGCAGCGTCGTGCGGATTGAGGGGTTGGACATGACGCTCGAAATCCGGGAGGCGGTTCCTGTGACCCAGCCACGCCAACACAAGAAACAGCACGAGCCATACAACGCTTCGGAGGATCATTGCGCGAACACTGTCAATAGCAACAGCACTCCCAGTCGCGTACAAGTAACCGATGGCTCCTAGTACGAGGAAATTGAGAACGAAGATCGTGGCCGCCGCGTACTTGCCGCGATCGACACTGCGCCATGCGATGACACCTGCCACCACATACGCCAGACCCATCGCTGTGTTGTAGAGCAGTAGCGGTCTAAACACGATGTATCCCGGATCTGAGCCGGCGAGGACACGTCCCCCTGCGATCATCGTTGCAAGGCCGAACAAAGCTGCTGTAAGCGCACAGCCCGCCTGTACTATTCTCACATATCGTGGTTGATTCATCTCAGTCTCCCGGAAGTTGCCCAACGTTTGAATTAAAGGGTGCCGTTAGGCGTCCCGCCTGAATAAATGGTTGGCAATGTTAATTTGAGCTACCAAACTGAACGGGAGTGCCATCCCTGTCAAAAGCCATATATCCGGACAGATCACTTCCATTTTTTACAGCTTGGAGCATCATGGTCAGCGGCTGTGTCGCATCCTCAGAACTCGGCACCACTCCATTCCTGCCGGAAAGGCAAGCCACTAATACAATTTGCCAATCTTGTTCCATTCTTTCAGACTCGGCTACTAGATCGGAAAATACCCCCAATTCATCCAGCGTCTTGTCGACACACATGATGGGTTGTAATTCACCTCCTTGACCGGAATGAAAGCGGATCGCTTCTTCACTGCCATGATCTTCAGGTAGAGATGCCTTTAAAAAAACGAATAGCAATCGTTGTGGCTCGGCCTGATTTTTTGCGGCCAACAGCAGAGATTCGTAGTCGATAATATTAATTTTCATTCTCCTTCCGGTTTCCTGGCGTAAAAGCTGTGCGGCCAGACGCCGTAACGCTTGCATACCCCGGACCACACCATGCCACAACTTGACATACTCCATAGGGCCCGGAATTTATGCACCGCAACCCCTGCGACCTTCAGGTGCATCTCAATGCCGTCACGCTTGACGATTATACTGCCCTCAAAAGCGGCGCCATCATCACCGGTAGCGGTCTGCTTGAGATTCAATAAAACATAAATTCCCTTCGCACGGAAGGATTCCCGCCACCGCCGGCCAACAATGTCCGCCTGCTTTGCTTCGTCAGTTCTGGTTCCGTGAAACTCGACAAGCGAGCCATTGATGTTCATCCAGAATCGACTGACCCAGTCGCTCCGCAACACGATTCCGCCCGCATCGGAGAAATCGCATTGCGAGCCTTCTATTTCCGGTTTTTCGTTTTCGATGTGTCCGACCACGATCATGCCGGGTGCGGCATCAGCGGGTAGGCTTTATAGTTTTCATAACTTTGACTCCAAAATTTCGGACAGAGTGGAGTGCTCTGGCTCGTATGAGATGTCTCGAATTCGCCACCCGACTGCGATATGTTTGAGATGGTATGTTAGCTGAGTTGTAGAGGAGGGATAGCGCAACCGAACAATGACAGTATCTGATGCGGCACCCGGAAGAACTTTTACACCAGCACCAATAGGATCTTGATTACCCCACAGTGGCGCGAAATCAAGGCGACATATGTCGTGGGTAGTTTTGACACACTGCCGATCTCGAAGTAATAGCTCGGCAAGACTAGGTGTCAAGTAGCGGAGCAGTACAGGTTTTTTTTGGTCTATGAAAGATGAATTTTCAGAGGTCGGCTCTTCTAGCACTGCCTCAAATGCAAAGTCCTGATAAAGCTTGGCAACAATTGCAACCTGGGGAGACGGCAGCTCTGCGGCTGCGCAAATGGCAGCAATATTTAGTGCTGACACAAAAAAGCAAAGACGGTAGAGACGCATTCGCATGTGATTGGCTAAGGTAAAAGTAAAGAATTGCGCGCTTTTTCGCAGTCCCGCTTGACTGTTGGGTTAGGCGTTTTGAGGTTGAGCACCTGGAAACCACCCCGTATGTTGTTCACCGTCACGTCCCCAATAGGCCACACGTTTATCGCGCAGGAAGGCAATATAACCCTGAACTCCAGTTTTTATGGCGCGTTTAGTAAAGTCTCTGTAGTGCTGACTATTTTGCTGACTGTCCAGAATTGCTGAACGCAAAGCATCACGATCAAGGTCGTTTGCAACAGAAGGCAGGTTTTCGTAATTGATGGGAGTTTTAATTACCCCACCCGTAGCACTATAGAAAGATTTTTGCAGTGCCACATAGCCGACGTGGTAATACTCAACACCGGCTTCCATAAGTATTCTGACAACTTCCGGGAATGGGGTACTACCATCGAGGTTGGCGCGGGCAGCCTCGGCAACATCTTCAGATTTCATAAATAGCTTTTAGTGTGAGAGTGGGGGAAACGAATAACGATAAAATTCAGGAGCTGCATGTTTTTACACAGCGCCTCTCAAATGCAGTGTTAGCCACCTTTGGCGACGATGTGCGTAGGAATGCCATCAATGCTCACCTGGTTCCTGTTCTCCCAGTACTGCTTAATACCTTCCTCGCCTTTATTTGTGGCCCATCCGCTGAGTAACTCTCGTTCTCCTTCGTACGATAAATAAGGAACACCTATTCCGCAAGAGGTTTGCACGAGTTCAATTGTGACATCGAAAATCTGCCGGGCACCGGGTATCGGCTTGAACAGGGAAAAGAGGTTATCCCATTCCGGGTCGCCCTTGTGAATCACCTTTGTGGTGCCATAAACCCGCAAAATTAGAGGTTTGCCATGAAAAGCGCAGAACATGATTGTCATTCGTGGATCTTGCTGTACATGGGCGGAAGTTTCATTGCCACTACCGGTAAGGTTTAGCCAAACAACGCGGGTGTTGCCTAGCACTCTCAATGAGTCCATTCCCTTTGGAGAAACATTCACGCGACTATTAGCGCTGGCTGTCCCGACAAAAAAAATATTTTGCCCGGTAATGAATTGGATATGATTTTCGGATAATTCGTTGAATAGCTGACCCATTGGGCTCTCCGTATTGTTGAATGGTTAACGTTGAAGCTTACCCGCGCCGTTTTTTGGCGTTGGCTGGAGCGTGATGTTAGACAGCACTCCGTTCATTTGAGACGAGCCCCGCATGTTGGGCATTTGCTTAAGCCAAATAAAATGCCATAACGTGCCCCTGGTACATTGTCGCAAGCCGGGCAACGATAGTAACGAAGGACGA
>JBDTCC010000101.1:0-9789 GCA_039923775.1 Gallionella sp. | reverse complement strand
GACACGATACGGCTGCCGGGCGGTGCGATGAACGCTTCGCGGATGCGGCGGCCTTCCGCACTGCGTATCGGAATGTTCTGCAGATTCGGGTCGCTGGAAGCCAGCCGCCCGGTCACCGCCACCGCCTGCGAATAGCTGGTATGCACGCGTCCGGTTTTTCTGTCCATCATCTGCGGCAGCTTGTCGGTGTAAGTGGATTTGAGTTTTGCCATGCCGCGATATTCCAGCAGGATTTTCGGCAGCGGGTAATCGAGCGCCAGTTCCTGCAACACCTCCTCATCGGTGGAGGGTGTGCCGCTCGGGGTCTTTTTCTTCACCGGCAGTTGCAGCTTGTCGAACAGGATTTCCTGTATCTGCTTCGGCGAATTCAGGTTGAACGGCTGCCCCGCTGCTTCATGCGCTTTGGCTTCCAGCGCGATCAGTTTTTCGCCCAGCTCGCGGCTCTGGATCTGCAGCAGCGCGGCGTCGAGCAGCACACCGTTGCGTTCCATGGTGTAGAGCACATGCATGCTCGGCATTTCGATGTCGCGATACACATGCAGCAACCCGCTCTGCACCGCGATCTGCGGGTACAGGTTCTGGTGCAATTGCAGCGTGATGTCGGCATCTTCCGCGGCATAGTGTGAGGCAGTCCTGATATCCACCTGGTCGAAGCAGATCTGTTTTGCTCCCTTGCCCGCCACCTCGGCAAAACTGATGGTTTTGACATTGAGATGGCGCAGCGCGAGGTTATCCATGTCGTGGGGCTTGTGGCTTTCCAGCACATAGGATTGCAGCAGCGTGTCATCGTGTATGCCCGCCAGCGCGATACCGTGGTTGGCAAAGATGTGCATGTCGTATTTGAGGTTCTGCCCAAGTTTTTTGTGGCGGGCACTTTCCAGCCAGGGTTTGAGCGTGGCGAGTACATGCACGCGACCAAGCTGGTCCGGTGCGCCGGGGTAAATATGCGCAAGCGGCAGATAGGCAGCCTGGTGAGGCTTGATCGCAAACGATATGCCGACCAGCTGCGCGTTCATCATGTCCAGCCCGGTGGTTTCGGTATCCACGCAGACCAGATCGGCGGCGAGTATCCTTTCCATCCAGGCATCGAGTTGCGCCCCGGTCAGTATCGTTTCGTAATGTGCGCTGTCGGTACCGGCGGGTGATACGCCGTGCGTATCCGGTGTCGACGGATCAGCTTTCTTTCCCGGTGCAGGGGAGGGGGAAGCCGCGGGGTGCCCAGCCACTTCGCCGTCGAACTCGCGCAGCCATGTTTTGAATTCAAACCGTTCGAACAGACTGCGCAGCTGTTCCTTGTCCGGTTGCGGCGGGATCAATTCGCTGTATGTCTGCGGCAATTCAACGTCACCTTTCACGGTGATCAAACGCCGCGCCTGCGGCAGCCAGTCTTTCGCCTTGCGCAGATTCTCCCCGACCACGCCGCCAATCTCGTCGGCGTGCTGCATCAGATTATCCAGCGTGCCGTATTGGGTGAGCCACTTCACGGCAGTTTTCGGGCCGACCTTCTCGACGCCCGGCACATTGTCCACCGCGTCGCCCACCAATGTCAGGTATTCCACAATGCGCTCCGGCGGCACGCCGAATTTGCTGTTCACCCCCGCAATATCCAGCGTCTCGTTGCTCATCGTGTTGATCAGGGTCACGCGTTCGTTGACCAGCTGCGCGAGATCCTTGTCGCCAGTGGCGATCACGCAGCGCACGCCATCACGGGTTTGCTGCGCCAGCGTGCCGATCACGTCGTCTGCCTCCACACCGTCCAGCATCAGGATGTTCCATCCGGAAGCGGCGATAGCCTGATGCAGGGGTTCGATCTGCTGCACCAGATCGGACGGCATGGAGGGGCGGTGCGCCTTGTATTCGGGATACCAGTCGTCGCGGAAGGTTTTGCCTTTTGCATCGAATATGCACGCGCTATAATCGGCCGGGTAATCATTGCGCAGTTTGCGCAGCATGTTGAGCACGCCGTAGATTGCTCCGGTCGGTTCGCCGTGACGGTTGCGCATATCCGGCATGGCATGGAAGGCACGGTAAAGAAAAGATGAGCCGTCAACCAGCAGTAAAGTTTTATCGAATCTCGCTTCGTTCATTATTTATTCGCTGTCTAAAATTTATTCCGGGGGAACCGCATGAGCATACCGTCCAAATTGCCGAAATCCGCAATACCGGAAGCATGGAATTCCAAAGAAGCCTGGCGCGTGTTCGGTATTATGTCAGAGTTTGTTTCTGCGACCGAACGGCTTAGCCAGATCCATCCCGCCGTAAGCATCTTCGGCAGCGCGCGCACCCGGCCCGATCAGCCCAATTACCTGCTTGCCGAGGAGATCGCGCGCCTGCTTTCGGATGCCGGATTTTCGGTCATTTCCGGCGGAGGCCCCGGCATCATGGAAGCCGCCAACAAGGGTGCGTTTTATGGCAAATCACCCAGCGTCGGGCTGAATATCCAACTGCCGCACGAACAGGGCGGCAACCTTTACCAGAATATCAGCCAGACTTTCCAGCATTTCTTCGCGCGCAAAGTCATGTTCGTGAAATTTGCCAGCGCTTATGTGGTCATGCCGGGCGGCTTCGGCACGCTGGACGAGTTGATGGAAGCACTGACACTGGTGCAGACCGGCAAGACGCGGCGCATCCCTATCATTCTGGTGGGCACACAATTCTGGGGTGGCCTGCTCGACTGGTTCCGCACCGCCTTGCTGGATGAACAGGTCATCAGCCCCGAGGACATGGACCTGATCCAGCTGATCGACGAACCCCAGGCGGTAGTCGACGCGATTTTCAAACACTACGAAACACGGGGGTTCCAGCCATCCGAAGCGGAACGTGAAAAGCAGCTGTATTTATGATATAAATAGAGCACATTTTTACATCCACACGGAGACGAGAAATGACGCAACTGCCCGAACTGGACGAAGAGGGATATTTGATCGAACCGCTGAACTGGAACGAGGAAGTAGCCCTCCAGCTTGCGCAGCGGGAAAGTATTCCGCTCACCGAAGACCATTGGGACGCGATCCGTTTCATGCGCGAATATTATGCCGATCATCAGATCGCGCCGGATGTGCGCCATGTTATGAAACACCTGAGCAAACGCCTCGGCCCCGATTCACGCAATGCCATATTTGAGATGTTTCCCTATGGTTATGTGAAGCAAGCCTGCAAAATCGCCGGGATGAAACGACCGCGCGGCTGGAGCACCGGTTGAACAATCAGGCACCCTGCAGCAACTCACACAGATTCTCCGCGCATCGGCTAAAATGAACATCTTGCATTCCATGGTGACTACTCCGATGCGCCTACTATTGTTGTTACTACTGAGCGGGTTTTCTATTGCCGCATTTGCCCAATCGGCTTCCGGCAAGCTTGAGCCGCTGCCACCACCACCGGCCATGGGTGGCGCGGTGAGCGATGAACCTGAAGTGACCATCACCAAGGATAAAGTGCAGACTGTTGAGGAATATCGCGCTGGCGGAAAACTGTACATGATCAAGATAATCCCAAAAGTGGGCAAACCCTATTACCTGGTTGATGATCGCGGCGACGGCAAATTCTCGCGCCAGGAAAGTCTGGATTCCGGCGTGCGCCCGCCGCAGTGGGTCATACATCGTTTTTAGGCATGGCCGTTTTCACCAACGTATCCGAAGCGGATCTGACTGCCTGGCTGAATGATTATTCGCTGGGTCAACTGCAGGAACTGCAGGGCATCGCATCCGGTATCGAGAACACCAATTATTTCGTCACCACCGGCAACGGCCGTTTTGTACTGACGTTGTTCGAGATACTCGATGCAGACGAATTGCCGTTCTACCTGAATCTGATGGCGCATCTGGCGCGGCACGGCATCCCCTGCCCGAATCCGGTGGCGAATCGACATAATCAATTTCTGGGCACGCTCAATGACAAGCCCGCCTGCATCGTCAGTCGCCTGAGCGGCAAATCCACCACCACACCCAGCGACCTGCAGTGTGCCGCCATCGCTGCAATGCTGGGACAGATGCACATCGCCGGGCAAAGTTTTTCGCAGGCCATGCCCAATCCGCGCGGTGCGGCATGGCGCGCGGAAACTGCCCAGCTGGTAAGCCCGTTTCTGGATGCGCGGCAGATGGCGTTACTGGAAAGTGAAGTCGCACTGCACGCGCAGCAGAAATGGGCATTGTTGCCGCAAGGCGTGATCCACGCCGACCTGTTCCGCGACAACGTGCTGCTGGAAGAAGATCGCATAGGCGGTCTGATCGATTTTTATTTCGCCTGCAGTGATGCGCTGCTCTACGACGTGGCGATCACTGTGAATGATTGGTGCACGCTTGGCGACGGCACGCTGGACAGGGCCAGGACACAAATATTCCTGCGTGCCTACCATGCGGTGCGTCCGCTACTGGACAGCGAACACCGTGCCTGGCCGCTGATGCTGCGGGCCGCGGCATTGCGATTCTGGCTGTCGCGCCTGTTCGACAAACACTTGCCTCGCGACGGCGAATTGATCAATGCACACGATCCCGGTCATTTCGAACAAATTCTGAAGACCCATATTGCGTCGCAACATGCCTTCTGGCTGTAACAGGGAGATCTAAAAAAGACATGATGGAACCGCTACGACTACCCGCAAAAAATGGCTGGGAATGGATCAAACAGGGCTTTGCACTGTTTATGAAAGCACCGCTGTTATGGATCGTATTGCTGTTCATCTGTTTGATCGCAGCGCTGGCAATATCCAGCGTGCCGATTGTGGGCCAGCCGTTGATAAGCCTGTTGATGCCGGCCATACTGGTTGGCCTGATGGCCGGTTGCCGCGCGCTTAACCAGGGTGAAGAGCTGGAGCTGGCGCATTTGCTCAAGGGTTTCAAACAACATACGTCGCAACTGGTGACGCTGGGCGGTATTGCGTTGGTCGGCCAGTACCTGATACTCGGATTGATGATGGCGGTTGGCGGGGCCGCACTGGTCGGCATCCTGATGGGCGATCAACCCGATACAAATCCGGATGTGATGATCCATGCATTCGCGGGAACAGGGTTCGCAATGCTGATTGGCATCGTGCTGTTCAGCACACTGATGATGGCCATGCAATTCGCGCCCATGCTGGTTTACTTCCGTAATGTGCCCCCGCTACAGGCGATGAAGCTCAGCCTGCGCGCCTTTCTCTACAACGTGATGCCGATGCTGTTGTATGGCGCCACATTCATGTTCATGGCAATGCTCGCCAGCATGCCGGTGATGCTGGGCTGGGTGGTGCTGCTGCCGCTGGTGTTCACCACGCTGTATGCCAGCTATAACGACATATTCCCGCCGCTGAAGCAAGCCGTCGACACCCCGCCGCAAAACGACATTTTCAAGAGCGACGATTCAACGTTCAAGTAGGAACTACAACCTGCGCGGAGGGCGGCCCTAAATGGCCGTCAGCTTCGCGTACTCCAGCGCCAGCCACTTCGGCCCGGTATTGCGAAAATTCACCTGCACGCGGGCATCCGCGCCACTGCCTTCCATGTTGACGATCACTCCTTCACCGAATTTTCCGTGGAATACCGCCTGACCGGTACGCCAGATAGAAGCTGTAGCGGAATCCTGCAGCGGCGCGGCAACATGCATCTCGCGCTGCGCTGGAACATACTGGGAAAAAGCACTTCGCTGGACAACCCTGGGCGTAATCCAATGCAACAGATTTTCCGGCAGCTCACGCAAAAAGCTCGACACCATGCTGTAACTTGCCTGCCCATGCAACATTCGCCGTTGTGCGAAGGTAAGGTACAAACGACGCCGTGCCCGGGTGATGGCCACGTACATCAGGCGGCGCTCTTCATCCAGGCCGCCATCTTCGCGTTGGCTGTTCTGGTGCGGAAACAATCCATCTTCCAGCCCGGTGATGAATACGGTATGAAATTCCAGTCCCTTGGCCGCATGCACGGTCATCAGGTGCAGCGCATCGTCCTGTTCGCCGGCCTGGTGTTCGCCGGCTTCCAGCGACGCGTGTGTCAGGAACGAAGTCAGGCTGTCGTCTTCATTCTCATGCACGAACAGCGTCGCCGCGTTGACCAGTTCATTCAGGTTTTCCAGACGTTCTTCGGCTTCGCGCTTTTTCGCTCCGGTTTCATTCCGGTAATGCGCGATCAGACCGCTGTGTTCCAGCACATGGTCGATAATTTCCGGGAGGGGCAATTCTTTTGTCGCACTGCGCAACGATTCAATCATCGCCACAAATGCCGACACCTTGCCTCCCGCCCGGGCGGCGGCATCCCACAGTGTGGTCGAATTCATCCGCGCCGCTTCCTGCAGCTGTTCGATGCTGCGCGCACCGATTCCACGCGTCGGGAAATTGATGATACGCAGCAACGCATTGTCGTCATCGGTATTTTCCATCAGACGCAAATAGGCCAGCGCATGCCTGATCTCCTGCCGCTCGTAGAAGCGCAGCCCGCCATAAACGCGATACGACAATCCGGCGGAAACCAGCGCATGTTCCAGCACCCGCGATTGCGCATTTGAGCGGTACAGTAAAGCAATCTCTTTGAGGTTGACTCCATCGGATTTCAGTTGCTGAATTTCGCTGACGATGAAGCCGGCTTCTTCCACGTCGGTCGGTGCCTCGTATACGCGCAACATTTCGCCGCCGCTTTCCGAAGTCCACAGATTCTTGCCGAGACGGTTCTGGTTGCGGCTGATCAGCGCGTTGGCCGCGTCCAGGATATTGCCGTGCGAGCGGTAATTCTGTTCCAGCTTGATCACCGATTCGACATGAAAATCGCGCAGCAGCTCCTGCATGTTGCCGACGTTGGCGCCACGGAATGCGTAAATCGACTGATCGTCGTCACCCACCGCAAACAGCGCATTTTTGTGGCCCGCCAGCAACTTCAACCAGCGGTATTGCAACGGATTGGTGTCCTGAAACTCGTCCACCAGAATATGCCTGAAGCGCTCCTGGTAATGCTCGCGCAGTTGCTGGTTGCGCGACAGCAGCTCGTAACAGCGCAGCAGCAATTCGGAAAAGTCCACCACGCCTTCACGCTGGCATTGCGCGTCGTACTCGGCAAACACTTCCACCTTGCGCCGCGTGTAGGGATCGTAGGCCTCCACTTCATGCGCGCGCAGCCCCTGCTCTTTGCTGCCGCTGATGAAGTTCTGCATCTCGCGCGGCGGATATTTCTCGTCGTCCACGTTCATCGCCTTCATCAGGCGCTTGATCGCGGAAAGCTGGTCGCCGCTGTCGAGTATCTGGAATGTCTGGGGCAGATTCGCCTCGCGGTGATGCGCACGCAGCATGCGGTTGCACAGGCCGTGAAACGTGCCTATCCACAAGCCGCGCGTGTTGATCGGCAGCATCGCCGACAAACGCGTGAGCATTTCCTTGGCCGCCTTGTTGGTAAAGGTCACCGCAAGAATATTCTGCGGACTGACCGCTCCGGTGCTGACCAGCCAGGCTATGCGCGTGGTCAGCACGCGTGTCTTTCCGCTGCCCGCTCCGGCCAGGATCAACGCAGACTGGTGCGGCAGAGTGACGGCCTGGCGTTGTTCAGGATTTAATCCGTTGAGTAGATCCATTACAAATGAAACGGGGAAGCAGACTTGCCATCTGCTTCCCCCGTCGTCCCTTTCGAAATACTTACTTCTTCTTGTTCTCGATCATCCCATGCATGATCGGCGTAAGGATGATTTCCATTGCGTGGCTCATTTTCCCGCCCGGCACAACCAGGGTATTGGCGCGTGACATGAAGGAATTTGGGATCATGGATAGCATGTATTGAAAATCCACGCCTCTCGGTTCGCGGAAGCGGACCACCACAAAGCTCTCATCCGGCGTGGGGATGTCGCGCGCGATGAACGGATTCGACGTGTCCACGGTCGCCACGCGCTGGAAATTGATGCAGGTGCGCGAGAACTGGGGGGTGATGTATTTGATATAGTCCGGCATGCGACGCATGATGGTGTCAACCGTCGCTTCGGCAGAATACCCGCGCTCGGCACCATCGCGATGTATCTTCTGTATCCACTCCAGATTGACCACCGGCACCACGCCGATGCCCAGGTCAACATGTTTGGCCACATCAATCTTGGCATTATCTGTGGCCAACCCGTGCAGTCCTTCATAGAACAGCAAGTCAGAATCCTTCTCGATAGCTTCCCATGGTGTGAATACGCCAGGCTTCAAATCTTTCAGCTTGAAATGCTTGTTGTGCAATTCTGCTTCGGCTTCGCTATGCACGTAGTAGCGGCGCTTGCACATGCCGGTTTTGCCATAGACCTTGAAGGTTTCTTCGATCTTGCCGAAGTGGTTGGCTTCGGGACCAAAGTGGCTAAAGCTGTTGTTGCCCGCCTTGGCGGCAGCGGCGGCGGCGGCGCGAAACTCCATGCGATTCAGACTATGCAGACTGTCGCCTTCGATGACCGCAGGGGTAATTTTCTGGCGGCGGAAGATATTTTCAAAAGCACGTTTTACCGTAGTGGTACCTGCACCGGACGAGCCGGTCACGGCAATCACGGGATATTTGCGGGACATAAATAAACTCTCCTGAAGGATTTACAAAAATTTTGTCGGCGGATTCTAGCAGAATGCCCCGTTGTGAGCTAACGCAAAAGTCAGCGCGGACTGCCGGTGGAATGATGGCTATTTTAACTTTGAATGCCATTTCATGCTTGTCGGACTGCTTCTTTTGAAGACCTGCATGGCACATTTCATGATTGCTTCCCGCGTTTGTTTGGATTCGCGGCAGAGCGGCGATAACGCTATAATGCGGCATCGAAAAATTACGCTATAGAATCATATCTCATGCAAGCCAATTATCATCCCGAGAGTATCGAACAACAAGCGCAACAGCTCTGGGATAACTGCCAGACATTTCATGCCACCGAACAGTCCGACAAGCCCAAGTATTACTGCCTGTCGATGTTCCCTTACCCGTCCGGCAAACTCCATATGGGTCATGTGCGCAACTACACCATCGGCGATGTCTTGTCGCGCTACCACCGCATGAAGGGCTACAACGTGATGCAGCCCATGGGCTGGGACGCATTCGGCCTTCCTGCCGAAAATGCCGCCATGGCAAACAACGTTCCGCCCGCGGCTTGGACTTACGACAACATCGATTACATGCGCAAGCAGTTGAAGAGTCTGGGGCTGGGCGTGGACTGGGCGCGAGAAGTAACCACTTGCCGCCCGGAATATTACCGCTGGGAGCAGTGGCTGTTCACCCGTTTGTTCAAGAATGGCATCATCTACAAGAAGACTTCCTCGGTGAACTGGGACCCCGAGGATCAAACCGTGCTGGCCAACGAACAGGTCATAGACGGACGCGGCTGGCGCTCCGGCGCACTGGTGGAAAAGCGCGATATCCCGATGTATTTCTTCCGCATCACGGATTATGCGGACGAGTTGCTGCAGGGTCTGGACACGCTGGACGGCTGGCCGGAGCAGGTCAAGACCATGCAGCGCAACTGGATAGGCAAAAGCTACGGCGTGCGTTTCGCGTTTCCACATGAGCTGGACGGCCGGCAGGAAAAATTGTGGGTCTACACCACCCGCGCCGACACCATCATGGGGGTCACCTTTGTTGCCGTGGCGGCAGAGCATCCGCTGGCAACCCTCGCCGCACAGGACAATCCGCAGCTCGCCGCATTCATTGAAGAATGCAAAACAGGCAGTGTGGCCGAAGCCGACATCGCCACGATGGAAAAGAAGGGCATGGATACCGGGCTCAAGGTTACCCACCCGCTGAACGGCGAACAGGTGCCGGTGTGGGTAGCAAACTATGTGCTGATGGGCTACGGCGAAGGCGCGGTGATGGCGGTGCCGGCTCATGACGA
>JBDTCC010000100.1:0-5816 GCA_039923775.1 Gallionella sp. | reverse complement strand
GCATGAGTGGTGTCAGACTGCCACAAAAGAATTTTAAAGGGGAAACGATGCTTTATACCATTGCGGTTGTACTACTTATTCTGTGGGTTTTGGGTCTTGTAACCTCTTATACGTTGGGTGGATTTATTCATATTTTGTTAGTAATCGCTGTAGTCATGGTTTTGTTGCGCCTGATTAGCGGCCGTGGCATTTAGCATCGTGGCCACAGTATGAATGGGATTTGCGATGACTAAAATGATTGCATTAGGCCTGTTAGTGGCAGGGGTGGTGTTGCTGATTTTCGGGGTCAGCGAACTGAATTCAATGAGCTCAGACTTCTCACGCATTTTTACTGGTGCGCCGACTGATCGGTCAATTTGGATGGTGACAGGCGGGGCTGCGCTCGCGGTAGTCGGTCTGGCAGGGATCGTGTTCCAACCAGGAAAAAGTTGATGAGGTTGATTGATTCAATCTTTGACAGGCCTTGAATCACTGTAATTTCAAACTGTAATTTATCTCACAAGCTGCAATACCAAGCTCGGTAGCGGCTTCAACCATCTTGTTTATCAAGGATCCATAGAATGAAAAATTATCAGTATTTTACTGCCGGCTTATGTGCTAGCGCGGCTCTGCTGTTGGCAGCAGTGCCTGCACTTGCATCCTCTGTCGATATCATTGTAAATGCGCCAGGGGTCTATGCAGCACCGCAACCGGTTTATGTAGAACCGCGCCCGGTATATGTCCTCCCACAGTACGAACAGGACTGGCGCCAACGGCAGCGTCGGGCGATTGAATGGCGCGATACGCCACACAACCATTGGCAAGCAGTGAGTGACGCCAGGTATGAGCATGACTGGCGCGAGGAACACGAATACAAGCATAAAAATAAGCATAAAAATAAACACTCACATAAACACGACGATTAAGTTTTCGTCGGAAACCTTGATGTTGTGTTAACGCGCACTGTGTTGTGATTACGGCCTTGGTTTTGCGTCAAGCGTCAACGTGGCTTCTGACGCCAAAAATGAGCTCTATCGGAAAATCCTATGAAAATCGTTCAAAAACTCTTAATCGCTCTGTGTATCGGCTTGCCACTTGGGCTGATCATGACTGATGTGGCGGCGCAGCAGTATTACAACATGAGCAATGCGCCCAGAATCGACGGTTTCAATGTTGATGAAGTGTCGTCATTGCGCCCAGGTACCGAGCTTAATTTCACCGTGTATGGCACACCTGGTGCGAACGTTACGCTTGGCATTGCCGGTGCCCAACGTATCTTGAGTCTGTCCGAGCGCGAGGCCGGCCAATATGAAGGTAGCTACACCATCAGCAACCGCGACAGTATCACTGCGCGAAGTGCGGTGACGGCCAACCTGCGTAAGGGTAATCAGGTCGCCAGCAGGATCTTGAGCGAATCGTTACAAGCGGGAGTTGGCTATCACGATTCTAATCAAATGAACGGTGCTTACCCAAAGATTGTCAGCTTTGGCGTCGAGCCAGGCGCGCACCAGAAACGAGAGAATGACCTTGAGTTTACGTTGTACGGTACGCCAGGCGCTCGGGCCGAAATTATGATTGATGGCGTCAAGGGTAAAGTGCTACTGCGCGAAGTCAGTAGTGGAAAATATTCAGGGGTATACAACCTAAAACGGCGTGACCGGATCACCCCTAACAGCACGGTAACCGCCCAGTTGCGGATCGGCGAACGCGTTACTACAGCAACACTCGATAAGGGCTTGTTCGCCAAGGCTTATTCCACGCCGCAGGTGAGTAACGTCTGCAGTAATTGTGGGGTAGTTGAAACCGTCAATGCGGTCGAAATTCAAGGTGATGGTGGTTATCTCGGTACGCTCGGCGGTGGTGTAGTCGGTGCCCTGCTGGGTAACCAGGTCGGTGGCGGCAATGGCAAAACTGCAGCGACTATCGCTGGCGCTATCGGCGGTGCTTTGGCTGGCCGTGCGATTGAAGGAAACAGTAAGAAAACATTGCAGTATGAGGCCTTGGTACGACTACAAAATGGTGCTGCACAGACCGTTTCGCTGCCGGCTGATCACGGTTACCGTGTTGGCGACAAGGTTCGAATCACTGATGCTGGCCTAGTGCCGGGTTGGTAGATAACCCTACTAATTTGCATACAGTTGGTAACGGAGTCTTGCCGTTGAAACACGGTTTGAAATCGACGATACGCAAGACTCCCGGCGTTTTCACTCAGTTTCCTTCCCTGATTAACTAAGCACTGCACCTTGGTCCGCTGCCGAGGAGAGTTCATCGGTAGCGATGGGCCTTTGCCTGTTACAGCGCCCTGATACGTCTGCGCAAACTCGTGCGTTGAATTCTAGAACTTTACTTTCGCGTTGACGCGTGCTCGAAGTGATGCAAATCAACAGCAATGTTCGCTACCGCACAGAAAACCATACGTTGGATTGTCATATTCATGGGGGGACAAGTTTTCTACCTAAACAGTTTTACCAAACATTCGTGTACATGCCGCGCAAACATTACACCACGACATAAATGATTTTTTCGACCAAACGAAATGAGACGAGAAATGAACAAAATTAAGAGTTCTACCCAATACCGAACCTGGTTATTGGCGTTGTCGCTGGCCACTCTGGTGACCGCATGCGGTGGGGGTGGCGAAGGTCGCGATCCGATTCTGGGTGCTGGCGGCGTGGTTGCCGTCGTTGCACCCACTGTGACCGCAGCAACACCATTGAATGGTGCCACCGGCGTTGCAATCAACACCAAGATAGTCACGGCTGCCTTTAGTAATGCGATGAATCCAGCCACACTTACGCCAGCTAGCTTCACCTTGACGTGCGGCGGTACGCCAGTAACGCCAAGTGCCATTAACTACATCATGGCCAGCAATCTAGCAATATTCAGACTACCAGCTGCCAATTTCGCGCCAAATACCTTGTGTACTGCCACAGTCAGTACCGCGGCGCAGGATGCGCTGGGTGTTGCTTTGGCGAGTAATTTCGTCTGGACCTTTACCACTGGAACCAGTGCTGACCTGAGCGCACCGACTGTGACGGCTACGGTACCTAAAGATAGCGCTACCGGTGTGCCACTGAATCAGGAAATTAGTGCCAGCTTCAGCAAGGCAATGGATCCACTTTCGATCAACAGTACCAGCTTCACCTTGATGCAAGGTGCTACTGCAATTGTCGGCAAAGTCACTTATTCCGGACTGAGTGCGAATTTTTCGCCCACTAGTCAACTTCTGCCAAGCACCACCTACACCGCTCAGATTACCAATGCTGCGGTCGATGCAGCAGGCAATGCGCTGGTTGCTGGTCTTGTACCGAATCCATGGACCTTTACAACGGCTGCAACACTCCCAGCTGCCGGACCGGCGTTGGTCAATCTGGATTGTGCCGCCAGTTTTGCGATTCTGGCTGGTTCGACCGTCACCAATACCGGACCAACCATCATTACCAATGGTGATTTAGGCCTGAGCCCTGGCACAGCGGTGACTGGATTCCCTCCAGGAACTATCAATGGTGGTGTGATTCGAATTAACGATCCGGCGGCGAATGCGGCCAAGCTATGTCTGACCACTGCCTATAACGATGCAGCTGGACGTACCACTGCGCCAATTACGATCTCTGGCAATATTGGCGGCCAAACGCTGGCACCAGGCCTTTACAAATCGACTTCAACGCTAGGCATCACATCGGGCGATCTGACACTGGCTGGTCCGGCCGATGCAGTCTGGATCTTCCAGGTCGCTTCGACGCTGACCACTACCTCGGGGCGCAAAATTATCCTGTCGGGCGGCGCCCAGGCCAAAAATATATTTTGGCAGGTAGGTACCTCAGCTACGTTAGGAACCACCTCGGTGTTTGAAGGCACCATCATGGCTGATCAGGCGATCACGCTGGAAACCGGGGCGGTGTTGAATGGCCGCGTGTTGACGCGGATTGCTGCGGTATCACTGGACAGCAACAACGTGACCAAGCCGGCACCCTGAGCTCGGTGTCAAAGAAATCCGGTGGCGCTGTTGCCGCCGGCTTTTATGCTGAATCAGCTCAATGCTGTGCCTGCTTGGAAGGCGCGGTTTGTAAAGAAGCCACATTATGTTGGGGAAAAACATGAAATTAGCTAAAGTTTCAGGAACACTAGGCTTGCTGGCGCTGGTTGCCAGTGTCAGCCCGGTTGCGCTAGCGGATGATGCGTTGGTGGGTTGGTACGGCGGCGCTAACGTCGGCCAATCGCGCGCCAAGATTGACGACGAGCGGATTAGCAGAAATTTGTTGGGGAGTGGGTTTAGCAGTTCAATTAGTGATGATGATCGCGCTACTGGTTACAAGATTTTTGGCGGCTATCAGTTCACTCCGTATTTCGCGCTGGAAGGCGGGTATTTCGATCTCGGTAAGTTTGGCTATAGCGCACGTACTGTGCCGGCTGGCACATTGAATGGTAGTGCCAAGGTCAGAGGTCTGAATCTTGATCTGGTCGGTACCTTACCGATCACCGACAAGTTTTCAGCTTTTGCCCGAATCGGTGTCAATTACGCAGATGTCCGGGACTCCTTCAGTGGTACCGGTGCGGTACGAGTGCTTGATCCCAATCCGAGCCGACGCGAAGCCAATTACAAGTTCGGTCTCGGCGCCCAGTATGCGTTCACCGAACGGTTGGCTGTCAGGGTGGAAGCGGAACGTTATCGCATCAATGACGCGATTGGTAATCACGGTGATATTGACCTGATTTCGGCCGGCCTGATCTATCGCTTTGGCGCCAGTGGTAGCGCACCGGTCGCGCGCGCATCCGCTCCAGAATACATTCCAGTGGCGGCCGCACCTGTGCCGGTGACTGCAGTACCAGTACCGCCACCAGCACCGATTAAAGTCAGCTTCTCCGCCGATTCACTGTTTGATTTCGGCCAATCTAACGTGAAGCCGGCTGGTAAGCAGGCGCTCGACAAGTTTGTCGCAGAACTGGGTGGTGTCAACTATGGCGTGATCTCAGTCACTGGTCATACCGATCGGCTCGGCCCACATGCTTATAACATGAAGCTGTCGAGCAGTCGTGCGGAAGCGGTCAAGACCTATCTGGTGCAATCGGCTGGTATTCCGGCAGATGCGATTACCGCCCGCGGCGTAAACGGCTCGGAGCCAATAACAAAGCCTGGAGAATGCCAGGGTCAGAAGGCGACGCGGCAGTTGATCGCCTGTCTGCAACCGGATCGTCGAGTAGAAGTCGAGGTCTCTGGTAGCCGATAATATTGCTAGTTTGAAGTGACTAAGCAACCCAAAAGAAAGACGGGTTGGCTCAAGTCAGGTAACAAAATAAAAGGTGTCGATGGCGCCTTTTATTTTGTTCGGCTTGCACGCTTGGAAAACATATCAATCTGACTAAGTCACAGTTAACTGTTGAAAATAATCTTGGAAATCAGGGTTATCAGGGCTGGAGTATCAGATTGAAATTACTCGACCGTTTTTGCAAGAATAACGCTGATTTACTAGAAAACCACTTGCCATAAACGCCAAATCGGACAGATTTTGGTGACACTTCCTTTGCTTTGCGAAACGGGAAGCGGAGATATTCCTACCATGGAGTCAACGTAAAAATCATGATTCTGGATTCGCTCTGCTGCGCTGGCATTAACCTGAACGGCAACGCAAATTTTCATAGCACAGCATCGGAGCTATGCCTCCGTTGTGAGACGAAAGCATAGCCCCGACGCTGTGTTTGCTACTGCGTAGCTGCGGTATGACGCAGTATTATTTGCTAGGCGGTACCACGATCACGGTGTCACCGCCGGTCTTGCCGGTATCGCCCTTGGCACCTTCATCACCAGTGGCACCGGTTGTGCCAGTTGCTCCTTGCGC
>JBDTCC010000099.1:0-3313 GCA_039923775.1 Gallionella sp. | reverse complement strand
GGTGGTGAGCGCGAATACCCGGGCCGGATCGAATGCCGAAAGGCAGTCATGCAAAGTATCGTGCACACGCAGGGTCGCAAACTCATGATAATCCAGTCCGGCACGAACCAGTTGTTTGTCCTCAAGCGTGAAGCCGAGCGGTTTGATCAAATGCAAATGGCATCCGGTATTGGCACACAGGCGGATGACATTGCCGGTATTGGGCGGAATCTCGGGTTGATACAGAATCACATGGAACATAAACCGACCCTCTGAAAATTCATGTTGCGCGTCAAGGCGTGGGCTTGCTGGTGGACTCTCCCGAAAAATGAATTTGTAGAAATTCCCGTAAAAATACCCGCTAAGTCCTTGTCATCATCATGAAAAACGGCTAACTTCTGCGTCTACAAAAGCTGAGTCGCAGAAATATCAATAGGGGAGAATTATGGCGCGTCCTGAGAAAGTTCGCTTAGGCGATTTACTGGTTCAGCAAAAACTGATTTCACAAGAGCAGCTCAAGTTCGCTCTTGAGCAGCAGAAACGCAGTGGACGCAAGCTGGGGCGCGTGCTGGTGGACAATGCTTTTGTCACCGAGGAGCATATTTCCGAGGCGCTGGGCAAACAACTCAACATTCCCTTCATCAATCTCAAGTATTACAACATCAATATCGAGTTGGTCAGGTTGCTGCAGGAAAGCCAGGCACGCCGTTTCCGCGCGATGGTGCTGGAGGAGCGCAACGGCATGTTGCTGGTCGGCATGGCAGACCCGACCGACCTGTCTGCATTTGATGAAATCACGCGCATCGTCAAGCGTGATATCGACATCGCGGTGGTCACCGAGGGCCAGTTGCTGGAAAGCATTGATCGCGGATATCGGCGCACCGATGAAATCTCCGGGCTGGCACGCGAGCTTAGCGAGGACATCGGCGACAGCTATGTGGATTTTGGCGCGTTGACCGATTCCGTCGGTACGGAAGAGGCGCCGGTGGTGAAGTTGTTGCAGAGCATGTTCGATGATGCCGCTCAGATACGCGCTTCGGACATACATATTGAACCGCAGGAAAGTAGGGTGATGATACGTTTTCGTATCGATGGCGTGCTGCACCTGCAAACTGAAGCCGACAGCAAAATTGCGCCCGCATTGGTGTTGCGTCTCAAGCTGATGTCCGGCCTGGATATTTCCGAAAAACGGTTGCCGCAGGACGGGCGCTTCAATGTCCGGGTACGCGATCAGCGTGTGGATGTGCGTATCGCCAGCTGCCCGACGCAATACGGCGAATCGGTGGTGATGCGGTTGCTGCGTCAGGATGGCGGAATGATAGGCCTGGAAAAATTGGGTATGCCGCCGGACATGCTGAAACGATTCCGGGAAATCATCAAACGCAGCAACGGGATGATATTGGTGACAGGCCCGACCGGTAGCGGCAAGACCACGACCCTTTACTCCGCTTTGGCGGAAGTTAACACGATGGACCAGAAGATCATCACCGTGGAAGACCCGGTGGAATACCGTTTGCCCGGCATCAATCAGGTTCAGGTGAACGAAAAGATCGAACTAACCTTCTCGCGCGTGTTGCGTTCCGCCTTGCGGCAGGATCCGGATGTGATTCTGGTCGGCGAAATGCGCGATGCGGAAACCGCGCAAATCGGTTTGCGCGCGGCGATGACCGGCCACCTGGTATTTTCCACCCTGCATACCCGTGATGCGGCCGGCACCCTGTTTCGCCTGGTGGATATGGGTACGCCGCGCTTCATGGTGGCCTCCTCGGTGCAGGCTGTGCTTGCGCAGCGCCTGCTGCGCCGCGTCTGTGAAAGTTGCAGCGAAACACATATTCCCACGCCGCAGGAAAGCGAATGGCTGAGGATCGAAGGCGTATCGACTGAGCAGTGGGGCGGACTTATGCACGGGCGCGGATGCTCGCATTGCAACGGCACCGGTTATCACGGCCGCAAAGGGGTATTTGAAATGCTGGAAATGGGTCCCGATATGGTGGAGGCGGCGGGACGCGATAGCCCGACCCACTTTCTCGAGGTTGCACGCGAGCATCTGCGCGGCAAAACCATAATGGATCACGCATTGCAGGAAATGAAACTGGGACGCACCACGGTTGGCGAAGTGATGCGCATCAGCAATCAGGTAGACGATTAACGTGGCACTATTTGCATACAAAGGGCGTGATGCCCGCGGTGATCTGGTGGAAGGAACACTGGACGGTGACGACAGCAGCCTGGTCGCCTCCCAACTGGTGAATACCGGAATTACGCCCGTCGAAATTACACGTTTCCGGGGTCTGATTGTCGGGGCATCCGGCAAGCCGGGCTGGTTAAAACGCCAGTTTACCGAAAAACCGATCAGTCCGATGGACCTGATCCTGTTCAGCCGCCAGATGTACACATTGCTCAAAGCGGGTGTTCCCATCATGCGCGCACTGGCGGGATTGCAGGAGTCCTCCCAAAATCCTGCCTTTTCGCTGCTGCTTCAAGACCTGCGCGAAAGCCTGGATAGCGGGCGCGAGCTCAGCACCGCGTTGCGTCGCCATCCCAAGGTGTTCACCCCGTTCTATGTCAGCATGGTTCAGGTCGGTGAAATGACCGGCATGCTGGACGAAACATTCATCCGGCTGTTTGACTATCTTGAGTTCGAGCGCGATATGCGCGAGCGCGTCAAGTCCGCGATGCGCTATCCCAGTTTCGTGATCGCGGCGATGGCGATCGCCATTGTCATCATCAACCTGTTCGTGATTCCCGCTTTCGCAAAGGTCTATGCGGGCTTTCATGCCGAACTTCCGATGGTTACCAAATTGTTGATCGGCTTCTCCGGTTTTATGGTGCATTATTGGCTGCTGATGCTGGCAATGCTGGTCGCAGCGATACTGGGCCTGCGCTTTTATATCAACACCCCGGATGGCCGATACAGGTGGGACAGATACAAATTCAAGCTCCCGGTGGTCGGCGCTATTATCCTGAAAGCCACGCTGTCCCGTTTTGCGCGCGGTATGGCACTTTCATTCAAAAGCGGGATGCCGATCCTGCAGGGGATGAACGTGGTCAGTCTGGTGGTGGACAATGAATTCATGCGTACCCGCATCGAACAGATGCGCGACGGCGTCGAACGCGGCGAGAGCATCCTGCGCACCGCGGTCGCCTCGGGCGTGTTCAATCCGGTGGTATTGCAGATGATCGCCGTCGGCGAGGAAAGCGGCGACATGGACGGCATGATGTTCGAGGTCGCCGAGATGTACGAACGCGAAGTCAAATACGACGTCGCCAGCCTCAGCGCAAAGATCGAACCCATCCTGATCGTGGTCCTTGGTATTCTGGTGTTGATCCTGGC
>JBDTCC010000098.1:0-40482 GCA_039923775.1 Gallionella sp. | reverse complement strand
TAAGCGGAATCTGATGTGCAGGAGCAATATCAGCAGCCGGTTAAATACGCCGGGTTGTCGATATCCGGGTCCCTTTTCGGGCGGGTGTTCCTGCCACGTTAAGCCTTATTCCCTTATCTGATCAGTGCGCGACGAGTTGAAATAAAAAATCCGGCCTGACGGTTTATTCTGTTACAAAAATTATCGGATGGCGGAAATTATCGATAGCAGAGTATACTTTTTCCCGATTGTCGGTGATGTTTGGGCCGGGAAAGTATTGCCGGCGTTGCAACATGGAAATATTTTCGAGGGAGGAAAGTTTATGTCAAGATCACGATGCTTTGCAGGACCGCGATGGCTGCCGATTATGCTTACCACTTTGGGATTGGCATGCGCGGCGAACAGCTTCGCCGCAGCACAGTCCGATAACCCGCAGGCGGTGGACGAAATTTACCGGCAGGCGGTCGCAAATCCGATTCGAACCGATGATGACAGGCTTTCCGATGCCCAGCGCAAGCCGCTCGAGTTTCTGCAATTCACCCGCGTCCGTCCCGGCATGCAGGTGCTCGACGTTGCAGCCGGAGGCGGGTACACCACGCAATTGCTGGCGCTGGTGGTCGGCAGCAAGGGTGAGGTCTGGGCGCAGGGAACTCGAAAAGGGCAGGTATTGCAGGCGCGGTTGGCGAACCATCCGCAGGCCAATATCATTCCGGTCGTGCAACCTTTCGAGGATCCGATACCAGAAAACGCGCCCAAGCTGGATTTGATCACCCTGATCATGAATTACCACGATATCACCTACATGCCGGTGGACCGGGAAAAGATGAACCGGCATCTGTTCAATGCGCTGAAACGGGGAGGACACCTGGTTATACTGGATCATTCGGCCAAGCCGGGCAGCGGTATCTCGGTTGCAAAAACACTGCACCGTATCGAAGAGAAGGTGGTGCTGGACGAAGAACGGAAAGCCGGATTCAAGCTGGAACAGGAGGGATCTTTCATGAAGAATCCGGCCGATCCGCGCGACAAGGCCTTCTTCAACATGGCGATTCCGACGGACAAGTTTGCACTTCGTTTCGTCAAGCCCTGATGGATCGGGTCATCTCTGAAATCGGAAACAACAACGGAGGTTCACCGTGAAAACCACCCTGATCACAGGCGCCAATCGTGGAATCGGGCTGGAGTTTTGCCGGCAATATGCCGCAGAGGGCTGGCGTGTGCTGGCTTGCAGCCGCTATCCTGAAAAATCGGATGCGCTCAACAAACTCGCGGCCGGGAATCCCGAACTGATTAAAGTTCATCCGCTCGATGTCGCCGACCCTGTCGAGATCGACAAGCTGGCCCAGGTGCTGGCCGATGAATCGATCGACCTGCTCATCAACAACGCCGGTATCTATCCTGATTCCGATAAAGCCGGTTTCGGTCATACCGATTATGCGAAATGGCTGGAGGCATTCCGCATCAATACCATGGCGCCCCTCAGGATGGCCGAGACATTTGCCGCGCAAATCGCCCGTGGCAAGCAAAAAACCATCGTAACTATCACCAGCAAAATGGGCAGCATTGCCGACAACAGCGGGGGCGGGAGTTATCTCTATCGTTCCAGCAAAGCGGCGGCCAACATGGTCGTGAAAAGTCTGGCTATCGACCTCAAGCCGCTTGGCATTACCGCTGTCGTGTTCCATCCCGGTTGGGTCAAGACTGATATGGGCGGGCCGAACGCAATGATCTCCGCCGAGCAAAGCGTATCCGGCATTCGGCAGGTGATAAGCGGACTTTCGCCGGACGACTCGGGGAAATTTTTCGGCTATGATGGCCAGGTTATTCCATGGTAGCCACGGCTGAAACAGGGCCATATGCGGATGGCATCCCACATTTCGATTAACAACAGACCACCCAGGAGAAGATATGGATATTTTGCAAAAATTAATAATTTTCGTCACGGTGTTTCTGGTTGTCAGCGGCCTGATCTGGTTTGTATTCATAGCCCATTGACCGGTCGTCATTCATCAAGCCAGCCTGTGGTCCAGCAAGCGATTTAACTAGCGCAAGACTGTTTTGCGGGATCCTTCGGGCACGACGATATCCCCTCTATTGAATGAACCCGCCAGAGATATAAACAAAGAGGTCCCGGAATTGAAAAAGGAATTTTGGCTGGAGCGCTGGGAGCGGGAAGAAACCGGTTTTCATCAGGACGATTTCAACCCGTATCTGCGCCAGTACTGGCAAGAATTGCAGCTCGCCCGCAACAGCGAAGTGTTTGTGCCGCTGTGCGGCAAAAGCCGCGACATGTTATGGCTGCGTGATCAGGGGCACCAGGCTCTGGGAGTGGAACTGAGCGCCATCGCGGTGCAAGCGTTTTTCAGGGAAAACGGCTATACCCCTCAGCAGGTTAGCCGGCATCAGGTCGCTGGCGGAAAGTTCGAGCAGTGTGAGGCGGATGATATCCGCATCATGTGCGGGGATTTTTTCGATCTGGGCAAGGCTGACCTGGAAAAAGTGACCGCGGTGTACGACCGGGCATCGTTGATTGCGCTGCCACTGGAAATGCGCGAACGTTATGTACGGCATCTGGCCAGCATCCTCCCGCCAGCCACGCAAATCCTGCTGGTCACTTTGGAATATCCGCAGCCTGAAATGCAGGGGCCACCATTTTCAGTTTCTGCCAGTGAAGTGGAAGCCTTCTATCGCGAGCACGCCGAGGTCCGCCTGCTGGCGCAACTGGATGTGCTGGCACAAAACCCGCGTTTCCAACAGCGCGGGTTGACCCGCATGGTAGAAAATACCTTTCTGTTGACACTGCGTTAGCTTGATTACTGGGCGTTCCTTAATTGATGACAACGCTTCACTATTTGAATGTTCACAGTGATAGGAAGATAAACCATCCGGTCATTCCGGCGCAGGCGGGAATCCATCGGTTTTTAACAAAAAAGTATCTTTCTCTTGCTGGATATCCGCCTGCGCGGGGATGACGGTAAGTGTGTCGTGAATTATGGGAAGATCAATAAGGTGCTGCCAATGCACATGATTGTGTCAGCCATGTTTTTTCTGAATCGCGACCCTGTGGTAGCATGAAAATCCATGCTGCTCCGGCCGCACTATCCGTACCACATTATGTCATTCGTTAACTACTGTCCGGTTTGGGTGCCATTGCCTGTGGGCTGCACCGCAACAGCCGGGAACTTCTGGAGAGCGGAACAGTGCTAGCGTTTTCCCTGTTGCTGGTCGGAGCCATTCTGGCGGCTGTTTTCTACATCGTCCTCATCAAGCGCAGGCTTGCCCTTGATGCCGCCGAGCGCGAACAGTCCGAGCAACGCGAACGGGCGCGCAACCATATACTGGAATTGCTGGCACATGGGGCACCGCTTGCCTCCATTCTGGAAGCTATCGTGCGGGGTGTGGAGCAGGAGCAACCATCCGTGCTTTGCAGCATCATGTTGATCGATAACGAGGGCAAGCGCCTTGATACCGGTGCAGCACCCAGTCTGCCCGATTTTTATAACGACGCGGTCGACGGAATAGAAATCGGCATCGGCGCAGGTTCCTGCGGCACCGCAGCCTTTACCGGACAGCGCGTTATTGTGGAAGACATTCCCACCCATCCTTACTGGGCAGCCTACAAGGAACTCGCCGAAAGGGCGGAGCTGGGTGCCTGCTGGTCGGAACCGATCTGTTCGATTTCCGGAAAAGTGTTCGGCACCTTCGCAATTTATCATCGTCAGGCACACCGGCCAACCGATGCGGAAATACGCCTGATCGAACAAACTGCCAACCTGGCTGAAGTCGCGCTGGGGCGCAGTTATGCCGACCAGGCGCTCAAGAACAGCGAGAAATTGCTCTCAGATATTCTGGAGAACGTCACCGCCTACATCTATACGAAAGACATGCAGAGCCGTTACCTGTTTGCCAACCGGTTGTTGCGTGAGCGGTTCGATGCGCCGATGGAGGAAATTGTCGGCTATGACGACCATAAATTTTATGATGCCGATACTGCCGACAATATGCGCCAGGAAGATTTGCGCGTGTTGCAGCAAGGGGAGACGCTCCAGACCGAAGAAACCAGCCTGAATATCCTGACCGGGGTGACCGAGGTTTTTCTGTCGGTCAAGCTACCGCTGCGACGCGAGGACGGCAGGATTTATGCTTTATGCGGCATTTCCACCGACATCACCGAGCGCAAGGATATAGAGGAACACATGCAGCACATGGCGCAGTACGATGCGCTCACCCACCTGCCCAACCGCGCGCTGTTCGATGACCGCCTGCACCAGGCAATCGCCGGCGCACAGCGAAACAAGGCGCGTCTGGCGCTGATGTTCATTGACCTGGACAAGTTCAAGCCGGTCAATGATACATACGGTCACAGCGTGGGTGATCTGCTGCTGAAGGAAGTCGCGCTGCGCATTCAGGATTGTCTGCGCGATTCAGACACTGCCGCACGGATAGGCGGTGACGAATTCGTGATATTGTTGCCGACCATTGAAACGGAGCCGGATGCCGTCAAGGTCGGAGAAAAGATACGCCATTCCCTGAATCAGCCTTTTGAACTGGCCGGGCACACCGTGAAAATTGGCTCGAGTATAGGCGTTGCTGTCTATCCGGAACACGGCAGCGATGAAAGGATTCTGGTCAAAAGTGCCGACATCGCGATGTATCATGCCAAGAAAAATGGCCGGAACAACGTTAAAATATATCAACCGGGTATGCAGGAGATCAGCCAGTGAATTAAAGACCTGTGCCGTTGCAATAAATCGCATCGGACGAATACTGGCTTGCCATCCATTTTCTATCAATCACATATCCCCCAAACGGGATTTTACAGGTGCCATGCAGCAATGAAACAATCCGAAATCAAATTTACCATTACACTCGACGACAACAAGATACCGCAAAAGATCGACTGGAGCGCCACGGATACGAACAAGGAAAGCACCAGCAATGCGGTGATGATCGCGCTTTGGGATGCGGGGGAAAAAAACACACTGCGTATCGATCTGTGGACCAAGGACATGATGGTGGAAGAGATGAAGCAGTTTTACCACCAGAACCTGCTATCCATGGCCGACAGCTTTGAACGCGCCACGGGAGAAGTCGAGGCGGCCAAAGCCATGCGCAATTTCGCCCAGGAATTCGGCGAGCGCCTGAATCTGGTCATGAAAAACAGTTTTTATGCTCCGGGCAAGAATAAATAGGTTTGTTCCGTTACCAGGCGCTAATCTCGACGCTGCTTTTGCGCTGCCGACCATTTGCGCAGTGCTTCGAGTGTGTTTTCGACATGCTTGTCCGGCTGCAGATCTGTGTAGGTATAGATGATCTTGTTGTCGGGCGTAATCACATAGGAGGTGCGATTCGCGTACTCCGGCTTGGCGGTGAGAATCGCGTCGTAGGATTGCATGATGCGCTGATCGGGATCGGCGGCCACGGGGAATTTGCTGCGGCATTCGCTGACCGAGAACCGGTTCAGTTTTTCGATATCATCGTGAGAAACACCGATCACGGTCGCACCAAGTGCCTGGTATCTTTCGATTGCATCGGCAAAATCATGCGCCTCGATCGTGCAGCCCGGCGTGAATGCCGCCGGATAGAAATAAAGCACAACCGGACCCTTCTTCAGGGCATCAGCAAGCGAATAGGTGAACACCTTGCCCCCTATAGAGGCCTGCGTAACAAAGTTCGGTGCGGTGGCGCCGGTATTAAGGGCCGAATATGCCGGCATGGATAGAACTAGGGTCAACAAACCAGGAATAAAAAATATTCTCATTTCAAACTCCTTTGTGTAAATCGGTGACAGCCCGATCTCCCTGATAAGGCCTATATGATGCGTATATTTTGCAGTCTCATCAAGCCTTGGACAGCAGTTTGAGCGCCTGGCGTATGCCGTCTGACACACTGGCATCCTTGGGTAATTGTTTGGCTGCCCAGTCAGCTTCCTTTTCGTTGTAGCCCAGTGCCAGCAGGGCATTGACAATGTCGTTGCCGGACGATGAGATGGGACCTGTAGTAGCACCTGCGCCAGTCACCGTGAATTTACCCTGTAATTCCAGCAACAGGCGTTCTGCCGTTTTCTTGCCCACGCCGGGTATTTTGGTGAGTCGTCCCGCTTCCTTGTTCGCCACGGCCAATGCCAGATCATTCAGGCTCAGGCCTGACAATACCGAAAGCGCCAGCTTGGGGCCCACTCCGCTGATCTTGAGCAACTGGCGGAACGCGAGGCGCTCTTCGTTGCTCAGGAATCCATACAGCAGGTGCGCATCCTCGCGCACGATGAGTTGGGTGTGCAGCACCACTTTTTCGTGCAGCACGGGCAGGTTGTAGAACGTGCTCATGGGCACGTCCAGTTCGTAAGCCACGCCCTGTACATCCAGCAAAATCTGCGGGGGGTTCTTTTCCAGCAGTATGCCGGTCAGTCTGCCTATCATATCAATCTGCCCTTTTTAACGCGGTATCCCGCCGTGGCCAGCGCACCCAGGCCTTGTCCGCCATGCGCATGGCAGATCGCACAAGCCAGAGCGTCTGCCGCATCCGGGCTGGGAGTACCCGATAACTTCAACAATCGTTGCACCATTTGCTGTACCTGTTCCTTGTCGGCATGACCGTTGCCGACCACGGCCTGTTTCACTTGCAGGGCTGTATATTCCGCCACCGGCAGATTTGCCAGCACCGCCGCACAGATCGCCGCGCCGCGCGCCTGCCCCAGCAGCAGGGTGGATTGCGGATTGACGTTGACAAATACTTTTTCCACCGCGACCTGGTCGGGCTGATGCTGCGTGATTACGTCCCCCAGGGAATTCAGGATTACTTTTAACCGTTCAGGCAGTTCGCCGCCAGGTGTCTTGATGCAGCCGCTGCCGACGTAATGCAATTGCTGCCCGACTTGGTCCAGTACACCAAAGCCCGTTATTCTCAGCCCCGGATCAATTCCAAGAATTCGCATCACCGATCCCGGATATTGTTCACTATAAGTTCACGGGGAATCAGGACTATTCCTCCATGACAGCGTTTGTGTAGACTTCCTGGACATCATCCAGATCTTCCAGTGCGTCCATCAGCTTCTGCATTTTCACCGCATCTTCACCGGAGAAGATCACTTCATTGGCCGGCTTCATGATCACCTCGCCGAATTCGGATTTGTATTCAGCTGCTTCCAATGCCTGTTTGACATTGATGAAATCGTGCGGGCTGGTGATTACCTCGATGCTGCCGTCGTCATTGGCAATGATGTCTTCCGCACCCGCATCCAGGGCAACTTCCATCAGGCCGTTCTCATCCGTGCCGGGTGCAAAGACCATTTGCCCGCAGTGCTTGAACAGGAAAGAAACCGAACCGTCTGTGCCGAGGTTTCCCCCGTTCTTGGTGAGTGCATGGCGCACGTCGGCGACCGTGCGTGTCTTGTTGTCGGTCATGCAGTCCACCATCACCGCCGCACCGTTGATACCGTAGCCCTCATAGCGAATCTCCTGATACTCCACGCCTTCCAGCTCGCCACTGCCGCGCTTGATGGCGCGCTCGACGTTGTCCTTGGGCATGTTGTTGGAATAAGCCTTGTCCATCGCCAGGCGCAGTCGTGGATTGCCATCCGGATCGCCACCGCCCATGCGTGCTGCCACGGTGATTTCCTTGATCAATCGCGTGAATATCTTGCCCCGCTTGGCATCCTGTTTGCCCTTGCGATGCTGGATGTTTGCCCATTTACTGTGTCCTGCCATACCATTCCCCGAAAAAACCAGCGATATTGTTTTCAATTAAAAAGTTGCGCGATGGTATCATTTCCGTATCAATAACCCAACATTCAAGGCCTTGGGCATATATCTGAACTGGCATGAGCAAATCTTGCTGAGTAAAATTACCATGTGCGGGGTGGCATGCCGAATTCTGTTTTGGGGAATCCAGAGTGATCGTTTCTCGACTTGGCAAGGAGAATAGCAATTGAAAACCATACTGATTGCAAATCCCAAAGGCGGCAGCGGCAAAACCACGCTCTCGGTGAATATCGCCGGATTTTTGGCCAACCGCGGCCAGCGCGTGGCCATGCTCGATCTTGATCGCCAGCAATCCGCCTTGCTGTGGCTCGCCACACGCTCCCCCGATCTTCCGCCGATACGGACGCTGGAATCAAAAAAAGACGAAGTGCACAGCAATGACTGGCTGGTGATCGATTCCCCCGCCGGCCTGCATGGCAAGAATCTCGCCCATGCTCTCAAGCTGGCCAGCAAGATCATCGTGCCCGTGGCTCCCTCGTTATTCGACCTGCAAGCCAGTCTCGATTTCCTGAAAATACTTGCCGAAGAAAAGCAGGTACGCAACAGCAAGTGCCATATCGGCGTGGTCGGCATGCGTATGGAAATGCGTACCAAGGCGGCATGGGCGCTGGAACATTTTCTCGCCAGCCTTGAATTGCCGATACTCGCCTACCTGCGCGAGACACAGGTGTATGTCAATGCAGCCTTCGAGGGGAAATCGCTGTTCGACCTGCCCCACCATATTGCCGAACGCGAGCTTGAACAATGGGCATTTTTGCAGGAATGGCTGTTGCAGGACTAGCCGGGCAGGGTGTGTTCGATCAATGGCTCAGACGTTGAACAGGAAATTCATCACGTCACCATCCTGTACAACATAATCCTTGCCCTCGACACGCATCTTGCCCTTTTCTTTTGCTCCCGATTCACCAGCGCAGGCGATGAAGTCGACGTAGGAAATGGTCTGTGCACGGATGAAGCCCTTCTCGAAATCGGTGTGGATCACGCCGGCGGCTTGCGGTGCGGTGTCGCCCTTGTGGATGGTCCAGGCACGCACTTCTTTCACGCCTGCGGTGAAGTAAGTTTGAAGGCCGAGCAGCTCATAACCGGCACGGATCAGGCGGTTCAGGCCGGGCTCATCCAGGCCGAGGTCGGCGAGAAATTCCTTTTTGTCGGCATCGTCAAGGTCGGCCAGTTCAGCTTCGATCTTGGCGCAAAGTGCGACAACGGGTGCCCCTTCCTTCGCCGCGTGCTCGCGCAGCTGATCCAGATGCGGATTATTTTCGAAACCATCCTCGAGCACGTTACCGACATACATCGCAGGTTTGATCGTGAGCAGGCACAACGGCTGGATCAGCACTTTGTCCTCGTCGCTCAGATTGAAAGTGCGTGCAGGCTTTCCTTCGTTCAGGTGCGGCAGCAGTTTCTCCAGCACAGACACCAGTTTCTGTGCATCCTTGTCGCCGGACTTGGCCTTTTTGCCATCGCGATGAATCGTGCGTTCCACCACGGCGAGGTCCGCCAATGCCAGCTCGGTGAGAATGACTTCGATGTCGGAAAGCGGATCGACCCTGCCCGACACATGCACCACGTTCTCATCATCAAAGCAGCGCACCACGTTGACGATCGCGTCGGTCTCACGGATGTTGGCGAGGAACTGGTTGCCCAGGCCTTCGCCCTTGGACGCGCCCGCCACCAGACCGGCGATATCGACGAATTCGACGATGGCCGGTTGCATGCGCTGCGGCTTGACGATCTTCGCCAGTTCATCCATGCGTGGATCCGGAACTTCGACGATGCCGACGTTGGGCTCGATGGTGCAGAACGGATAATTCTCGGCGGCGATGCTCGCCTTGGTCAGCGCATTGAACAGGGTGGATTTGCCCACATTGGGGAGGCCGACGATACCGCATTTGAGACTCATGATTGTTTCCCTGGTTAGTTGCTGTGCAGTTTCAACATTGCTGCTTCCTGCTTGCCTTCGATGATGAGCTGCGCAACGCCTTGTGCGCGCTGCATCGCCTCATCGATCAAAATCTGTTCTTCCTTGCGCGGTGCTTTCAAGACATAATTCATGACTTCCGCGCGGTCGCCCGGATGCCCGATACCGACACGCAAACGCCAGAAATCCTTGCTGCCCAGTTGTGCGATGATGTCTTTCAATCCGTTGTGCCCGCCATGTCCGCCACCCAGCTTGAGTTTGGCACTGCCCGGCGGCAGGTCAAGTTCGTCATGCACCACCAGTATCTGGTTCGGCAATATCTTGTAAAACAGCGCCAATGCAACCACCGAACGGCCGCTCACATTCATGAAGGTTTGCGGCTTGAGCAGCAACACTTCGTGCTCATGCAACTGGCCACGCGCAGTCAGGCCGTGAAACTTTGCCTCACTCTTGAAGTTCAGTTTTTGTTCACGGGCAAGTTCGTCCACCCACAGGAAACCGGCGTTGTGCCGGGTGGTTTCGTATTCGCGTCCGGGATTTCCCAGACCAACAATCAAACGTATCGCACTCATTTTGTTCTTGGTGTCCAAATAAAAAAACCCGCCATTGCTTTCGGCATGGCGGGTTTATGGAGCCAGTCGAGTTACTTGTCTTTTTTGGGGACAGAAGCGGCAACCGCAGGGGCAGCACCCGTGGTTTTAGCAGCGCCGGCAGCAGGTGCCGGCGCTGCTGCTGCAGAAGCAGCGGCAGCAGCCTCAGCCTCGGCAGCCACTTCAGATTCCATCATGCCGCGCGGTACCTGCACGGTGGCGACCACCGCTTCAGCGGTATGTGTGCCGTGTGCGGCTGCTTCCACGCCAGCCGGCAATTTCAGATCGGCGACGTGCACCGAGTGACCCAGTTCCATTTGTCCCAGGTCCACTTCGATGAAGGACGGCAGGTCCTTGGGCAAACACATGATGTCCAGATCGGTCATCACGTGACTGATCTTGCCTCCACCGGTTTTAACACCCGGCGAGACTTCTTCGTTGATGAAGTGCAGCGGGACCCGGATGTGCATCTTTTTATTCGTATCCACGCGCTGGAAGTCGATGTGCTGGACCTGCTGGCGGAACGGGTGCATGACGAAATCGCGCAGCAGCACGGATTCCTTTTTGCCCTCCAGATTCAGCGTCAGAATGGATGCGTGGAACGCTTCCGCACGCAGCTTGTAATACAGTTCATTATGATCCAGTTCGATCATGTTTACGTCGCCCACGCCATACACAACACCTGGCACGCGGCCGGTGTTACGCAGACGGCGGCTCGCACCCGTTCCTTGCGCCTTACGATTTGTTGCATTGATTTCGATTGCCATTTTACTTCTCCAGAAAACTGAATCATCCGCGACCAGAGGATTCAACGTTTGCGGCAACCAACATGATTACCGCTAAAATTCATTCGGTGAAAGCCGTTTACTCGGTAAACACTTTTCACTTATTCGGTTAAAGCTGTTTATTCTGTAAACAGGGAGCTCACAGACTCTGCACTATTTATGCGACGTATCGTTTCAGCCAGCAATTCAGCCGTGCTCAGCTGACGGATGCGCTTGCAGTTGCGCGCTATTTCGTTCAGCGGGATGGTGTCGGTAACGACCAGTTCATCCATCGCAGAATTCTCGATGCGCTCAATCGCCGGGCCGGACAGCACCGCATGGGTACAATAGGCCAGTACGCGGGTCGCGCCTTTTTCCTTGAGCGCGTTGGCTGCTTCGCACAGCGTATTGGCGGTATCCACCAGGTCATCCATGATCAAACAGGTACGGCCCGCCACATCACCGATGATATTCATCACTTTTGCCACGCCCGGTTTGGGGCGGCGTTTGTCTATGATCGCCAGGTCCGCGTCCAGTTGCTTGGCCAGTGCGCGGGCACGTACCACACCCCCGACATCCGGCGATACCACGATCAGATTCGGGTAGTTGTGCTTCCATACATCCGACAGCAGGATCGGGCTGGCGTAAATGTTGTCAACCGGAATATCGAAGAAACCCTGGATCTGGTCGGAGTGCAGGTCCATCGTCAACAAACGGTCCACGCCTGCACTTGCGAGCATATCTGCAACCAGCTTGGCTGTGATCGCGACCCGCGCCGAGCGCAAGCGACGATCCTGGCGCGCGTAGCCAAAATACGGCATCGCAGCGGTGATGCGTCCGGCTGAGGCACGCTTCAGCGCATCCACCATTACCAGCACTTCCATCAGGTTGTCATTGGTCGGCGCACATGTCGATTGCAGCACGAACACATCCTTGCCACGCACATTTTCAAGCAGCTCGACCTGAACTTCCCCGTCTGAAAAACGGCCTACCGTGGCGCGCCCCAGATGAATTTGCAGATACCGTGCGACCGATTCCGCGAGCTTAGGATTGGCATTGCCGGTGAACACCATCAAGCTGTCGTAGGACACGTGCGACCCCTCAATCTATCGAATCATTCAAGGCCTGCACCTCGAAATCAGACAAGCGCATATGCGCCAAAAACTGGCTGGGGCGGTAGGGATCGAACCTACGAATGCTGGAATCAAAATCCAGTGCCTTACCACTTGGCGACGCCCCAATAACCTTAAAAATCACTTACAACCTACTGCGCGGTCCGATTGCAGCATTGCGCGGTGCTCGCTTCCTCGCCTATCGATATGATATGTTTCGGTCGCTGCGCCCCGCGCGCCTTACTCTCGAACCGATCGCTACGGTTGCAAGCAATTTTTTAATCAGGCACCCAATCATGCAACGGATGCCTTGCTAAACCTTGTGCCACTATGCCGCGCATCTGCTGCGGCAACTGTTTGATAACTGTTTCTGCCTGGCCGCGACTGGCAAACTCGGCAAACACACAAGCGCCCGATCCGGTCATCATTGCTTTGCCGAAATTTCCCAGCCAGGCTATATGATTCGCGACTTCCGGGTAGAGTTTGCACACTACAGGCTGTAAATCGTTGTGTAACTGTCCCTCGTCGCACAGTTCCCGCTCCGAGAGGGCGCGCATTGTGATGGAAACCGCATTCCGTGTCAATTCTGGATGTGCAAAAATCTGCGCGGTCGGCACCTGTGCCGGCGGGAACAGCACCACATACCAGGCATCAGGCAGGGAATAGGCTTGCAACTGCTCGCCCACGCCCTCGGCAAACGCATTTTCACCAAATATGAAAACCGGCACATCCGCGCCCAGTCGCAAACCAATTTGTATCAGGCGTGCGCGTGGCAAGTTCAATGACCATAGGCGATTCAGCGCAATCAGGACCGTTGCCGCATCCGAGCTGCCGCCGCCCAGACCGCCACCCATCGGGATATATTTCTGAATCGTGATGTCGACACCCAGAGCGCAACCGGTTTCGCTTTGCAGCAGACGTGCCGCTTGCACGCACAGATCATCTTCTTCAGCCACGCCTTCGATGCTGTTGGTACGTCGTATCACGCCGTCTTCACGCAGGCAGAAGTGCAATGTGTCATGCAGATCGATGAAGCGAAACAGGGTTTGCAGTAAATGGTAGCCGTCAGGCCTGCGTCCCGTGACATGCAGGAACAGATTCAATTTTGCCGGGGCGGGGCAGGTGAGCTGTGCCGCTGGCCCCTCGCCTGGTGTTGGTTGCGACATCATCAGGCTATGCGGGAAAGGTTCTTTTAATTTGGATTCCATTGCCATTCGTCGATCAGCAATCGCACCGTCAAATGTTCATGGTTCAACTGCAGACGCGCCGGCAAACCGTCAGGGGCATAGCGCAAGAAATGCACTTCCCAGCCATTCTGGCGCAATTCGCTGATTTGTCCCTTGCTGTCACGTTTGATTTGCGCGGGGCTACCGGTATCAGCGAGCCCCAGCACCCATTGGTGCAGGGCGCGCAGCGGTAAATGCCAGCCCAGAACCTTTTCCATCAGTGTGTCTGCATTGTCGGCCCGGTAGTGTTTGTCGCCATCATCCAGCGTCGCGCTAATGTTGTTCCGATAAATACGCACAGCGGTTTGTCCCAGCGGGGTCAGCAACAGAACTTCATCGGATTGCTCCCGGTGTGTCCAGTGCAGCCCGGCAGAATGCCGTTCGCCATAATGATCAATCGAAACCCGTCCGTTCATTGCGAACGAGGCAGATTCCGGGTGCGCTGGGCGCACATGCGGTGTTGAAACAGGGGGTAAATGGGCACAGCCGCCCAACAATGACAATCCCAAAAAAATCAGCCAACGTATCATTGTGGATCGAATTTTTTCATTACGGACAGAAGTGGCTCATTGCCGGGATTTTCCTTCAGGCTTTCCTGCCAGATCTTTCTGGCTTCCGTTTTGTCGCCGCGCACCCACAGCACTTCGCCCAGATGCGCAGCAATCTCGGGATTGGCATTGCCGGCGTATGCGCGCCGCAACATCTTCACGCTCTCGTCCAGCTTGCCGCTGCGATAGTAGCCCCAGCCCACGCTGTCCATGATGGAAGGGTCATTGGGCGCAAGCTGCAGCGCTTTTTCCACCAGCTTCATCGCTTCCGGAATGCGCTCGTTGCGTTCCAGCATGCCGTAGCCCAACGCATTGTATGCCTGAGCGTGATCGGGCTTGATTTTGATCAGCTTGCGCATCAATTCCTCGAACACGTCGGGTTTGCCGGTCTTGTCGGCCATCATCGCGGTATCGTAAAGAAGATCAACATCGTCGGGCTGCTTTTCCAGTGCCTGATTCAACACCCGAAACGCTTCGTCGAATTGATTGGCCTCGCGTAATAGCTGTGCCTCGATCATCGCCAGCTTTGCACGCTGTTCATTGTCGGTGGTCTGGATCCCATGCAGAATCTGGCGGGCTTCGGCCAATTGGCCGTGCTTGCTCAGAATATAAGCGGTGCGGATTTGCGCCGGCACCAGAAACTCGCCATTCTTGACCTGACGATAGTGGGCGACCGCTTCGTCATCGTTGCTTTTTGCCTCGCCCAACTGTCCCAGGTAATACTGCACCGTGTCCTGGTCCTTTTTGCCTTTGCTGAGCGACTGCTTGAGCTCTATCTCGGCATTTTTCAGGTCGTTGAGCTGCAGCGAGATCAGTGCGATGGCATAGGCAAACTCCGGATTGTCGGGGTTCTTGTCCGCCATGTGGCGGAATTGTTCACGTGCCGGTTTGAACTGCTTTTGGTCAAGCAATTGACGCGCATACTGCAAGCGAATTTCATGCGAATCGGGATAGCTGGTCAAATAGCTGCGCAACATATCCAATCCCTGCTGAGGGTGGTCTTTCTGCAACAATAACGCTTCAAGCGATACTGCCATATTCCACTCCGGACGCAGGCTGCGTGCCTGTTCTGCCTCATGCAATGCAAGTTCCCTGTTGTCGGATGCCTGTGCCAGTTGCGCCACAGCCCAATGGGCTTCTGCTACACGCGGATATGGCTGGGCAAGGTCGCGCATCAACTTCAGTGCCGCCGCCTGATCGGGATAGGTGGCCAGCATTTGATAAATCTGGATAAAATTTTGCGCGGTGTGATTTTCGTCGGTCTTTAACAGGTTGGCGAATTCATCGCGTGCCTCGTCAAGTTTGCCACTGCGCAACAATACCGAGGAAAGCATGCGTTTCACCAGGATAGAGGAGGGATCCGTATCGCGCCAAATCTTGAGTGCCTCGATTGCACTGTCAAACTGGCCGAATTGAAGCGCCAATTTTGCGGCGCGCATGGCGAGGCGGGGGTCACGGGTTTTTTTTGCCAGATCCAGACTGCCCTCGACGGCGACGGTGTCGTTGCCGCGCTGGGCGGCGACTTCGGATATCAGGTATTCATACAGCAAATCGCTGCTCAACTTGACGCTGGGCAACACCATAGGTGTTTCTGCCGGGGGAGCTTCCGCCTGGGGTTCGGTTTGCACAGACGGTTCCGTCTGCGCGGTCTGATCCGCGGCATCCGGTTGCATTGGCTTATTCACAGGGGTATGCGCACAGGCGGTGAGCAGCAAACTGCCGACAAGAATGTATTTGAACTTGGCCATGACAATGCTGCTTTTGATGTGGGCACACATAATAGGTTATATTTAACCAAATTCACAACCATTGCGGCCATTCCATTTTGCCAAACGCCACTCCCGAAATAACGCTTTCCGCACGCAATCTGACGCGCCACTTCGGCAAACTCCGGGCCGTTCATAACGTGTCACTGGAACTGAAGCGCGGAGAAGTGCTCGGTTTACTCGGACACAACGGCGCCGGGAAATCCACCACGCTGCAAATGCTCACAGGCTGCTTGCTACCTGACAGAGCCGAAACAGATGCATGCGATATCGAAATCTGCGGTATCAGCCTGTTGCGCAAGTCGGTGCTGGCGAAAGCGCACCTGGGTTACCTGCCCGAATCCCCGCCGTTATACCGTGAGCTCAGCGTGAATGATTACCTGAAATTTGCTGCGCGCTTGCGCGGCATGAAAACCGCAGATGTCCCCGCAGCGCTGGCGCAGGCCAGACAACGCTGCGGTCTGGACGCAGTCGGCAAAAAGAATATCGGCACCCTGTCCAAGGGTTATCAGCAACGCGTCGGTATCGCGCAGGCCATCATCCACCGCCCCTCCGTAATCGTGCTGGACGAACCGACCGTCGGCCTGGATCCAGCGCAAATCCGCGATATTCGTTCACTTATCCGCGAATTGGGCGACACCCACAGCGTGATCATCTCCACACATTTGCTCAGCGAAGTGGAAAGCGTCTGCGATCGCGTTGAAATCATGCAGCACGGCAAATTGATCTATGGCGACACCAGCGAGCACATGCAGCAACACGGCAGCGTATCGGGATTCGTCATCGGTCTGCACAACCCGCCGTTGTTAAGTGTGCTGGAGGCTGTCGCCGGCATCACTCATGTAGAGCAACTTTCAGCCACGCAGTTCCGCGTGTTGCACGGTGCGGATCAAAATCCCAAAGGTGCGCTGCTCAGCATGGCAGAACAGCAAGGCTGGCAACTGGAGCAGCTCACGCCGCTACAGGCCACTCTGGAAGAAGTGTTCGTCAGAATCACCGATGCGGAAACGGCCACAAAGGCGCAGCCCGGTGCAGGCGATTCATTGCACCGTCCATCGGGCAGTCCCGTTCCGGGAGCGGAACGATGATCCGCCTGCTCGCCACGCGCGAACTGCGCAGCCTGTTTGCGATGCCATCCACCTGGTTCATCCTGGCGGCATTGCAATTCATTTTCGCTTGGTTTTTTCTGGCGCGGCTGGACGCATTCCTCGAAGTGCAACCGCAACTCGCCCAACTCGCCAATCCGCCGGGGGTGACCAACACGGTCGCGACACCGATGTTCAACACAGTCGCTCTGCTGATGATGATGCTGGTGCCGCTGTTCACCATGCGCCTGATCGCCGAGGAGCGTCGCAACCAGACGTTTGCACTGCTGCTTTCGGCGCCGTTGTCCGATCTGCATATCGTGCTCGGAAAATTTTTCGGTTTGCTGGTCTTTCTGGGTTTGCTTATGACCGGCGTGCCGCTGATGCTCTACACCCTGTCATTCGGCACAAATCTTGACAATGGTCTGCTGCTGAGCAATATCTTCGGCCTGCTCTTGCTCACCGCCAGTTATATCGCGCTGGGACTGTATATTTCCGCGCTCACTGCACAACCGATCATCGCGGCCATCGGTGCGCTGGCGGTGCTGCTCGGTTTGTGGCTGGCCGATATCGGCGCGGCAGCGGAAGATTCCCCCTGGCATTTTTTCTCGCCGCTCCATCACTTCCAGAATTTCAACGATGGACTGCTGGACAGCAGCGATGCGGCATTCTTTGTTTTGTTCACAACTTTGTTCCTGTTGCTGGCCATCAGGCGCTTGCGCAACAATCGCGTCTACGGGTGAAACATGCTGCGTAAAATTCTCAATGCACACGTGTTCCGCAACCTGTTGTTTGCGGTTGCTTTGATCGGCACCGCAAGCGGTCTGGGCTATTTCGCCGCGAGCCATCACGTGCAGCGCGATGTCACCTACAACACCATCAACAGTCTGGAACCCGACAGTATCGAGGTTCTCAGACAGATGGATGGCCCGGTGAATATCACCGTGTATGCCACCGAGCAGGACGCGCGTCTGGGCAACATACGCAAGATTATTCGCGATTTCCTGTCGCTCTATCAACGCTACAAGCCCGACATCAATCTGGTCTTCGTCGACCCCTCGAAGGAAACCGACAAAGCCCGCGCCGCGCAAATCCGCTTCAACGGCGAAATGGTGATCGAATACGCCGGGCGCAGCGAACACTTGACCAAGATAAACGAACAGATCGTTACCGGCACCTTGCTGCGTTTGGCGCACACTCGCGATCAAACCGTGATGTATCTGACCGGTCACGGCGAGCCCAAGCTGGACGGTATCGCCAATTTCGACCTCGGTTCCTTGTTTGGCGCCAAGCTCAAGCAAACCGGTTTTCATCTCGGCAGCCTCAATCTGGCCCTGGCGCAGGATGTGCCGGACAATGTCAGCGTGTTGGTGATCACCCAGCCGCAGGTTGACCTGATGCCCGGCGAAGTGGATAAGCTGCTGCGCTATGTCGATCGCGGCGGCAATCTGCTGTGGTTGGTCGATCACGGTCCCTTGCACGGATTGGAACGCCTCGCCGAAAAACTCGACCTGCAGCTTCCGCCCGGCATCGTGATCGATCCGGCCGCGATCCAGATGAATGCTCCGGCAGACTGGTCGCTGGCCGCCGATTATCCGCCCCACGCAATCACCCGCCATTTCGACCTGACCACTGCATTTCCTTCCGCACGGCCGCTACTGTGGAATGACAACCAGGACTGGCAACACCATGTTTTGGTGGAAGTCGCCCCGCGCGGATGGGTGAGCCGAAATGTGCCGAAAGACAAAGTTTCGCAACTGCGCTTCGACAAGCGGTATGACACCCGCGGTCCCGTTGTGGTCGCAATGGCATTGCAACGGAACATCAATAACAGGGAGCAGCGCATTGTGGTGGTCGGCAACGGCGAGTTCCTCTCCAACAGCTTCGCTGGTAATGGGGGCAATGTAGATATGGGTTTGAACATGGTGAACTGGCTTGCCGGGGAGGAACACCTGATCACGCAGAAGCTGCGCCCGTCAAAGGACAGCAAGCTGGAACTAAGCAAAACCCAGCTCGGTATCATCAGCGGCATCTTTCTGCTGGGCTTGCCCCTGCTGCTGGCAGGTGCGGGGGGTTATCTGTGGTGGAAACGCCGCCGCTCTTAATCAATTTATTAGCCCATGCCTGAACTTCCCGAAGTAGAAACCACGCGCCGCGGTCTGGCCGCACACCTAACCGGACTCAGGATTGCAGACGTCGTGATCCGCAACGGCAGTCTGCGCTGGCCGATCCCGAAAAACCTGCCCGGGCTGTTGCGCGGATGCACCATCGCCACACTCAAGCGTCGTGCCAAGTACCTGCTGATGGATTGCGGCAGCGGCACCTTGCTCCTGCATCTGGGCATGTCCGGCAGCCTGCGCATCCTGCCTGCGAACACACCGCCGGAAAAGCATGACCACTTCGATCTGATTCTGGACAACGGCACGCTGATGCGCCTGCGCGACCCGCGCCGCTTTGGCGCGGTGTTGTGGCATAAGAGTGATCCGGCCACTCATCCGCTGCTCGCGACACTGGGCCCGGAACCTTTGGAAGATGGCTTCGATGCGGGCTATCTCCACCGAGTCATGCGCGGGCGTAGCGTCAGCATCAAGCAATGCATCATGGACAACCATGTCGTGGTCGGCGTAGGCAATATCTACGCCAACGAATCCCTGTTCCGCGCTGGCATCCGGCCGCAGCTTGCCGCAGGCAAACTCAGCCTGCCGCGCTGCGCCAAACTGGTTGCGGAAATACGCACAACTCTGGACGAAGCCATCAAGCTTGGCGGCAGCACACTGCGCGACTTCGTCAACACATCGGGCCAGGCCGGCTATTTCCAGCAGACCTATTGGGTCTATGGCAGGGCAGGGGAGCCGTGCCGCCGCTGCGGTGCGCCTGTCAGGCAAATCAAACAGGGACAGCGCTCCAGTTTCTATTGCGGGAGTTGCCAGAAGTAATTACGGTTTGTGCTAGAGTGGTTCCCGTCTAAATCAGGACTTCCACCACCGGGTTTGTATTTTTGCAAAATTACCAGATCGGAGGAAACATGAAATTCATCCTGCTTGCAGTTGTCCTGACACTCACCGCCTGCGACAAACCTGCCGCGCCGAAAATTGCCGCGCCGCAACGTGAAGCGCTTGAAAAGGCCAGGGGTGTGGACCAGATGGTTCAGGATGCGACGGCTGCCTCGAAGAAACAGATTGATGAAGCAGGGAAATAGCCATAGTGTCGCCTGACCGGATCATCGCGATGCGCCGCCTGCTTGCCATTACGCTGCTGGCCGTATTGTCCGTGCCGGCTGCGCTGGCGGAGCAATTGCCGCGCCCAGATCATATCGTTATTATCATCGAGGAGAATCACGGCTACGCCCAGATAATGAACAAGCACAACGGAGCCTCGTATATCCATACGCTGGCGAAACGCGGCATGCTGTTCACCGATTCTCATGGTGTCGCGCATCCCAGCCTGCCGAATTATCTGGCGCTGTTTTCGGGTTCCACCCAGGGCGTCACCAACGATTCCTGTCTGCATACTTTCAATAATGGCAATCTCGCATCGAGCCTGCTGGATGCGGGGTTCAGTTTCGTTACCTATTCGGAATCGTTGCCGGAAACAGATTATCTGGGCTGCGCATCGGGTGCGTATCAGCGCAAACACAATCCGGCATCAAACTGGCAAGGCTCGCGCTTGCCGGCCGGAATCAATCAACGCTTTGCGGATTTTCCGCGGGATTTTTCCAGGTTGCCGACTGTTTCTTTTGTGATCCCGGACCAGAACAACGATATGCACGACGGCAGCTTCGAGGACGCGGACCATTGGTTGCAGGAACATATCGAGCCATACGTGACCTGGGCGTTCAGGCACAACAGCTTGCTGATACTCACATGGGATGAGGACAACTTCCGTGCGGAGAATCATGTCGCCACAATATTTGTGGGACCGATGGTGAAGCGGGGTGTCAGTATGCAGCGCATCGATCACTACAGCGTGCTGTGTACACTGCTCGACTTTTACGGGCTGCCCGTGCTGGGTGCGAGTCGTGACGCGAAGGCGATTGCCGGTATCTGGAAAACTCCCTGATTTGGTCAGGGTGGAAGTTATTTGCCCTTCGCGGCCATCAACTTCTCATATTTGATTTGCAACTGTTCCTTGCTTTCAACGACCTCGGGGTTCATCGGGATGCAGTCCACCGGACATACTTCCACGCATTGCGGCGTATCGTAGTGGCCCACGCATTCGGTGCATTTTTTGGGGTCGATGACATAAACGGTATCGCCCTGGGAGATCGCATCATTCGGGCATTCCGGCTCGCATACGTCGCAATTGATACATTCATCGGTAATCATCAGTGCCATGCTTGTCTTCCTTGATCTAAACGGTTCCTGGCAATTAATCTTGCCGTGATTGATACTTTTGCTGCAATTTTCCCATCACATAGGGCGACACAAATTTACCGACATCGCCGCCGAAGCGTGCGACTTCGCGCACCATGGTGGCCGAAATGAAGGTGTACTGCTCCGCCGGAGTCAGAAACAGGGTCTCGACCTCGGGATACAGATTGCGGTTCATGCCGGCCAGCTGAAACTCATATTCAAAATCCGACACCGCACGCAATCCGCGCAATACCACCCTGGCATCATGCACCTGGACAAAGTTCATCAACAGGCCGTTGAAGCCCTCGACGCGCACGTTGGAAAAGTCGGCGAACACTTCAAGCGCGATTTCCACCCGCTCGTCCAGCGAGAACAGGGTTTTCTCGCGGCTTTCAGCCACTGCCACGATCACCTCATCGAACAATCCGGCGGCACGCCGCACCACATCCTCGTGGCCGCGGGTGATAGGATCAAACGTACCCGGATAAACAACCTTGATCATATTAAATCCATTTTGAGGGCGAACCGCGGCGTCGCGTGCTCGCTCATTCCTGGTCTATCAGCCTGATATGCCTGCGTCATTCGCTGCGCGGCTCCTTGCGTTTCATCCCACAAAAGTGGATTTATTTAATTTTTAATAACTGGTAATACACCTGCCCGGCCTTGCCGGATTTCACCGTCTGCCAAGGCGGAGGGGCAGTTATCGCTGCCCCCGACTCGACATACACCACGCCGTTTTCATTCAGCAGCCGTGGCAGGACTTCCAGCAGTCCGGGCAGATAATCTTTCTGGAACGGCGGGTCCAGGAAAATCACATCGTACCTGTGTGCATCACGAAGAACGAATTCTAGCCCATCCTGCCCCTGCACGGACACATTCACGCAGCCCAGCTTGCTGACATTGTCCTGCAAGGCACGCAGGGCGGCACGATCGATCTCCACCATCACCACCCGTTCGGCCCCGCGCGAAACGGCCTCGAGCCCCAATGCACCGCTGCCGGCGAACAGGTCCAGGCAGGTGCGGCCGTAAAGTGTCTGCCCCAGCCAGTTGAACAGTGTCTCGCGCACGCGGTCCGGTGTGGGGCGCAATCCGTCCGCATCCGGAAAGCTGAGCACGCGGCTGCGCAGTTCACCGCCGATGATTCTGACCTTGTTCATCGTGCCCGCTATTTTGTCACCTTTTCGTCGGGAGCGCCCACGATCACGGTTGCCATCGCCTGGGGATTGATGTGACGTTTGAAAGCATCGCGGATCTGCGCCACGGTCACCTTGTCGATGTTATGAGTGAAATCGTCCAGATAAGTCAGCGGCAGGTTGTAGTAACCGATGACGCTCAGATATCCGAGTATCTTGCGGTTGCTGTCGATACGCAACGGAAAGCCGCCGATGATGTTTTGTTTGGCGGCAAGCAACTCCTGTTCGGTCGGCCCTTGGGCGATGAAATTTGTCAGCGTGTTGCGCACCAGTTTTAATGCCTCATCAGCCTGGTCCTTTTTGGTTTGCAAACCGATCTGGAAAGGCCCGGGCTGCTTGAGCGGCATGAAATAACTGTAGACGCTGTAAGCCAGCCCCCTTTTTGTGCGCACCTCGTTCATCAGGCGTGACTCGAAACCGCCGCCCCCCAGAATGTAATTGCCGACGAACAGCGGAAAATAATCCTGATCGCCGCGCGCCACGCCGGGCGCACCGATCAGGATATGGCTCTGGCTGGCAGGATGCGGGATGCGCAACTCGCTCGCGGCAATCTTCATCGTGACTTCGGGCAACGCGGCAGGCGCGGGAGATTGCGGTAATTGCGCGGTGAGTTGCTGGGCGATTGCTTCAGCCTGTGCTTTGGTCGCATCGCCCATGATGGCGACCACGGCATGGTCAGCCTGGTAATGGTTCTGGTAGAAATCGCGCATATCCTGCACGGTGATGTTTCCCACCGTACCGACTTCGCCCGAGCCGATCAGTGCATACGGATGTGTGCCGAATACCGCTTTCTGGAAGGCCTTCTCGGCGATGCTCTCCGGCATGGTTTCCGCCTCTTTCAGGGCGGCGATCAGCCTCACTTTTTCACGCGACAGGATTGCTTCCGGGAATTCGGGGTGCTGCAGCACCCGCGCCATGATGTCCAAGGCCTTGTTGCGCTGTGCCGCGCTGCTCAATGTGCGCAGCGAAACGCTCGCGCTGTCCTGGTTGAAGTCGCCGCCAAATTGCGCGCCGATGTCCGCCATGCCGCGCGAGATCTGGTCCTCGCTCAATCCGCCCGCACCCGAGTCCAGCAACTGGTGGGTCATACCCGCCACGCCGGATTTACCCGGCGCGTCAAAGCTGCTACCCGCCTGCAGCGTCACCGCTACATCCAGCATCGGCAGATCGTGATTTTCCACGAACAACACCTTTGCACCGCTGGCACTCTGCCAATGCTGGATGACGGGTGTGGCGCTGGCGAGGGTTGAAATACAGCATAAAGCCGCAGTCCCTAAAGCTTTGACCAGTTTTGCATTAGCGTACATTGGATGATCCTCCCTCAGACATTTGTTGTGGTTTTTTTCCTGAAAGCGGCTGCGGATCAAGCACCGCGACGGTCAGATTGTCGTCCTGCAAAAATTCTTTGGCGACTTGCTGCACTTGTTTCGCGGTCACCGCCTGAAGTTTCTCCAGCATCACCGGTATGGCCTGATAGCCGAGCCCGATGCTTTCCATCTGGCCGATCTGCATGGCCTGGTAGAACACCGAGTCGCGCTTGTAAACTTCACCCGCCATCACCTGTGCCTTGACGCGTTTCAATTCGTCCTCGCTCACGCCGTCTTTCACCAGCAATGCGATCTGGCCGCGCAACGCAGCCTCGACATCCTGGACGGTCTTGCCCGTGCTCGGCGTGGCATCCAGGGTAAACAGGCTGGGTCCGCGCGACGCATCGTCATAGCCCGCGTCCGCTGAAATGGCGACCTGCTGCTCGCGCACCAGATGCTGGTTGAGGCGCGCCGAATCGTTGCCATCCAGCACGCCTGCCAGCACATCCAGCGCGTAGGGTTTCCAATCATTTTTCGGATCCCTCAGCACCGGTGTGTGATAGACCATCTCGAGCCGGGGCAACTCTGCGGGTGCTTTAACGACGACGCGTTTGATTCCCGCCTGCCTGGGCTCGAAAAAATTGTGCCGCTGCGGCAATACACGTCTGGGGATGGAACCGTAATAGCGTTTTGCCAGGGCGAATACTTCCTCGGGCTTGACGTCGCCGGCAATGACCAGGGTGGCGTTGTTGGGGGCATACCATGATTTATACCAAACCCTGACATCATTTACCGTGAGATTCTGCAGGTCACTCATCCAGCCGATCACCGGGTTGTGGTAGGGATGCTCCTCATAACTGGTCGCCATCATGATTTCATTCATCAGCGCCTGCGGGTTGTCGTCGGTGCGCATGCGCCGTTCTTCCATGACCACCTTGATCTCCTTGCCGAATTCCTTCTGGGTCAGATTGAGATTCTGCATCCGGTCGGCTTCCAGCTTCATTGCCAGCGGCAATCTGGATTTGTACAGTTGCTGAAAATAGGCGGTGTAATCGGTGCTGGTGAACGCGTTCTCGCTTCCGCCTGCAGCCGCGATGCGCTTGGAAAATTCGCCCGCCGGTACGGTCTTGGTACCGTTGAACATCATATGCTCCAGTGCGTGCGACACGCCGGTGGTCCCGGTGCTTTCGTCGATGCTGCCGACTTTGTACCAGACCTGTTGCACCACCACCGGCGCGCGGTGATCTTCCTTGACGATGACTTTCAGGCCGTTTGCCAGGGTGCGCTCGAACACCTCCGCTTGTGCGATGTTGTACGACAGCCCCAGAAACAGCAGAATGTAAATCAGGATAGTTCTCATCATTTCTTCAAACCCTTCAACAAAAAATTCGGTCAGACCCTTCAACGAATAAATCGGAACCCTTCAACCCATAATCGGCATAAAATACGCATGCATTATGCGACATTTATTTGCCCCCGGACTACGTTCAATACCAATAACCATATGATCGACGCAGACATCCTGCCAGTGTTACCCCCTGCTAAAGCTCGTCCAGCCTTGGTGTACAGGCCGGGCATTACCCGCATTGCTAAAATGTAAAGAGATGTTCAATTTCCTGAAAAAAAAATCATCCGGACCCGACAGCGATCCGGGCATGACAGACAAGCAGGGTTTAGGTTGGTTCGCACAACTTAAATCCGGCTTGGCGCGCACCGGCGACCAACTGACCGGCCTTTTCAGCCGCGGCGGGAAGATAGACGACGATCTTTACGAGGAGCTGGAAACCATCCTGATCACCGCCGATGTCGGTATGGATGCGACCCGCGCAGTGCTGGCCGACCTGCGCTATCACGTCAAAGAACAACGCCTTAGCGAGGCATCACAGATGAAGGAAGCGCTCGCGTATTGCCTGCTCAAACTGCTCAAGCCACTGGCGCAACCACTCGATGCCTCCACGCACAAACCTTTCGTCATCATGATGGTGGGGGTGAACGGTGCGGGCAAGACCACCTCAATTGGCAAACTGGCCAAATACCTGCAGGGCCAGGGCCTGTCGGTGCTGCTCGCGGCAGGCGACACGTTCCGCGCGGCTGCGCGCGAACAACTGATGACCTGGGGCGAACGCAACAACGTGACGGTCATCGCGCAACAGAGCGGCGATGCCGCCGCGGTGATCTACGATGCGATACAAGCCGCACAGGCGCGCAATATCGACGTGGTGCTGGCCGACACTGCCGGGCGGCTGACTACCCAGGCAAACCTGATGGAAGAGATCAAGAAGGTGAAGCGCGTCATCGCCAAAGTGCTGCCCCCGACTTCAACCTCTGCAGGGGCGCCGCACGAGGTGCTGCTGGTGCTGGATGCCAACACCGGGCAGAACGCGCTGAGCCAGGTCAAGGCCTTCGATCAGGCGCTCGGGGTCACCGGTCTGATCCTCACCAAGCTGGACGGCACAGCCAAGGGCGGTGTGATCGCCGCGATTGCCCATTCTTCTCATCACGGGGCGCTTCCCATTCCGGTACGATTCATCGGTGTCGGCGAGGGACTCGACGACCTGCGACCCTTTGTCGCGGAAGACTTTGTCGCGGCACTGCTGGGGCTGCACGAATGAGGAATGTTCCCACCCACAAAATGATTCGGTGCTTCAATGATTAAATTCGATCAGGTCAACAAACGCTACCCGGGCGGCTACCAGGCGTTGAAGAACGTCTCGTTCGAGATCGCCGCGGGGGAGATGGTATTCCTCACCGGGCACTCCGGCGCGGGCAAGAGCACCCTGCTCAAACTGATTGCCGCGATCGAGCGGCCCAATCTCGGCAGCGTGCTGGTCAACCATCAGAACGTCGGTGTGCTCAAAAGCCGCGCACTGCCGTTTTTGCGCCGCAACCTCGGCATCATCTTTCAGGATCACAAGCTGCTGTTCGAACGCAACGTGTTCGACAACGTGATGCTGCCACTGCAGATATGCGGATTCGATTACCGCGAAAGCCACAAGCGGGTGCGTGCCGCACTCGACAAGGTGGGCCTGCTCAAGCGTGAAAAGTCCAATCCCATTGCGCTGTCCGGGGGCGAACAACAACGCCTGTGCATCGCGCGCGCGATCGTGAATCGTCCGGCCATCCTGCTGGCCGACGAGCCGACCGGCAATCTGGATACCGAATATGCGCAGGAGATCATGGATATATTCAAATCCTTTCACCAGGTCGGCGTCACGCTGCTGATTTCCACGCATGATGAAAGCGTGTTGAGAAATAACGATGCGCGTGTGCTTGCGCTCAAGCAGGGAGAGCTGCAGACATGAGGCATGCATTCGATCAAAATATCGGCGTATTGCGGCGCATGTTCGCATCGAAACTGGCGGGAATCTTCAATATTCTGGCCATTGGCATCGCACTCAGTTTACCCGCCGGCATGTATGTGCTGCTCCAGAATGCACAGGGCCTGGTCGCACAATTCTCCGGCACTCCCCAGATCAGCCTGTTCCTGGGGAGGGATGCCAAATCGGATGACGTTGACAAGCTGCGCAAACAGCTGGAACAGCAGCCGTCCATTGCAAGCGTCGAGTTCATTCCCCGTGCGCAGGCGCTGGAGCAACTCAAACAAAGCTCCGGACTTGCCGATGTGATCGGAAGCTTGAGCCAGAACCCGTTGCCGGATGCCTTCATCGTTCATCCCAAACCAAGCGCAGCCCAGGCGCTGGAGGGGCTACGCACCGAGCTGGCCAAACTGCCCGGGGTGGAGAAGGCGCAACTCGATTCAGCCTGGGCCTACAAGCTTGAAGCCATCCTCAAATTCGGGCGGGTGCTGGTATTGATCCTCGCCAGTCTGCTCAGCCTTGCGCTGGTCGCGATCACCTTCAACACCATCCGCCTGCAGATTCTCACCCAGCGCGAAGAGATTGAAGTCTCCAAACTGATAGGCGCGACCAACGCGTTCATCCGCCGCCCCTTCGTGTATTTCGGTGCGATCCAGGGACTGCTTGGCGGCATCATGGCATGGCTCATCATCAGTATCAGCCTGTTGCTGCTCAATCACCAGATGGCCGCACTCGCGCAGCTCTACGCCAGCCAATTCGAGTTGCATCCGCTGTCGCTGGGCGACAGCCTGACGCTGTTGCTGTTCTCGATGTATCTCGGCTGGCTGGGAGCGTGGTTATCCGTGGCACGGCATTTGTCCCGTATCGAACCGCGCTGAGTTGCCGTGTCTTGCCGCTGGCACAATTACAGTACGACCGAAGAACTGGAAGCGGCCGCAGTGCACACGATCCTGCAGACGGCACAATTGGCTATCGGCCGGCGTAACGAATTTCACATCGTGCTGGCCGGTGGCAACACCCCGCGAAGAATTTATGAATCCCTGAGATCGGCGGATACCGGCTGGCTTGCATGGCATGTGTATTTTGGTGACGAACGCTGTCTGCCGGCCGATCATGCCGGGCGCAACAGTCGAATGGCCGGGCTGGCCTGGCTCGATCATGTCGGCATTCCTGCAACACAAATTCATGTCATCGAGGCGGACCGGGGCGCCGAATTGGCCGCACGCCGATATGCGCATATCGTGGACCGCGTCGAACAGTTCGACCTGGTATTGCTGGGGCTGGGCGAGGACGGACACACCGCCAGCCTGTTTCCGCATCACGATCCGGGCAACACGCCGGATGCGCCCGCAGTCCTTGCCGTTCACGATGCGCCCAAGCCGCCGCCCGAGCGGGTCTCGCTCAGCGCAAACCGTTTAAGCGCCGCGCGTCAGGTCATGTTTCTGGTTACGGGAGAGTCCAAGCGACAGGCCGTGCAGGGTTGGCACAATGGAATGGACATTCCCGCCGCGGCGATCAAACCGGCAGGCGGGGTGGATATCTATCTGGAAGCGGGTCTGCTGGAGAGCGCCGGCGGGACGCAAGCCGGCTGATGGATTTCTCCCGGGTCGGAATCAGTTTTCAGGTTTGAACAGACTGGCAGGCGCACTGCGCCAGTATTGCGGCGGTGCGGATATTTGCGCACCCAGCTCCGCGGCGGCGTGCCATGGCCAGCGCGGGTTATAGAGTATGCCGCGTGCCAGAGCCACCAGATCGGTGCTGTCTTCTGCAACGATGGCTTCGGCTTGTTTCGGCTCGGTGATCAGGCCGACCGCAATGGTGGACAACCCGGTTTCCTGCTTGATACGCCGGGCAAACGGTACCTGGTATCCCGGCGCGATCGCCACTTGCTGTTTGGGTGACAGTCCGCCGCTGGAGACGTGAATATAGTCGCAATCCAGCGCCTTCAGTGCGTTTGCCAATGCCACGGTCTGCTCCAGATCCCATCCGCCTTCCACCCAGTCGGTGGCCGAGACGCGCACCCCCAGAGGTTTGTGTTCAGGCCATGCGGCACGCACCGCCGCAAATACCTCCAGCGGGAAACGCATGCGGTTTTCCAGGCTTCCGCCATATTCATCAGTGCGCAAATTGGCGAGTGGCGAGAGGAACTGGTGCAGCAGGTAGCCGTGGGCAACATGCAGTTCGATTAAATCGATCCCGAGTCGATCGGCTCGCTGCGTAGCCTGCACGAAGGCATCGCGTATCCGCTCAAGGCCGCGCCTATCCAGCTCAATCGGGGCGGCATCGGATTCACTGAACGGGATTGCGGACGGCGCTACCGTTGTCCAGCCACCGTCCTGTTCGGGCAATTGCTTGCCGCCGTGCCACGGCACCGCGCAGGAAGCCTTGCGTCCGGCATGAGACAGCTGGATCCCGATGGGCATGGATGAATATTGTCTTAGCGCTTTCAGTACGCGGACGAATGCGACCTCGTTGGCGTCGCTCCACAGACCGGTGCAGCCGGGTGTTATACGCCCATCTTTCTCGACCGCGGTCGCTTCCATAATCAGCATGGCGGCCCCGCTGTGTGACAGATGTCCCAGATGCATCAGGTGCCAGTCGCCCACGTTCCCGTCCAGTGCGGAATACTGGCACATCGGGGCGATCACGATACGGTTCGTCAGGGTGAGTTGGCGCAAGTCGAATGGGGAAAAAAGCGGGCTGGACATGGGCAGGGTTTCCCTTGATTGAAAACGGCAAAGTATAAGTCAGGCCCTGCGCGTTTAATACAACAATCCGGCAATCCGTTGTGCAGACAATCCTGCCACGCAACACGCGCATTAAATTTATCCCTGAACCGGCGCCAGGCGATGGAGCGGCAAAGCCGCGCACCGGTGGCCGTGAAGCTTTCCTGCATGCATGCGCCGGACAACAACCGGATCAATTATTGGATCCGTGTGGCCAAACGCATGAAGAAATTCATCATCGCTGCGCTATAATCACAAGCAAGCTGTTATTTCCAGCACGAAATGGCCCTGCGTGATTTTGTGAATGAAAATCTTTCAGAATGGAAACTATCCTGCGTATGAAAAGCAACCCGCCAAATGATACACAACGATGACCTCTCCGCACAGCCGCGCCCCGATTTCAGCCGGATAGTTGCGCCTACCGCCTCTTCCCAGCATGAAGAGGTGATTGAACGCGCGTTGCGTCCCAAGCAGCTCGACGAGTATGTCGGCCAGGAAAAAATCCGCGGGCAACTGGAGATATTCATCGAAGCGGCGAAGCGCCGCGCAGAGCCGCTCGACCACGTGCTGTTGTTTGGACCACCCGGTCTGGGCAAGACCACCCTGGCGCAGATCATCGCGCGCGAGATGGGCGTTAATCTGCGCCATACCTCCGGCCCGGTGCTGGAACGCGCAGGCGATCTTGCCGCATTGCTGACCAATCTCGAGCCCAATGATGTGCTGTTCATCGACGAGATCCATCGCCTGTCTCCGGTGGTGGAAGAGATACTCTATCCCGCGCTGGAGGATTACCAGATCGATATCATGATCGGCGAGGGTCCGGCGGCGCGTTCGGTGAAGCTGGATCTGCCACCGTTCACGCTGGTCGGCGCAACCACGCGCGCGGGCATGCTCACCAACCCGTTGCGCGACCGCTTCGGCATCGTCGCAAGGCTGGAGTTTTATACGCCGCAGGAATTGCAACGCATCGTGATGCGCTCGGCCGGCCTGCTGAAGATGAACCTCACCGATGACGGCGCGCTGGAGATCGCCAAACGTTCGCGCGGTACACCGCGTATCGCAAACCGCTTGCTGCGCCGCGTGCGCGACTTCTCCGATGTCAGGGCGGACGGGGATGCGACCCGTGAGGTGGCCGATGCCGCGTTGACCATGCTGGATGTGGACTCGCACGGACTGGATGTGATGGACAGGAAATTGTTGCTGGCCGTGATCGAGAAATTTCTCGGCGGCCCGGTCGGCCTGGACAATCTGGCCGCCGCGATCGGCGAAGAGAGCGACACCATCGAGGATGTGCTGGAACCCTATTTGATCCAGCAGGGCTATTTGCAGCGCACGCCGCGCGGACGCATGGCCACCGCGATCGCCTATCGCCATTTTGGTTTGGTGGTCGCCAACAACCCGGCGGGTACCCGGCCGGTCAATGCCGAACTTCCGCTGGACGATGATCGCTGACATGAGCAAAAACAAAGTTTTTTCACTGCCGGTCCGGGTATATTTTCAGGACACCGATGCGGGCGGGGTGGTCTATCACGCCAACTATTTGAACTTTATGGAGCGTGCGCGGACTGAGTGGCTGCGCGCCCACGGGTACAGCAATGCCGGATTGATGAAGGGATTCGGTGTGGTGTTCGTGGTGCGCTCGATGAAACTGGATTATCTCAAGCCAGCGCTGCTGGATGATGCGCTGGATGTGACTGTGCAGATCAAGGACATCGGCCGCAGTCGAATTTCATTGCTGCAGACGGTGTGCCGGCGACACGGCGTTGCACTAAAAGCGGGCAACCCACTATCCAGCAAGCTGGATGTGGAGTTGACACCAACGCAATCGGGGCGGGAGTCGCCGCTGAGCCACGGCACTCATGGTGGAAAATTCGTTGTGGAAGAGTCGGAGGGGCTGCGCGGCGATGAATTGCTGACCGAGGCAGAAATACACCTGGTCTGTGTTTCGTTGGAAAGTTTCAAGCCGGTCAGCGTGCCGGAAATGTTGCGCGAAAAATTGAAAATTTGAACGGGGTATAACCGAAATGGAAGTAACGCAGGATTTGTCGTTTGTGCACCTTGTCAGCAATGCCAGCGTGCTGGTGCAACTGGTGCTGGGCTTGCTGTTGTTGGTGTCATTAATGTCGTGGTGGTATATCTTTATAAAGATGTTCACCATTCGCGACGAAATCAGAATGACCGAAGAATTCGAGGATGCGTTCTGGCACAACCAGAATTTGAACGAGCTCTACAAATATGCAAACAGCAGTGCGCTGAGCAACCATGGCGCACTGGAGCGCATATTTGCCGCCGGTTTTGTCGAGTTCGTGAAATTGAAAAAGCAGCATGATGTGGAAGCCAGTGCGGTGATGGACGGTACGCGTCGTGCGATGCGCGCGACTTACCAGCGCGAGATGGACAGGCTGGAATCGCATCTGGCGTTCCTCGCTTCGGTCGGCTCGGTGAGTCCCTATGTGGGGTTGTTCGGTACGGTGTGGGGGATCATGAATGCATTTCGCGGTTTGGCGAATGTGGGTCAGGCAACGCTGGCCCACGTTGCACCCGGCATCGCCGAAGCGCTGGTGGCGACCGCGATGGGCCTGTTTGCTGCGATTCCTGCCGTGGTGGCCTACAACCGCTACGCGCACGAGATCAATCGTCTCTCCACGCGCTTCGACAGTTTTACCGAAGAATTTTCCAACGTATTGCAGCGGCAGCCATGACACGGTGCGCGATAGCGACGGGTGCGGGAATGGCTGCCTTGCACCTCACCCCGCAATCGGTTGGCTATGCCGGTAACGTCGGAGGTGCAGCCATGAACGCCAAATCTGCCGAACAGTTTGAGAGGTGTGTGTGAAACTCAGCAACCGCCCCGGCAACCGCCTGATGAACGAAATAAACGTCGTGCCTTATATCGACGTGATGCTGGTATTGCTGGTGATCTTCATGGTCACCGCACCCTTGATGAATCCCGGTCAGATCGATTTGCCCAGCGTGTCCAAGTCGCTTGCCCCGTCGCTTGCCCCGCTGGAAGTCATCATCAAGAAAGACAACACGCTGGCGTTGCGCGATCACGCCAGGGGCGGTCAGGAAAGCCGCGTGTCGCGCGCTGAACTGATCGCGATACTGAAAGCCCGGCAGGCAAACAAAGCCGATCAGGCGGTGGTGATTTCCGCGGACAAGAACGTGCGCTACGAAGAAGTCATCAATGTGATGGATGTTCTGCAGCAGCAACACATTCAGAAAGTCGGCTTGCTGACCCAGGTCGGCAAATGAGGCCGATGGTTCAACAGGAACCAAACAGGCTGCCCGCAGGGATACTTGCCCTGCTGGTGCATGGCATTTTTTTCGCATTGCTGTATTTTGGACTGAATTGGAATCAGCACGCTTATCTGCCGGCGACCATGACTGTGCAGTTGTGGTCGAGTTTGCCTGATCAAGTTGCTGCTCCGCCGGTTCCGCCCAAGATCGAGGTTGTGCCACCGCCGCCGCAACCGGAAAAAATAGTCCAGCCCGACATCGTGATCCCGGAAAAAAAGAAACCCGTTCCGGTTCCCGTCGAGGTGCCCAAGCCCAAGCCGGAAATAAAGAAACCGGTGACGAAAGCCGTCAAGGTGGACAAGCCCAAGCCTGAAAAAGTAAAAGCCGCCAAGCCAAACCCGGAAGCAGTGCGCATGGCCGAGCAACAGGCCGCACAACAAAAGGCGGAGCAGGCGAGACTGGCGGCACAGGCAGAACAGACCGCGGCGATTGGACGTGTGGTGGATGAATACCAGGCTAAGATCCAGGCCAAGATACGCCGCAATATCGTGATGCCGCCGAATGTGGCTAAGGATGCTCTCGCCATATTTAGGGTGACATTGTTGCCGGGCGGTGCAGTGCTGAACGCGGTTCCGTTAAAGTCGAGCGGCAATGCGGCTTATGACGATGCGGTGGATCGGGCGATTCTCAAATCCGATCCGTTGCCGGTTCCGCCGGATGTGACTTTATTCAATCGATTTCGTGAACTGGATTTAAAATTCAAACCGACCGAATAACAGGGGTGAATATGGCATCGCAAATTTTGAGGGGCGTGGTTGGATTGCTGTTATTGGCACAGGCATCGATGGCCTGTGCCGCTTTAAACATTGAAATTATCGGTGCGGGCGAACACCAGATTCCGATTGCGATCGTGCCGTTCGGCGGAGATGACAAGCTGGCGATATCCATCAACGCGGTGATCGTGGGAGATCTGCAGCGCAGCGGATTATTTCGCATGGTTGACCCGATTGGTAAATCCCCGCATCAGTTGGCGGATGTCAGCTATCCGGACTGGCAGGTGCGCGGTGCGGACGCACTGGTGATCGGTACGGTTGCATTGCAACCGAATGGCCGCATTGAAGCAAATTTCCGTTTGCTGGATGTGGTCAAGCAGATACAACTGGTCGGCCAGTCTGTCTCGGCGAATGGTAATCAGATGCGCGCGGTGGGTCATCGCATTTCGGATCTGATCTATCAGAAATTGACCGGTGACGAGGGTGTGTTCAGCACGCGTATCGCTTATGTAAACCGGCAGGGAAAAGGAAAATATAGCCTGATCGTCGCGGATAGCGATGGTTACAACGAACAAAACGTGCTTGAACAAAGCGAACCGATCATGTCCCCGGCCTGGTCGCCGGATGGCAGCCATCTTGCCTACGTGAGTTTTGAGACCGGTCATGCGGTTGTGTATGTGCAATCGCTGTATACACGTCAGCGCGTGGTGCTGGCCGATTTCAGCGGCAGCAACAGCGCACCGGCCTGGTCGCCGGACGGCAAGCATTTGGCTGTCGTGTTGACGCGCGATGGCAGTTCTGAAATTTACCTGGTGCGACCGGACGGCAGCGGGCTGCGCCGCATTACTTTCAGTGGTTCGATTGATACCGAGCCGAACTTTTCTCCGGACGGGCAATCTCTTCTGTTTACCTCGGATCGCGGTGGCAGCGCGCAGATCTATACCACGCTGGTGGCAGGGGGAGCCGAGCAACGTCTGACTTTTGGCGATGGCAATAATTTTTCACCGCACTATAGTCCCGATGGCAAAGGCTTTGTGTACACGCATTTCGTAAATGGTCAATTTTTTATTGCCACGCAGGATTTTAAGAGCGGGCAGGCGGAGTTTCTTACCCAGGGCGGCTGGGAGAAGAACCCCAGTTTTGCACCCAATGGAAAACTTATCCTGTTTGCCAGCGAAGCACGCGGTCGTGGTATATTAGCAACCGTATCCAGCGATGGTCGTGTACAGCAGCATATGTTCACGCAAAGCGGTGATGCCCGCGAACCGGTGTGGGGGCCACATCTTTAAACCTGTTTTCAAGTAAAAGGAGAAATAAAATGAAAAAGCTCTTGATCAGTATTGTGCTGGCAAATTTGCTGGTTGCCTGTGCCAGCGAGAAACCGAAAGAACCCGAAGCTGCGCCTGCGCCAACTCCGGTGGCTGAAACACCTGCAGCCGCACCTGCACCCGCACCCATGGTCGCTGTTGATCCGCTGAATGACCCGGCCAGCATTTTGGCCAAGCGCAGTGTTTATTTCCCGTTCGATGTCTCTGCAGTGCAGGAAGCCGACAAGCCGGTTGTGATGGCACACGCAAAATATTTGAGTGAGCATGCCGATCGCAAAGTACGCGTTGAAGGCAATGCGGACGAACGCGGCAGCAACGAGTACAACCTGGCTCTTGGTCAGCGTCGTGCCGAAAGCGTGAAGAAGATGCTTGTACTGGGCGGTGCGAAGGCCAGCCAGATTGAAACCGTCAGCTACGGCGAAGAAAAGCCGGTCTGCACCGAGCACAACGAGGCATGCTGGTCGCAAAATCGCCGGAGCGATATCAAGTACCAGTAAAGCGCCGGGGTAGTAAACATGCTGATGCACCGCGCGCTCCTGTTGCTGGGTCTGTGTCTTGCCATTCCCGCGCAAGCGGGAATACTGGAGGACGATCAGGCACGTCAACAGATCAAGGAACTTGGGGCGCGTGTGCTGAAGCTGGATGAAACTATCCAGCATCAGACCAAATCCATGCTCGATCTGCAAAGCCAGATTGACGCACTGAATGCTGAAGTTCGCACGTTGCGCGGACAGAATGAAGAAACTACGCACGGCCTGCAGGATGCCGAAAAGCGCCAGAAGGATTTTTATGTGGATTTGGATACGCGCGTGCGCCATTTCGAATCTGAAGAACAAGCTGCCAAAGCAGCCGGTGCTTCGGCCGTCAAAGCAACGGTTCCTGTTGATGAAGCATCCGGTCCCGTTTCAGAGGATCATGCGTTCGCGGTTGCATATGGATTATTCCAGGCAGACAAGTATGCGGATGCGGCCAAGTCATTTCGGGACTTTCTCAAGAAGTACCCCGATTCGATACATGTCCCCAATGCAAAATATTATCTGGGGAATGCACAATTTTCAGTCAAGAATTATCGCGGGGCGCTGGATACCTACGAGAGCCTGCTCAAGGATTACCCCGATACCCCGATAACAGCCGATGTGTTGTTTAAAATTTCGGAGTGTCTGCATGGTTTGAAGCACAATGTTGCGGCGAACAAGACGCTCAAGAAGATCATCGCCAAATATCCCACCAGCAAAGCCGCTGCCAAAGCCAAAAAGTTGCTTGCTGCAACCCAGTAGTTATATGTCGCAAGTCAATCCGGAAACGCTGCTCAGAGTCAGCGAAATTTTTTATTCCCTGCAGGGTGAAACCGGACGGGTTGGTTTGCCGACGGTGTTCATACGCCTGACTGGCTGTCCGTTACGCTGTGTTTACTGTGACACGGCTTATGCATTTACCGGCGGACAAAGCATGAGTCTGGCAGGTATTCTCCGGCAAGTTGCAGAGTATGCACCGCACTATGTGACTGTCACTGGCGGTGAGCCGCTGGCGCAAAAAAATTGTCCGGCATTGTTGACTGACTTGTGTGATGCGGGCTACGAAGTGTCATTGGAAACCGGAGGCGCACTCGACATTAGTGTCGTGGACGCGCGCGTGATGCGCGTGCTGGATATCAAAACTCCGGGATCCGGTGAAGTGGCAAAGAATCGCTGGGAAAACTTGCCATTATTGACCCGGCATGACGAAATAAAATTTGTGTTGTGCGACGAGAGCGATTACCAGTGGGCGAAGCAAATCCTGCAGCAACACCAGCTTGCCGGGAAATGCACAGTGTTGTTTTCGCCGGTTCACGGCACGATGAATGGCACCCAGTTGGCCAACTGGATATTGCGTGACCGTTTGCCGGTGCGCATGCAGGTTCAGTTGCATAAATTATTATGGAACAATACCCCGGGACATTAATGAAGAGAAACGCAGTGGTACTTTTGTCGGGCGGAATGGATTCCGCAACTGTGCTGGCGATGGCGCGCGCTCAGGGTTATGTCTGTTATGCATTGAGCGTGGATTACGGGCAACGCCACCACGCCGAACTGGCTGCAGCGCAGCGTGTTGCACAAATCCTGGAGGCACATGAACACCGTGTGGTGAACATCGATCTGACTGGTTTCGGAGGATCCTCGCTGACGGATGACAAGATCGCGGTGTCGCAACAACCCACCGAAGGCATTCCGCTGACCTACGTGCCTGCACGCAACACCATCATGCTGTCGTTGGCCCTGGCCTGGGCCGAGGTGCTGCATGCGCAGGATATTTTTATAGGCGTGAATGCGGTTGATTATTCCGGCTATCCGGATTGCCGGCCAGCCTATGTCGAAGCTTTTGAACGAATGGCAAATCTCGCCACCAAAGCCGCGGTGGAAGGGCATGCCCTTACCGTGCATGCACCGTTGCAAAATATGAGCAAGGCAGAAATCGTGCGCCAGGGTAATGCGCTGGGTGTTGATTTTGCGCAAACCGTTTCATGCTACCAGGCCGATGAATCGGGCGGTGCCTGTGGTGTATGCGATGCTTGCCGTTTGCGCCGTGCCGGTTTTTCTGCAGCCGGTGTGAATGATCCGACAATGTACCGCTTGACATAAATTTTTAATTCTTTACAGGGGATTTTGCGTTGACAGTGAGAGCTATATCCGTATAATTCGCGCTCCTTTGCGATGGGTCGGTAGCTCAGCCGGTAGAGCAGCGGACTTTTAATCCGTTGGTCCCGAGTTCGAATCTCGGCCGACCCACCATCTTGCAAAGGAACCCGATTTTCCCCCGTGTTTAATGCCGCTTTAGCTCAGTTGGTAGAGCAACCGCCTTGTAAGCGGTAGGTCGTCAGTTCGAATCCGACAAGCGGCACCATTGTCCTGCATCGCATTATCAGGTTTAACTTCTGCTTCAAGAGCATATTTATCGTCAAACAGCGCCATCTCGCATTCTTTCCAGATTACCTTGTTGAGTCTGATAACGGTCCCACATTCCCCACAACGCATCCTCGAAATTCCGCGCGAAGCGAGGTGCATCGAACAGCGGAGAGGCCAGCACCTGCTGGCGCAGACCAGCGCGCAGCGCTGCCAGCCTGTCGAGATTGGACGAGAATGCCACTGCCTTGGCGACATACTCATCTTCATCAGCGGCGATCCAGTCAGGCAAACCGGCATTGTGGGCAATGCTGCCCGCAGTGCGTGAAATGAATCTATCGCCAAGTTTACTCAACACCGGCACCCCCATCCACAAAGCTTCTACGCTGGTGGTGACGCCTGGATAGGGAAAGGTGTCCAAAGCGATATCCACGCTGTTGTAGGCTGCGAGATGATCATCACGGGAGGCCAGAATGCCGCCCAGTATTAGTTGTTCAGACGCGATGCCGCAGGCAGCAAAACGCTGGCGGGTCTTCTCACAGACTGCCGGATCACTCAATTGCTTCGTCTTTAGAAACAGCCGTGAGTTCGGCACAGACTTGAGCACGCGCGCCCAAACCGCCACTACCTCATTGGTCATCTTGGTCAGGTTGTTGAAACTGCCGAAGGTCACATAACCGGCTGAAAGCGCTGGAAGCGTAGCGACTGTTACGGAAGAATCGGGTACGGTAAGGCACAGATAACTGTCGGGCATTCGCCATACGGATTCTGAAAAGTGATCGTTGAATTCCATGGGAATGGCATGTAGATCGCCCAGCACATAATCGATTTCCGCCACCCCGGTCGTGGTAGGCAATCCCAGCCAGGTTACCTGTACGGGTGCCGGCTTCCAGGCGAATACCGGCAGGCGGTTGTGTTGGGTATGCCCGGAGAGATCGATCAGAACATGCACACTATCGGAGTGGATCAGGCGGGCGGTAGCTTCATCACTTTGATTGAACAGCGGTTGCCATGCGGAGAAATGCTGGCGGATGCGCGTGGTAAGTTCGTCTTCCTCGTGGTGTGTCGGATACGCGATCAATTCGATGCGGGCGGGATCGAGATAAGCTAATAGGCCATCCAGAAAATATCCCACCGAATGCTTGCGAAAATCGCCAGACATCAGCCCGATCCGCAGGCGCTCTGGCTGAGCCGAACACGGCCAGGCAGAAAAACGTGCCCCCGCTTGTTTTGCAACGGACCGACCATACTGGCGTGCCTGTTCAAGATAATATTCAGGTGTGTGATTGGCGGTGTAGTTTAGAACAAGCAGCAAATTGCTATGCGCATTGGCGTAATCGGGTTTGAGTTCCAGTGCTTGGTGGTAACTTGCCACTGCGTTATCAAGTTGCCCAAGTTCTTGCAGGACATTGCCTAGATTGTTGTGAGCTACTGCGTAATCGGGTTTGATCGCCAGTGCACACCGGTAACTTGTCATCGCGGCCTCAAGTTGTCCGAGATCTTTCAGGACATTACCCAGATTGTAATGCGCTTCGGCGTAATCGGCTTTGATCTTCAATGCCCTCCAGCAGCTCGCTACCGCGGCTTCAAGTTGCCCAAGTTCTTGTAATACGACTCCCAAGTTACTATGCGCCTCAGCTAAGTTCGGTTCAATCTTTAGCGCCCGCTGGTAACACGCCGCTGCATTTTCAAATTGCCCAAGTTCTTGCAATGCGACACCCAAATTGCTTTGAGCCTCGATTAAATCAGGTTTGATTTCCAGTGCATGCCGGTAACTTGCCGCCGCACCTTCGAATTGCCCGAGGCCTGTCAGAGCCATGCCCAAAGTGGTGTGTGCTTCAGCGTAATCGGGTTTGATCTCCAGTACTCTGCGGAAGTTTGCCACCGCACCTTCGAATTGTCCGTTACCCATCAGCATATTGCCGATGATGAAAATATCACGAATGGCAACATCCAGATTGGTATGCGCCTCGGCCAGATCGGGTTTTAGCTTTAGTGCCATCTGAAAACTTCCCACCGCATCATCAAGTTGTCCGAGGTCTTTGAGGACAACGCCCAGGCTGCAATGCACCTCGGCGTAATCAGGCTGTATTTCCAGTGCGCGGCGATAACTCGCTGCGGCCTCGTCGAGTTGACCGTTTCCCAGCAGGGCATGTCCGATGTTGTAATAAGCGCCCGCATAATCCGGTTGAAGTTTGATGGCGGTGCTGAAGGCATCCAGTGCACCATTGAGATCGCCCTTCAGCAATAGAATATTGCCGAGATTGAGGTGAGCTCGTGCCGGGTTCTTTGCTAATGGAATGGCATCCAGATAGTGCTGCATCGCATCGGTGAGCTTGCCCTCTGCCTCAAGAGCATGTCCTTCCTCGATCAGGTGCGTCGCGTCCTGCTCAGATGTGTTTTGCAGAGCACTGTTTTTAACGGACGGTGCAACTGCACGGAATCGATCGAATATCCCCATCTCATAACCTTTTTAGGATGATGTTGTTTTGTATCGCGGGTTCAAATTTGAAGTGCAACGCCTGACTTGAAGAATACCTGATTGGGTGTTTGGTATCCAAGTCGTTTTCTGGGTCGGTTATTCAATCTCTCCATCGCGGTGTCGATCTCCTGTTGTGT
>JBDTCC010000097.1:0-47376 GCA_039923775.1 Gallionella sp. | reverse complement strand
CTGCTCCTCGAAAGTCTTGAAGTCGGCGATGGTGAATTCGCCGAGGACCGCCACGTTGACGAGATTTTCGGTTTGTTCGATGGTGATCATTCTTGCTGCTCCTTGATTTATTGTTTTGGAGACGGGTGTTGGGGTGTCAGCCATAAGCTTAACACACCGCCCGCTATGATGAGGACCATGCCCAGCCAGCTGGTCAGCGGCAGCAGCTCATGCCACAGCAGCACGCCGAACAGGCTGGCAAACACGATGGTGCTGTATGCCAGGCTGCCCACCACCAGCGTGTTGCCGGTACGGTAAGCGTGCGTCAATGCCAGTTGCCCAAGTGTCCCGGTGCTGCCCAGTCCGAGCAGGATCGGGATGGCATGCGGGGTGATCGCGTGCACCATGCCGAACAGCATCCACACGCCACTACCGACTGTGGCAATCAGGGTGTAATAAAACACGGTGCGCAGCGCCGGTTCGCCCAGGATACCGAGCTGTTTGACATTGATATAGGCGATGCCGGCTAGGAAGCCGGAGGCCAGTCCGAGCAGACCGGGTAGCACTTGTTCGCGTTGTATGGTCGGGTGCAACAGCAACACGACTCCGCAGAAGCCCAGCCCGATAGCGGCGGTCATTGGCAGGTGGAATTTATCCTTGTACACGATCACCATAAACAGGGTGAGGAACAGCGGGGAGGTATAGTTGAGCGTGACGGCGGTGGCGAGCGGCAGGACGGTGATGCAGTAGAAGTATAAACCGAGCGCTACCGTTCCGGAAATGCCGCGCCACAGGTGGGGGATCCAATGTTGTGTGACGACGCTGACGCGTTGTGATCGCATGATGGCATAAACAAGCAACAGTCCAAAGAACGAACGGTAGAACACCAGTTCAATATTGGAAAAGTAGGGCGCGCCCAGTTTGACAAACACGGCCATGCTACCGAACATCAGTCCGGCGATCAGCATCCACAGAGGGCCGGTTTTTTTTATCATTCCAACGGCGTAAATTAGAGGTGTGGTGCCAGATTGCGGCGCAGATATTCATGGAAGTGCAGCATGCCGTCTTCGGTGGGCGACTGGTAAGGGCCGTGTTCTTCGATGCCGCGCTGGTACAGCGACTTGCGGCCCCGATGCATGCGCTGGCAAATGAAGTCGTCTTCCACCGCGGTTTCGTTGTAGGCTTTTTGCTCCGCTTCCACATATTCGCGTTCGAACAGTGCGATATCCTCGAGGTAATAGAACTCGACGATGTTGGTGCAGGCCTCTGGGCCGCGCGGCACGAGGGTGCTGATGACCAGTGTGCCGGGATACCACTCGACCATGATGTTGGGGTAATAGGTGAGCCAGATTGCTCCGTACCTGGGCAGTTTGTCGCCGTGATAGCGCAGTACCTGCTCCTGCCACTTGCTGTATACATCACTGCCGGTTTTGCGCAGCCCGTTGCGTATGCCGACGGTCTGCACGCTGAATTGTTCGCCAAATTGCCAGACGAGGTCATCGCAGTCGATGAAATTTCCAAGACCGGGATGGAACGGCACCACGTGATAATCCTCCAGATAAACTTCGATGAAGGTTTTCCAGTTGAATGCGTATTCGTCCACCTGTACGCGATCGAGCATGTAGCCGGAGAAATCGAGATCCTGCATCACACCGACCTTGGCGAGATCTTTTGCAACATCGCGTTTGCCCGAAAACAGCAGGCCGTTCCAGTTTTGCAACGGCGATTTTTTCAGGTTGAGGCAGGGATTTTGCGGAAAGTGCGGCGCACCGAGCAGTTCGCCGTCGGTCTTGTAAGTCCAGCGGTGCAGCGGGCAGACTATGTGTTGGGTGTTGCCGCGGCCTTCCAGCATGATGGCCTGGCGGTGGCGGCAGATATTGCTGAGCATTTCCACACCGTTCTGGTTGCGCACCAGCAATTGCCCCGCATTTTGCAGCACATGGTAGTCGCCCTGATTAGGCACCAGCAATTCATGGCCGACGTAATTCGGGCCGTGCTCAAACAGCAGACGTTGTTCTACTTTCAGTGCCGCAGGATCGAAGTACCAGCTGAGCGGCGGTTGGATCGGAGCCCGGATGAGCTGATTAATATTGGCTATTTCGGACATACCCTGATTGTGAATGTGTTGCGAGGGGGAAGCGAATTGTCCCTGAATTCAATAGGAGGGGCAACAAAAATTGGCTCAGTCGGAGTGGGTTGGGTAAAATGACCAACTTTCGCAGGTTATGTTCATGTAAATGATAACTCCGTCACGTTACGGTGTTGACCAACAGGTTTTATTGCTTGCATATGATACAAACGATGCACAATAAAATGACTCTCGCGCCTAATTTTGACCAGGATTTAATTTAAACGTTATTCACATCATAGAGGGTTTTATGGCTGGTAAATCGCAAAAAGCGGTGGACTTCGAGTCGGCAATGGCAGAGCTGGAAAAAATCGTCGCCGATATGGAGGCGGGCAAGCTGTCGCTGGAAGATTCACTGGCCGCCTATAAACGCGGTGCCGAATTGCTGTCGTTCTGCCGCACGCGCCTCGAAGATGCGCAGCAACAGGTGCGTGTACTCGAAGAGGGCGTGCTGAAGGATTTTTCCGGTTCGGGTGAGTCCGGGCAATCCTGATGAACGCTGATTTCCAGAGCTGGGTAGCGGCCCGGCAATCCGAATTCGAAGAAGTTTTGCGCGAGTTGCTGCCGCGCGCGGAAATCTCCCCGCAGCGATTGCATGAAGCGATGCGCTACGCGGTGCTGGATGGCGGCAAGCGCGTGCGTCCGTTGCTGGCATTTGCCGCGGGCGAACTGGCCGGTGCGGATGTTGCGCGCGTGAATGTCGCGGCGGCGGCCGTCGAGCTGATCCATGCCTATTCTCTGGTGCATGACGACATGCCGTGCATGGACGATGATGTGCTGCGCCGTGGCAAACCGACTTGCCATGTACAGTATGACGAGGCGACCGCATTGCTGGTCGGGGACAGCCTGCAAACGCTGGCATTTCAACTGCTCGCGGAACATCGTTTGAGCGAAGACGCGCAGCGCCAGCTGGAAATGATCAAATTGCTGGCGGTGGCCTCCGGTTCCCGCGGCATGGCGGGTGGGCAGGCGATAGACCTCGCCAGCGTGGGAAAATCGCTCACGCTCCCCGAGCTGGAATTCATGCATATTCACAAAACCGGTGCGTTGATCCGTGCGGCTATCCTGCTGGGGGCCCACTGCGGTTCGGTTTCATCGGCGCAACCCATTTCTGCTGAAAATCTGGACAAACTGGATCGTTTCGGCAAGTTGATCGGCCTGGCATTCCAGGTCGTGGACGATGTGCTGGACTGCGAAGCGGATACTGCCACGCTGGGAAAAACGGCAGGCAAGGACGCGGATAATGCCAAGCCGACTTACGTCAGCCTGCTCGGCATACATGACGCACGAGACATGGCGCATCGCTTGCATAGTGAAGCACTGGCGGCATTGGCCGATTTTGGCGGTGCCGCACAACGGCTGCGCGAACTTGCCGACTTCATCGTATTGAGAAAGTTCTGATGTATACCCTGCTTGATACCGTCAATAGTACCGAAGAATTACGTGCCCTTACTCGTGACCAGTTGCCGAAGTTGGCGGGCGAGTTGCGCGAATTCCTGGTTGAATCGGTCAGCAAGACAGGCGGACACCTGTCTTCCAATCTCGGCACAGTGGAATTGACCATTGCACTGCACTACATATATGACACACCGGAAGACAAGCTGGTCTGGGATGTGGGACACCAGACCTACGTTCACAAAATACTGACCGGTCGTCGTCAGGCGATGAGCCGTTTGCGCATGGCGGGCGGCCTCTCGGGTTTTCCTAAACGTGAAGAAAGCCCGTACGACACCTTTGGCACCGGGCATTCCAGCACTTCGATCTCGGCGGCACTGGGCATGGCGGTCGCGGCGAAACTGCAGGGTTCCGCTCGCCGTGCCGTGGCGATCATCGGCGATGGTGCGATGAGTGGCGGCATGGCCTTTGAGGCACTGAACAATGCCGGTGCGATGGATGCAAACCTGCTGGTGATACTCAACGACAACGACATGTCTATCTCGCGCCCGGTTGGTGCACTGAACAATTATCTGGCCAGGCTGATGTCGGGGCGCTTCTATGCGGCGATGCGTCGCGGAAGCGAGAAGGTGTTGAAGGGTATGCCTCCGGTGCTGGAATTCGCCAAACGTGCCGAAGAACACTTCAAGGGCATGGTGATACCGGGCACTCTGTTTGAGGAATTCGGCTTCAATTACATCGGCCCTATCGACGGGCATGACCTGAATGTGTTGCTGGATACGCTCAGCAATATCCGCAAGCTGAGCGGCCCGCAGTTTCTGCATATCGTTACGCAAAAAGGCAAGGGTTACGCGCTGGCCGAGGAGGATTGTCTGCTGTATCACGGTGTGAGCAAGTTCGACCGCACCCAGGGCATCATTCCCAAACCGGCCCAGGGCAATGTCGACGGGAAAATTCCCAAGCCGACTTACACACAAGTGTTCGGCCAGTGGCTATGCGACATCGCAGCACAGGACGAACGTGTGGTGGGAATTACGCCTGCAATGAGCGAAGGTTCCGGACTGGCCAAATTTGCCGAGCAGTTTCCGGAACGCTATTTCGACGTGGGTATCGCAGAACAGCACGCGCTTACCTTTGCGGCAGGTTTGGCCTGCGTCGGCTACAAGCCGGTGGTGGCGATCTACTCGACTTTCCTGCAGCGCGCTTACGATCAATTTATCCACGACATCGCAATCCAGAATCTGCCGGTGGTTCTGGCGATCGATCGCGGTGGTCTGGTCGGCGCGGACGGAGCAACGCACGCGGGCAGTTTCGACCTCTCCTATTTGCGCTGTATTCCGAACATGACGGTGATGGCACCGGCGGACGAAAACGAATGCCGCCAGATGTTGTTTACCGCCATGCAGTTGAATACACCAAGTTCGGTGCGTTATCCGCGCGGCTCCGGACCCGGGGTGGCTGTCAATCCCGAAATGAGCGCCTTGCCCATCGGCAAGGGTGAGCTGCGGCGTGAAGGCAAGCGGGTGGCGATACTGGCATTTGGCAGCATGTTGGCTCCGGCACTGGTTGCAGGGGAGCAACTCGATGCGACAGTGGCCAATATGCGTTTTGTCAAGCCGCTGGATGCCGAACTGATATTGCGCCTGGCGCGTGAACATGAGTTGCTGGTCACGGTGGAAGAAAATACCGTGCAGGGCGGGGCGGGTAGCGCGGTGGCGGAATTTTTGCAACTGCACGGCATCGTCATTCCGATGTTACAACTTGGTTTGCCGGACCAATTCATCGAGCAGGGCGACCATATGCAAATGCTTGCAGATTGCGGTCTTGATGCCAATGGTTTGATTCGGATGGTTAAAAATAAATTAACCTAGTAATTTTGTCGGGATTGGTTATAATATTTCGCCTACTCAAACCTTAATCCAAGAGGAAGTCAGTCATGAATAGTCCCAAGCCAGATTTTATTCCCGATGTGCAAAGCTCACCGGATACGCGCCATTTGGCGATCGATCGGGTCGGTATCAAGGGCATACGACATCCGGTGAAGGTCAAGGATAAAAGTGTCGGGGTACAACAGACCGTTGCGACTTTCAATATGTACGTGCATCTGCCGCACAACTTCAAGGGTACGCACATGTCGCGCTTTGTCGAGATACTGAACCAGCATGAACGCGAAATTTCAGTGGAATCGTTTGAGGATATCCTGGGCGAGATGGTCACTCGGCTGGAAGCAAAGTCCGGATACATAGAAATGTGCTTTCCGTATTTTGTGAACAAGACCGCTCCGGTGTCGGGCGTGCAAAGCCTGCTCGATTATGATGTCACGCTGATCGGTGAAACGATAAACGGGAAGAACCAGATCACGATGAAAGTGCTGGTGCCTGTTACCAGTTTGTGCCCGTGTTCCAAGAAGATTTCCGAGCGCGGCGCGCATAACCAGCGTTCGCATGTCACGCTTTCAATACGTACCAACGAATTCGTCTGGATCGAAGACGTGATCCGCATCGCTGAAGAACAGGCCTCGTGCGAGTTGTACGGGTTGCTGAAACGCCCGGATGAAAAATTCGTCACCGAGCGGGCTTATGACAACCCGAAATTCGTCGAGGACATGGTGCGCGATGTGGCTGTGGTGCTCGATGCAGACAAGCGTATTGATGCCTATGTGGTTGAGTCTGAAAACTTTGAGTCGATACACAATCATTCGGCATATGCCCTGATCGAACGGGACAAGACGATAAAACAGGGAGCGTAGCTCAAGAACCGGGGATCAAGTAAACTCCCTGTTCCAATTTTTGTTCGCTCCTGATATGAAGCCCATCGCCATCTTTCGCCATACCAACAAGGAAGGCCCCGGCTACATCACCCAATTTCTCGATAAACGGGAAATCCCCTGGAAAGTGATCGCGATCGATGCCGGTGACGCCGTCCCGCAGGATGCCTCGGCCTATTCAGGACTGATTTTCATGGGGGGGCCGATGAGCGTCAACGATGACCTGCCATGGATCCCGCCGGTGTTGGCATTGATCCGTGATGCTGTCGCTAAAGATGTCGCGCTGCTGGGGCATTGCCTGGGTGGGCAATTGATGTCCAAGGCATTGGGCGCTGTGGTGTCCCGCAACCCCGTAAAGGAAATCGGCTGGGGCGAGGTGCGTGTGTCTGACAATGACATCGCGCGTTCGTGGTTCGGCGGTAAGCAGAACTTTACGACTTTCCACTGGCATGGTGAGACCTTCACCCTGCCGCAAGGGGCGATTCATTTATTGTCCAGCGAGTATTGCGGAAACCAGGCCTATGCCATCGGGAAACATCTGGCGATGCAATGCCATGTCGAGATGACTGCTGAAATGATAGCCACTTGGTGTTCGTTGGGCGCGACAGAAATTGCCTCGAGCGATAGTCCGTCGGTGCAATCCGCCCACGAAATAAAGCGGCTGATGAACGATAATTTACCCCGTTTGAATAGTGTGGCGGAGCAGCTGTATGGACACTGGGTCAGTGGTTTGTCGGGTTAACGTTTAGGCTCAAAAAATTTCTGTTGAAAGGCAACTGCTTGGCTATAATGGCCCGTTTCCGTTGCACAGGAAATAATCAATTTCAAAATATTTCAAGGAGAATCTTCATGAATAAAGTGATCGCGCTGGCCTGTATGGGCTTTGCATTTGTTGTTTCTGCACCGGCTTTTGCGGGTTCCCAGCAGGACAAGATGAGGGGGTGCAACGCAGAAGCCAAGACCGATAATCTGAAAGGCGCCGAGCGCAAGGCATTTATGAGTAAGTGCCTGAAAAAGGATTATGTGTTGAAGTCCTCGGCGGTCAAGTCTGAACAAAAGGCAGTCGCCAGTACCGTTGCCCCTTCCGCCAAAGTGAAACAACAGGAAAAAATGAAATCCTGCAACGCGGATGCCAAAGCCAAAGGTCTCAAAGGTGCAGAGCGCAAAAAATTCATGAGTACCTGCCTCAAGGGTTAAGCGGCTCACGGCCCCATTAAAAGCGCGCCGCAAGGCGCGTTTTTATTTAGGGCTGTATAATCTCAACGATTGCGCAACGATGCCGCATTTACATTTTAAGGTTGCATGATAAAAAAACTCCTCAAGCGTGTCTTCCGTAAGCCTGCCAAAACCAAAACGGTGGGAAATGCCCAGGTGATTCCGTTCAGGTTGCATGGCGTGCCACGCGAACAGATCAGCTACGGCGCGCTGAAAGTTACAGACGGCCTGCAGGCAGCGGGCTATCAGGCCTATGTGGTGGGCGGTGCGGTGCGCGACTTGTTGCTCGAACGTACCCCCAAGGATTTCGATGTCGCGACAAATGCCACGCCGGAAGAGATTCGCCGCATATTCCGCCGCGCACGAATCATCGGGCGGCGCTTTCAACTGGTGCATGTGATGTTCGGCGAGGAGGTGGTGGAAGTGTCTACTTTTCGCCGCATGATCGAAGCCGAGGATGCGCAGACAGACGAACATGGGCGCCTGTTGCGTGACAACGAATTTGGCGACCAGGAGCAGGATGCAGCACGGCGCGATTTTACCGCCAACGCGCTGTTCTATGATCCTTACACCCAGGAGATTTACGACTTTCACGGCGGCTATGCCGATACCCGCAATCACCTGTTGCGCATCATCGGCGATCCGCTGGTACGTTACCGCGAAGACCCGGTGCGCATGCTGCGTGCGGTACGGCTGTCTGCCAAGCTGGGTATCAAACTGGATGCGGCTACTGCCGCGCCGATAGCCAGGATGAAGCCCCTGCTCGACAACGTGCCGAAGGCGCGCTTGCTAGATGAGGTGCTGAAGATGCTGATGTCCGGCCATTCGCTGGTGTGTATCCAGCAGCTGCGCAAGATGAATCTGCATCATGGCCTGTTGCCTTTGCTGGATGTGATTTGGGAACAGCCGATGGGTGAGAAATTCATCATGCTGGCATTGCGCAACACCGACGAGCGCCTCAGCCAGGACAAGCCGGTTTCGCCGGCCTTCCTGTTTGCCGCATTGCTTTGGCATGAGGTGCTGGCAGCGTGGAATCTGCGCGTTCGGGAAGGCGCACGCCCGGTGGGTGCTATGCACGAGGCGATGGACGAAGTTCTGGCCAAGCAGAAGGCGCAACTCGCTATCCCGCATCGCCAGGATGCGGTGATGAAAGAAATCTGGCTGATGCAACAACGCTTCGAGCAACGCGCCGGACAGCGTCCGTTCCGCTTGCTCGAACAGCCGCGCTTCCGTGCCGGATTCGATTTTCTGCTATTGCGCTGCGCCAGTGGTGAAGTGGACGAACAGCTTGGCTTGTGGTGGGACGAGTTCCAGGATGCGGGTGCCGCGCGTCAGACGGAAATGTTGCAGCCCGAGGGTGACGGCGAGAAAAAACGCCGCCGCCGCAAGCCTCGCAAGAAACCTGCAGTATCGGCAGAGAACGAGCCGGTGGCGTAATGTCCCACATCGCTTTTATCGGGTTGGGAAGCAATCTTGAGGACCCGCACAACCAGCTGCAACGCGCCTTTGTCGACCTTGACGAATTGCCGCAAACGCGATTGACCGCCCGGTCTTCGTTATATCGCAGCGCGCCGCTGGATTGCCCGGATCTGCCCGACTTGCAGATTCAGCCGGATTTTGTGAATGCGGTGGCGAAAATCGAAACGGATTTGACGCCGCAGGCCCTGTTGAAGGCGCTGTTGCAAATCGAACATCAGCATGGCCGCGAACGCACTTACCGCAACGCGCCACGCACTCTGGATATGGATGTTCTGTTGTATGGCGATGTGCAGTTGCACGAGCATGGGCTGACCATTCCTCATCCGCAGATGCACAGGCGTGCTTTCGTGTTGCAGCCTTTGCTGGAAATCTCGCCCGATATCAGCATACCCGGTGTCGGAAAGGCAGAGCAGGCTCTTGAAAAATGTCAGGACCAGGTATTGGACAGGATACACAATGCTGTTTGACAAGTATCGCTACGTTGTAGTGGAAGGGCCGATAGGGGTTGGCAAGACCAGCCTTGCACATCGGCTCGCGCAGCACACCGGCTCCGCCACGCTGCTGGAGAAGCCCGACGAGAATCCCTTTCTTGCACGGTTTTACCAGGATCCGGCGCGCTATGCCCTGGCAACCCAATTGTTCTTTCTGTTTCAGCGCGGCAATGAAGTCCGCGATCTTGCGCAAATGGACCTGTTTCGCGAGAGTACTGTTGCGGATTATCTGTTCGACAAAGACCCGCTTTTTGCGCGCCTTAATCTTAATGAAGAGGAGTTTGCGCTGTACCAGCAGATTTACCGGTCATTGCAACTGCAGGCGCCTGTGCCCGACCTGGTCATTTATCTGCAGGCCGAGCCCGAGACGCTGGCCGGGCGCGTTTATCGCCGGGCGCAGTCATACGAACTCGGTATCAGTGAAAACTATTTGCAACGCCTGTCACAAAGCTACAGCGATTTCTTCTATCATTACGATGCGGCGCCGGTTTTGATGGTGAATAGCGAACATCTGAATTTTGTCGATGGTGATGATGATTTCACCCTGTTGTTGAAACGTATCGAGGAAATGCGCGGGCCGCGCGAATTTTTTAGCAGGGGGGATTGATGCGCACCACACTGACCAAACTAAAAGCCATGCGCGGCAAGGGCGAGAAGATTGCCGTCCTGACCTGCTATGACGCGAGCTTTGCTGCGTTGCTTGAGGCCAAGGGCATAGACGTGCTGCTGGTCGGCGATTCGCTCGGCATGGTGTTGCAGGGACATGAGACTACGCTGCCCGTTACGTTGTCCGACATGGTTTATCACACCGCCTGTGTTGCGCGCGGCGCCAGGCAGGTATTCATCATCAGCGATATGCCGTTTGGCACTTTCCAGGTCAGCCCCCAGCAAACCTATGCCCACGCTGTGCAGTTGATGGCGGCAGGAGCACAGATGGTCAAGCTGGAAGGCGGCGCAGCGATGGTTGAAACAGTAAGTTTCCTCACCGAGCGCGGCATTCCGGTGTGCGGGCACATCGGGCTGACACCGCAATCAGTGCACCAGTTGGGTGGCTATCGGGTGCAAGGCAGGGAATCCGCGGCTGCACAAAAGTTGCTGGAAGATGCGGTGGCGCTGGAACGGGCCGGTGCGGGCATGATCGTACTGGAAGCCATTCCAGCGCTGCTGGCTGCCGAGATCACCGGGCAACTGAACATATCCACTATCGGAATTGGCGCGGGTGCAGACTGTTCCGGCCAGGTGCTGGTGCTGCACGACATGCTGGATATCTATCCGGGCAAAAAGGCCGGTTTCGTCAAGAATTATATGCAGGGTGCACCCAGCATAGCAGCAGCGCTGGAGAATTATGTTGCCGAAGTAAAAGCGGGCACTTTTCCGGCTAAGGAACACAGCTTTTGATGCAGATCATTTCGACCATAGCCAAACTGCGCGAACGACTGGCCGGTGAGCGTTCCATCGCCTTTGTGCCGACCATGGGTAATCTGCATGAGGGGCATCTCGATCTGGTAAGGCAGGCGCGCGAATATGGAAACTGTGTGGTGGTGAGCACCTTCGTCAATCCTTTGCAATTCGGTCCGAACGAAGATTTCGACAGGTACCCGCGCACGCTGGACGCGGATTGTGCCAAGCTGCAAGGCTTGGCGGACCTGGTGTTTGCACCGTCAGTCAATGAAATGTATCCCGCGCAACAGACGGTGTTCGTCGAGCCGCCGCCCATCGCCAATGAACTGGAAGGTGCAGCCCGTCCCGGACATTTTCGCGGCATGGCGACGGTGGTGTTCAAGTTGTTGAACATCGTGCAACCGCAGGTTGCACTGTTTGGCAAGAAGGACTATCAGCAATTGCATATCGTCCGCCAGATGGTTGCGCAACTTGATCTGCCAGTGCGTATTGTCGGCGGGGAGACCGTGCGAACCGCGGATGGTCTGGCACTGAGTTCACGCAACCAGTATTTGAATCAGTCGGAGCGGGCCGAGGCTGTGTTCCTGTATCAGACGCTGCAGGAACTGCGCGGGGCTGTACAGCAGGGTGAGCGCAATGTCGGGCGATTGCAGCAACAGGCAAGCGAAAGACTGTCCGCGCGAGGCTGGTCGGTGGGTTATGTGGAAGTGCGCAATCAGTCGGATTTACTGCCTGCAAGAATGGCAAAACCGGATCGGGTGCAGCACGATCCGGTTCAACGTGATCTGGTAGTGCTGGCGGCAGCCAACCTGGCCGATACCCGCTTGATTGATAACATCGAAATTAGCTTGATTGATTAATGCCCGCCGGCTGATTGCATGTCCGACGCGGAATCTTGAATTGCAGTCAATGAATGAAATTGGGCACGCAACGATTTTGCTTGAGACGAATGTTGTGCCGCATTCATGTTCCGTATGCCGGATTGTCCTTGGTTGTTGTTATCTGCGGACAATGGGAATGGATTTGAACGAGGGAGTGGCTTTCTTTGATGCCTTGACTATGTCGGCCAGCGTGTATTTGTCGAGCACGGCCAGAAAACTCGCTTGTGCATCGGCTACCACGGACTTCAGGCCGCAGGAACTGGATATCACGCACTTGTCCGTGATCGGGTTGGAGCATTCGAGCAAATCCAAATCCGGTTCAGTTGACCGTATCACTTCACCGATCAGAATTTCTTTCGCGGGTCTGGCGATCTTGAGGCCACCGTGCCTTCCCCTGGTTGTCAGGATATAGCCGTCGAGCCCCAGATGGTGAACCACTTTTACCAGATGGTTGCGCGAAATCTGGTAGAAATCGGCCAGTTCAGTAATCGTCACGCTTGCATCTTCTTCCTTGTTTGCAAGATATATCAGCACGCGCAACGAATAATCGGTGTACAGGGTTAGACGCATTTTATACTCTCTTGGTGTAACACGGCTTCGAGAAGCTCAGTGGCGCGATCGCATTTATGTGCTACCGGCTCCAAATTCAAATCAAGTTGCCGCATTTTTCTTTGTTTGTCGACGATTAAAAGCATCGGGTTGACCTGTGTCAGATTTGTTGTAACTTGGCCCGCATAAATCTGGGCAGTAATAATAGCAGGCAATTAAGATATATTTATGATATACAATAATATTGTGCTTTTCAAAAGTAGGTTCGAATACAGCCCCCGAGTTGGTATTGGTAGTGTTGTCATAAACATCAGGCAGGCGGTCAAGCAGCAGACTTTCTTTGCGGGTGCTTCGATCCGCTTTAGCCATTCAACATATCATCAGGGCAGTCGAGCTGCCTGCCATCCTTGGCTGCAACATGAATGGCAGGCAGTTGCAGTTTCAACAATTTTTGCCGTGAAGCGGCTCTTCCCGGCTGCAATTAAACGCGACAATCCTGTAACCCGAATCGGTTTGTCGGGTGCCTTCTTCGTTGACCCTGAATGCATTCGCAGGTAGCATTCATTCAATTAAAAGCTAGGGGATGGAAACGAGATGCGCCGCAAACTTGTCGTGGGAAACTGGAAGATGTATGGTCGCTTGGCACGCAATCAGGAGTTGCTAAACGCGATTCTGGCAGGGGTGCGTGACATGGATAAAGCCGACTATGGAGTGTGCGTCCCTTATCCTTATCTGGCGCAAGCACAATCTTTGCTGCAGGGCAGTAACGTGGCTTGGGGTGCACAAAATTTAAGCCCGCAAGAAGAGGGCGCGTTCACGGGTGAAGTGGCCCCGGGCATGCTGCTTGACTTTGGTTGCCAATACGCGCTCATCGGCCATTCAGAACGGCGTGGCCTGTTTCATGAGAGCAATGAGATAGCATCCGCCAAGTTTGATGCGGCCATCAAGGCCGGTATAAGACCGGTTCTTTGCGTGGGTGAAACCCTGGCTGAACGGGAGTCCGATATCACCGAAAAAGTGGTCGCCACCCAGTTGGATGCGATTCTGAATCGTGCGGGTGCGCAGGCCCTGTCAAATGCGGTGATTGCCTATGAGCCGGTTTGGGCTATCGGGACCGGAAAAACGGCTACGCCCCAGCAGGCACAGGCAGTTCACGCTCTCATTCGCCAGCGCGTCGCACAACATAATAGCCACGTGGCACAGAGCTTGTGTATACTCTACGGTGGTAGTGTCAAGGCAGCCAATGCGGTCGAGCTGTTCGGGATGCCGGATATAGATGGCGGCCTGATAGGCGGTGCTTCACTGGTGGCGGAAGAGTTCGTGGCAATATGCCACGCGGCTCAGGTTTAATTTACGTATTTTGGAGTAGTGTGTGGAAACGATAGTTTGGGTAGTGCACGTTTTGACGGCAGTGGTTTTGATCGGCCTGGTGTTGATGCAACACGGCAAGGGGGCCGACATGGGCGCCGCATTTGGCACCGGTTCGGCGGGAAGTCTGTTTGGTTCCAGCGGTTCCGCGAATTTTCTCAGCCGTAGCACGGCAGTTGCCGCGACGCTGTTCTTTATCACCAGTTTGTCTCTGACATATCTGTATTCTCATCCTGCTCAGCAACAGGGAATAATGGATAGAGTCAATCCGGCTGCCGCCCAATCTGCTCCGGCCGCTCCAGCAGTTAACCCTGTTGATGATTCGAGGTCCAAAGATATTCCAAAATAATTTCGCAGTAGAAGCGCGGTTGTGGTGGAATTGGTAGACACGCAAGCTTGAGGTGCTTGTGCCCGCAAGGGCGTGGGAGTTCGAGTCTCCCCATCCGCACCAAATATAAATAAATCGGCACTCCGGCGTGCCGGTTGAATTGGATAAATAATAATAATAATCCTGGGTTAGCTCACGAAAAATTCGCAAAGGGAGAGAGATCCTATGCTGGAAAATTATTTCCCGGTGCTGTTGTTCATCTGTGTTGGTGTCGCGATGGGCGTAGTCCCTGTTGTGCTTGGCAAGCTTGCAGCGCCAAATCGGCCAGACGATAAAAAGTTGTCCCCCTATGAATGCGGTTTTGAAGCATTTGAGGACGCGCGCATGAAATTCGATGTGCGTTATTATCTCGTTGCCATTCTTTTCATACTCTTTGATCTTGAAATTGCTTTTTTATTTCCCTGGGCGATTGTGCTCAAGGAAATTGGTACATTTGGTTTCGTCGCCATGATGATCTTTTTGGCCATCCTGGTGGTGGGCTTTATCTATGAATGGATGAAGGGGGCGCTGGAATGGGAGTAGCAGCACGAGCAGGAAGCCGGGGCCCCGTGCAGCGGGGGTGTGACCGTCCGCGAGTGATGCTGGGTGCCGGCACGATGTGCACGGAAATTTTGCAGCAATCATGGGAGGCGACAGCATGAGCGGGAATCAGGGGTTCTGCGCAGCGGGGATGCGACCGTCCGCGATTGCTGCCATGTTTGGTTCGTTGCCAGGCCGTAAAAATTCGTTGCACTGCGGTTTGAGAGAGGTCGGTCATGGGTATTGAGGGCATTCTGGAAAAAGGTGTCGTTACCACGAGCCTGGACACCATCATAAATTACACGCGTACCGGCTCATTGTGGCCGATGACCTTTGGATTGGCATGCTGCGCGGTGGAGATGATGCATGCGGGAGCTGCACGTTACGATCTTGACCGTTTCGGTGTGGTGTTCCGTCCCAGCCCCAGGCAATCGGATGTGATGATCGTGGCGGGAACTCTGTGCAATAAAATGGCCCCCGCCTTGCGCAAGGTCTACGACCAGATGGCCGAGCCACGCTGGGTAATCTCGATGGGGTCCTGCGCGAATGGTGGCGGCTATTACCACTACTCCTATTCGGTGGTGCGTGGCTGTGATCGTATCGTGCCGGTGGATGTGTATGTGCCGGGTTGCCCGCCAACAGCCGAGGCTTTGCTTTACGGCATCATCCAGCTGCAAAAAAAAATCAAACGAACCAACACGATTGCGCGCTAGGATGAGTTATGACTGCTGAAATGGGTACCTTGCGTACTGGCCTGACAAGTTCGCTCGGCGACAAGCTGGTCAACATCGAAGAGAAGCTGGGTGAACTGACTGTTGTGGTCAGGGCACCGGATATGCTGGAAGTGCTGTCGCGCCTGCGTGATGAAAATGAGTTGCGTTTCGAGCAAATGATAGACTTGTGCGGGGTCGATTATTCGACTTACGGTAGTGATATTTCCGAGGGGGGCGCTTATTTTGGATCCGATATTCCTTCCGTCGGCACTGGCGCACACCCGCATCGATTTGCGGTGGTCTATAACCTGCTTTCGGTGACAAATAACGCGCGTTTACGCGTTCGTGTGTTTGCCGAGGAAGATGAATTTCCGGTATTGGCTTCCGTGATCGATATCTGGCCGTGCGCCAACTGGTACGAACGTGAAGCTTTCGATCTGTATGGCATCGTGTTCACCGGACACCCCGACCTGCGCCGCATCCTGACCGACTATGGCTTTGTCGGGAATCCGTTCCGCAAGGATTTTCCGCTGTCGGGCAATGTGGAAATGCGCTATGACCCGGAGCAACAAAGAGTGGTATACCAGCCGGTCTCGATCGAGCCGCGCGAAGTGACGCCGCGTATCGTGCGGGAAGAAAATTACGCCGGTAAAATGGAGCGCGGCAATGGCTGAAATTAAAAACCACACCATGAATTTTAGTTACGACCGCCCTGCGGGCTTAACTTGCTTGCGCAAGTTAGTCTGCACTGGAATGCATGGTGAACGTGCGTTGCAACAAGTGTTGAGATAGGCAAGGTTATGGCGGAAATTAAAAACTACACCATGAATTTTGGGCCGCAACACCCTGCGGCCCACGGCGTGTTGCGTCTGGTTCTGGAGCTGGATGGCGAGGTCATTGAGCGCGCCGACCCGCACATCGGATTGTTGCACCGGGCCACCGAGAAACTGGCCGAGCACAAGACTTTTCTGCAAGCCCTGCCCTACATGGACCGGCTTGATTACGTATCGATGATGAGTAACGAACATGCCTATGTGCTGGCGATCGAGAAACTGGCCGGCATAGAGGTGCCGCTGCGGGCGCAATATATTAGAGTAATGTTTGACGAAATCACCCGACTGCTGAACCACCTGTTGTGGTTGGGCGCGCACGGGCTGGATATCGGTGCGATGACCGTATTCCTTTACTGTTTCCGCGAGCGTGAGGACCTGATGGATGTGTATGAAGCCGCATCCGGCGCGCGTTTGCATGCATCATACTATCGCCCCGGCGGCGTGTATCGGGATCTGCCGGACAGCATGCCGCAATACCTGGCGTCCAAAATCCACAACGCCGCAGCCGTCAAAAAGCTCAATGAGAATCGCCAGGGCTCGCTGCTCGATTTTCTGGAAGACTTTACCAATCGCTTTCCCGGGTATGTGGATGAATATGAAACCCTGCTGACGGATAACCGAATCTGGAAGCAGCGCACCGTGGGCATTGGTGTGGTCACGCCGGAACGCGCGCTGGCGCTTGGCTTTACCGGTCCGATGCTGCGCGGTTCCGGAGTGGAATGGGATTTGCGCAAGAAGCAGCCCTATGAGGTTTACGACAGGATGGATTTTGATATTCCGGTCGGCAAAACCGGTGATACCTATGACCGCTATCTGGTGCGTGTCGAGGAAATGCGCCAGTCCAACCGCATTGTCAAACAATGCATCGATTGGCTGCGCGGCAATCCCGGTCCGGTGATGACCGCGAACCACAAATTCGCTCCGCCGGCACGCGAATCCATGAAGGAAAACATGGAAGAGCTTATCCACCATTTCAAGCTGTTCACCGAGGGGATGCATGTGCCTGCCGGCGAGGCTTATGCAGCCGTTGAACATCCCAAGGGGGAGTTCGGCATTTACCTGATATCCGATGGGGCCAACAAGCCTTACCGCATGAAGATACGCGCTCCCGGCTTTGCGCATATCGCCGCAATTGACGAGATGGCGCGCGGCCACATGATCGCCGACGTGGTGACCATCATCGGTACACAGGACATCGTATTTGGGGAGGTAGACCGCTGATGTTGGCCGAATCAATTCAAGCAAAGATCAACCGCGAGTTGAACAAGTACCCCGCAGACCAGAAACAGTCCGCGGTGATGGCGGCGTTGCGCTTCGTGCAGGATGAAAAAGGCTGGATCGCCACGGAGGATATGTCTGATATCGCGCTCTATCTGGGTATGCCGCAAATGGCGGTTTACGAGGTGGCGACTTTCTACCATATGTATAACCTCAAGCCCATGGGCAGGCACACCATCACGGTGTGTACCAACCTGTCCTGCCAACTGAGCGGTGCCAATGAAACGGTTGCGTATCTTAAAACCAGACTGGGCATAGGCCTGGGTGAGACAACTGCGGATGGTAATTATGGTTTGCGCGAGGGTGAATGCATGGGCGCGTGTATAGACGCGCCATTGTTCACCATCAACAATAAAAAAATGTGCGGCCGTCTGACGACGGAGAAGATAGACCAAATTTTAGCGGAGCTGGACCAATCATGAATAAAGCTGGCATGAGCGGCCCGATTCTTTTGACCACGATGGATTTCGATCAGCCCTGGACGCTGGAAAACTATCTCAAGGTCGGCGGTTATCAGGCGTTGCGCAAGGTGCTGAGCGAAAAAATGTCGCCGGAAGAGATCATCGCCGAGGTCAAGGCGTCGGCATTACGCGGCAGGGGCGGGGCGGGTTTTCCTACCGGTTTGAAGTGGAGCTTCATGCCGAAAGACTACACGGGCGAAAAATATATCGTCTGCAATTCGGATGAAGGCGAGCCGGGCACCTGCAAGGACTGGGACATCCTGCGCTATAACCCGCATCTGCTCATCGAGGGCATGGCCATCGCCGCCTATACAATGGGGGTCAAGACCGGTTACAACTATGTGCACGGTGAGATATTCGAGGCCTATGAGCGCATGGAAGAGGCCTGCGAGGTGGCGCGTGCTGCCGGTTATCTGGGCAACAATATATTGGGTTCGGACTTCAGTTTCGATCTGCACAACCATCTGGGTTATGGCGCGTACATCTGCGGAGAAGAAACGGCATTGCTGGAATCCATCGAGGGAAAAAAAGGCCAGCCGCGTTTCAAGCCGCCGTTCCCGGCCAGTTTCGGTCTGTATGGCAAACCGACCACCATCAATAATACCGAGACCTTTGCCAGTATTCCCTACATCATCAGCAACGGCGGCCAGGCATTCATGCAACTAGGCCGGCCCAACAATGGCGGTACCAAGCTGTTTTCGGTTTCCGGCCATGTGAATAACCCTGGCAACTTCGAAGTTCCATTGGGTACACCGTTCAAAAAATTGCTGGAACTGGCGGGAGGCATGCGTGGCGGACGCAAGCTGAAAGCCTGTATCCCGGGCGGCTCATCCATGCCGGTGTTACCGGGCGAAATCATGATGGATCTGGACATGGACTACGATTCCATTGCCAAGGCGGGTTCGATGCTGGGCACCGGCGCGGTGATCATCATGGACGACACCACCTGCATGGTGCGCGCGCTGGAACGCTTGTCCTACTTCTACTACGAGGAATCCTGCGGTCAATGCACGCCGTGCCGTGAAGGCACAGGCTGGCTGTATCGCATCCTGCACCGTATCGAACATGGCGAGGGGCGCAAGGAAGATATCGAGTTGTTGTTAAGCATGGGCGAGAACATAGCCGGACGCACGATCTGTGCACTGGGCGAGGCTGCGGTCTGGCCGGTGCAGGGCATGCTCAGGCATTTTCGCGACGAATTCGAATATCACATCGAACACAAGCGTTGTTTGGTGTGAAGCTGACGGGTTAGGTGAGTAATGATCAACATTGAAATTGATGGCAGGCTGGTCGAGAGCGAGCGCGGTTCCACGGTGATGGACGCGGCGAACAAGCTCGGCGTTTATATACCGCATTTCTGTTACCACAAGAAACTTTCCATCGCGGCCAATTGCCGTATGTGTCTGGTCGAGATCGAGAAGGCCCCGAAACCGATGCCGGCCTGCGCGACCCCGGTTGCGGAAGGCATGAAGGTGCATACCCATTCAGAAATGGCGGTCAAGGCACAGCAGGGCGTGATGGAGTTTTTGCTGATCAACCATCCGCTCGATTGCCCGATCTGCGACCAGGGTGGCGAATGCCAGCTTCAGGATATTGCAGTGGGTTACGGCGGCAGCGCATCGCGTTATCAGGAACCAAAACGCAGTGTGATGCACAAGGACATTGGAGAACTGATTTCCACCGAAGAAATGAATCGCTGCATCCAGTGCACGCGTTGTGTGCGGTTCGGACAGGAAATAGGCGGGGTGATGGAGTTGGGCATGGCATTCCGCGGAGAACATTCCGAGATCATGAGCTTTTTGAACAGTTCCGTGGATTCCGAGTTATCCGGCAACATGATAGATTTGTGTCCGGTGGGGGCGCTGACCAGCAAGCCGTTCCGTTACACCGCGCGCAACTGGGAGTTGTCGCAGCGCAAGTCGGTCAGTCCGCACGATGGCCTGGGTTCCAGTCTTGCGGTGCAGGTCAAGGACAACAAGGTGCTGCGTGTCGTGCCGATCGAAAACGAAGACATTAATGAATGCTGGCTTTCCGACAAGGACAGATTCAGTTATGAAGGGCTGAACGCACCGGAACGTCTGACCAGGCCGATGATCAAGCAGGACGGCAAGTGGATCGAGGTTGAATGGCAGGTTGCACTGGAATATGTGGCGAACGGGTTGCGCCAGATCAGCAGTACGGCCGGCGCCGATCAGATCGCCGCACTTGCGACGCCGCACAGCACACTGGAAGAACTGTACCTGCTGCAGAAACTGATGCGTGAGTTGGGTAGCGGCAACATTGATTTCCGTTTGAGCCACTCCGATTTTACTGCCGATGGCCACCGGTCGGGCGCTCCCTGGTTGGGCATGTCCGTTGCGGACATCAATACACGGGACCGTTTCCTGGTTGTCGGCAGCTTCCTGCGCAAAGACCACCCCCTGCAGGCGAGTCGCGTCCGTCAGGCGGTCAAACACGGCGCGCAAGCCAACATCGTGCATGCGAGCGATGATGATTTGCTGATGCCGGTAAAGAACAAGTCCATCGTTGCACCGAATGAGCTGGCGAACAGCCTGGCGCAGATTCTCAAGGCGCTGGCGGCTGAAAAGACGGTGACGCTGTCCGGCGATATGCAGAAGGTTACCGATGCCGTGCAACCGACCGCGCAGGCGGTTGCCATCGCCCACAGTCTGGCGAGCGGTGAGCGTGCCGCTGTCCTGCTGGGCAATTTCGCGCAACAACATCCCCAGGCTGCACAGATCGCCGTGTTGGCCGAACAGATCGCCGCATTGTGTACCGCAAAGTTCGGTTATCTGGGCGAAGCGGCGAACAGTGTCGGCGGTTATCTGGCCGGGGCCGTACCCTCCGGCGCGAAGGATATGAATGCCGCGCAAATGCTGGCATCGCCGCGCAAGGCCTATATTCTGTTGAATGTCGAGCCGGAACTGGACATGCATGATCCGCAGCAGGCGATGACCGCGATGTACGCCGCCGACATGGTGGTGGCATTGTCCGCGTACAAACACCGCGCGGCTGATTACGCCGATGTGATGTTGCCTATCGCACCGTTCACGGAAACTTCCGGCACCTTTGTAAGCACAGAAGGTCGCGTACAAAGTTTCAGGGGAGCAGTCAAGCCGTTGGGCGAAACGCGTCCGGCATGGAAGGTGTTGCGTGTGCTGGGCAACCTGCTCGGGATGCCCGGCTTTGATTATGATTCCAGCGAAGCGGTGCTCGCCGAGGTGTTGCCCATGAAAGTTGGGGCAGGGAGCATTGCCGACAAACTGGACAATCATATCGCGGATGTTGCCGTACAAACCGCTGCAAGCAGCAACAGCCAGGGTCTGCAGCGCGTCAGCGATGTTCCCATCTATTCTGCCGATGCGGTAGTGCGTCGCGCAGCGTCGCTGCAATTGACACGCGATGCGGCAACCCCGTGCGTGGTGATGCACGGCAGCGAGTTGCGCAAGCTGGGTGTGCAACCCGGAGATGCGGTAAAAGTGATTCAGGGTAACGCAAGCGTGCACCTGATGGCTCGGGCGGATGACAGCATGCCTGTTGCGACCGCGCGCGTGGCGGCGGGACATCCTGCCACGGCTGAATTGGGCGCAATGTTCGGGATGATCACCGTGGAAGCGATTGCAGGAGACCGGGCATGATGGAACTACTGCAAACCCTCGAGGCTGCCGGGCAGAACCTGCTTGGCCCTGCCTGGCTGCCGATCTGGACGCTGGTCAAGATCATGGCAATCGTATTGCCGATCATGGGCACGGTCGCCTACCTGACGCTGGCCGAGCGCAAGGTCATCGGGTACATGCAGATTCGTATCGGTCCGAACCGCGTCGGATATTTCGGTTTGCTGCAGCCGATCGCCGACGGTTTGAAATTGTTTCTCAAGGAAATCATCATCCCGAGCGGGTCCAGCAAGTTTCTTTTTGTGGTCGCCCCCGTCATGGCATTGGCGCCGGCGCTTGCGGCATGGGCAGTGGTGCCGTTCAACGACGGTATGGCGCTGGCCAATGTCAACGCCGGGTTGCTGTATGTTCTGACCATGACCTCGCTGGGGGTGTACGGCATCATCATCGCAGGCTGGGCATCCAATTCCAAATATGCTTTCATCGGTGCGGTGCGTTCTGCTGCGCAGATCGTATCTTATGAGATTGCGATGGGCTTTGCGCTGGTGTGCGTGCTGATGGTCTCACAAAGCATGAATCTGACCGACATCGTGAAGGGCCAGCACGGCAACTGGGGGGCATTAAACTGGTATGTGATCCCGCTGTTTCCGATGTTTCTGGTGTACCTGATCTCCGGTGTGGCGGAAACCAACCGGGCGCCGTTCGATATGGCTGAAGGCGAGTCCGAGATTGTCGCGGGTTTTCATGTGGAATATTCCGGCATGGCGTTCGCGCTGTTTTTCCTGGCCGAATATGCAAACATGATTCTGATCGCTTTTCTGACCTCAATCATGTTTCTGGGCGGATGGCTGTCACCGGTGCCGTTCTTGCCGGACAGTTTCATCTGGCTGCTGGGCAAGGTGGTTTTTATTTTGTTCCTGTTCCTGTGGTTCCGTGCAACCTTTCCCCGGTATCGTTATGACCAGCTGATGCGCCTGGGCTGGAAAGTATTTATTCCGCTCACCATCGTCTGGGTGGTATTGATCGCAGTGTGGATGCAGACCTCGCTCTGGGTCTGGTAAAAGGCAGAGGAGACGAATATGCAAATGATCAAGAATTTCTTCAGGACCTTCCTGCTTTACGACCTGGTCAAGGGTATGGCGCTGACGGGCAAGTATTTTTTCGCGCGCAAGATCACGGTTCAGTTCCCCGAGGAAAAAACCCCGCAGAGCTTCAGATTTCGCGGTCTGCATGCGCTGCGCCGTTACCCCAACGGCGAGGAGCGCTGCATCGGCTGCAAGCTGTGCGAGGCGGTCTGCCCCGCACTGGCGATCAAGATAGAAGTGGCGGAACGCGAGGACGGTACACGCCGCACCACGCAATACGATATCGACATGGTCAAATGCATCTTCTGCGGGTTTTGCGAAGAGTCCTGCCCGGTGGATGCGATCGTCGAGACACGGGTATTCGAGTATCACGGCGAGAAGCGCGGCGACTTGTATTACACCAAGCCGATGCTGCTGGCGATGGGCGACAAATACGAAGAGCAGATCGCCAGGGACAGGGCGGCGGATGCCAAGTACCGATAAGCAGACCTAATGAAGGTCGTGAAGCAAGGATAGAGGGCAAGTTAATGAATTTTGAAGCCATCGTTTTTTATATGTTTGCAGCGTTGATCGTGTTTGCCGCACTGGGTGTGATCACCTCGCGCAATCCGGTCCATGCAGTGCTGTTCCTGGTGCTGGCGTTCATCAGTTCCTCGGGTATCTGGCTGCTGCTCGAAGCAGAATTTCTGGCCATTACGCTGGTGCTGGTTTATGTGGGGGCGGTGATGGTGCTGTTTCTGTTCGTGGTGATGATGCTGGATATCAATCTGGTGCGGCTGCGCGAGGGATTCTGGCGCTGGCTGCCGTTTGGCGCGGGATTGGCCGGATTGATGGTATTTGAAATGATCTGGGTGCTGGGCGCCACGAAAACATCCGGGGGCATGGTCGCCATCAAACATGCTGCCGATTACAGCAACACCAAGGTGCTGGGGCGTTTGCTCTATACCGAATATGTGTATCCGTTCGAGATTGCCGCAGTGATTCTGCTGGTCGCAATGGTAGCCGCGATTGCACTGACCATGCGCCGTCGCAAGGATGCCAAATCGCAGCTGGTCTCAGAGCAGGTTGCAGTGAAAAAGGCGGATCGTTTGCGTATTGTTCCGATGAAATCAGTACGTAAAGATTAAACCAATCTAGGGGGAGCGGAAGAGTGATAACACTATCGGATTATCTGGTACTGAGTGCCGTGCTGTTCGCCATCAGCGTGGTCGGTATTTTTCTGAATCGCAAGAACCTGATCGTGCTGCTGATGGCGATCGAAATGATGCTGCTTGCGGTGAATACCAATTTCCTGGCGTTTGCACATTATTTGAACGATACCGCCGGACAGGTCTTCGTGTTCTTTATCCTGACCGTGGCCGCAGCCGAGGCTGCCATCGGTCTGGCGATTCTGGTGGTGCTGTTCCGCAATCTGAATACCATTAATGTCGACGATCTGGACAGTTTGAAAGGCTGACGCGGATGAATATGCAAAATCTTTATCTGCTGGTTCCGCTGGCTCCGTTGGCCGGTGCAATCATTGCCGGCGTGTTCGGCAAGTGGCTGGGCCGCGTCTGGTCGCATCGCATCACGATCACGCTGGTAGCGGTTTCCTTCTTTGCTTCTGTCGCGATCTTCCAGGATGTGCAGCAGGGTCACGTGTTCAACGGCTCTGTCTATACCTGGCTGACTTCGGGAGATGCGAGGTTTCAGATCGGTTTCCTGATTGACAGTCTGACCGCCGTGATGCTGCTGGTGGTCACCTTTGTGTCGCTGATGGTACATATCTACACCATCGGGTACATGAAAGAAGATCCGGGCTATGTGCGGTTTTTCAGTTACATCTCGCTGTTCACCTTCTCGATGCTGATGCTGGTGATGGCCAATAATTTCATGCAACTGTTCTTCGGCTGGGAAGCAGTTGGCCTTGTTTCATACCTGCTGATCGGATTCTGGTACGACCGGCCAACCGCGATCTACGCCAGCCTGAAAGCCTTTCTGGTGAATCGAGTCGGCGACTTCGGTTTTCTGCTGGGCATCGCTCTGGTGCTGATGGTGTTCGGCACCCTGGACTATGCGGCAGTATTTGCCAATGCGGCCGCGCACGCCCATGACATGGCTCCTATCTCCGGCATGTCGGTGAATCTGCTTACTGCAATATGCATATTGCTGTTCATCGGTGCGATGGGGAAATCGGCACAATTTCCGTTGCATGTCTGGCTGCCAGATTCAATGGAAGGTCCGACACCGATCTCCGCGCTGATCCACGCCGCGACGATGGTTACCGCCGGAATTTTCATGGTGGCGCGCATGTCGCCCATGTTCGAACTGTCGGATACCGCGCTGTCATTCGTCATGGTAATCGGCGCGATCACCGCGCTGTTCATGGGTTTTCTCGGCATGATTCAGAACGATATCAAACGGGTCATCGCCTATTCCACACTGTCGCAACTTGGCTACATGACTGTGGCGCTGGGTGCTTCCGCTTATTCGGTGGCAATCTTTCACCTGATGACCCATGCCTTCTTCAAGGCGCTGCTGTTCCTGGCTGCCGGCAGTGTGATCATGGCGATGCACCACGATCAGGACATACGCAACATGGGCGGACTCAGGAAATACATGCCGATTACCTGGATCACTTTTCTGGTTGGCTCGCTGGCCCTGATCGGCACACCCTTCTTCTCCGGTTTCTATTCGAAGGACAGTATTATCGAGGTGATCAAGCTGTCACACCTGCCGGGTGCGGGTTTTGCTTATTTTGCGGTGGTGGCGGGTGTCTTCGTCACCGCATTCTATACATTCCGCGTGTACTTCCTGGTATTCCATGGCAAGGAGCGCTTCGGTAAAGCAAATCACAATCACGATGCAGGGCATGACACGCACCATGGACTCGCACCGGGCCAGAAGCCGCATGAATCGCCCTGGGTGGTTACCGTGCCGCTGATCCTGCTGGCCATCCCGTCGTTACTCATCGGTTATTTCACCATCGAACCGATACTGTTCGGAAACTATTTTAAAAATTCCATTTTTATCTCGGCCGAACATCCCGGCATGACAGAACTGGCAACCGACTTTCACGGCGCGTTTGCAATGGTTTTGCACGCCCTGTACGGGTATCCACTTTGGCTTGCTTTGTCGGGCGTGTTGACCGCGTGGGTGTTTTATATGAAGCGGCCGGACTTTCCAGCCGCGCTGCAAAAGCGCTTCGGCTTCATCTATACCCTGCTGGATAACAAATATTACTTCGACCGCTTCAACGACTGGTTCTTTGCCGGTGGTTCACGCGGAGTGAGTCGCCTGCTGTGGAATTTCGGCGACATCAAGCTGATTGACGGATTGATGGTGAATGGTACGGTGAAGGTAATCGGCCTGTTTTCCGGGGTACTGCGGCGTCTCCAGTCCGGGTATATCTATCATTATGCGTTTTCCATGATCATTGGCGTGTTCGTGTTGCTCACGGTGCGGAACTGGTTTTAGAGGTGCTCTTGAATGACGAGTGGCTTAAAGATAGCAGCGAGAAAGTAAAGGAATAACAGTATGGTTTTGGGATTACCTGTAATTAGTGTTGCGATCTGGTTGCCGATTTTGTTCGGCATCCTGGTGTTGGCTACCGGCGATGACAAGAATGCGCCGTTGGCGCGTATTTTGGCCCTGGTTGGCTCGGTGCTGGGTTTTTTGGTGACGATCCCGCTGTATACCGGTTTTATGCGCGACACCTCGCAGATGCAGTTTGTCGAGATGCACAACTGGATCACACGCTTCAACATCCACTATCACCTCGGGGTTGACGGCATTTCGGTACTGTTCATTCTGCTCACCTCCTTCTTTACGCCCATCGTGGTGCTGGCCGGATGGCGTGTGATCGAGAAGCGTGTCGCGCAATACATGGCAGCATTCCTGATTATGTCCGGGATCATGATAGGGGTGTTTGCCGCGCTGGATGCGATCTTGTTCTATGTGTTCTGGGAGGCCATGCTGATTCCGATGTTCCTGATCATCGGCGTGTGGGGCGGCGCCAACCGCGTCTATGCGGCGATGAAGTTCTTCCTTTACACCCTGCTCGGCTCGCTGCTGATGCTGATTGCATTGATCTATCTGTACAACCATTCCGGTGGCAGTTTCGAGATACTCAAATTCCAGCAGGTTGCGATTCCAATGTCTGCGCAGATCCTGATCTTCATCGCATTCTTCTTTGCCTTTGCGGTGAAGGTGCCGATGTTCCCGGTGCATACCTGGTTGCCGGATGCCCACGTGGAAGCGCCCACCGGCGGCTCGGTGATACTGGCGGCAATCATGCTAAAGGTTGGTGCATACGGCTTTCTGCGTTTTTCCATACCGATCGTGCCGGATGCCAGCCATCGTCTGGCTGGTGTGATGATCGCGCTGTCGCTGATTGCGGTGGTTTATATCTTCTTGGTGGCGATTACCCAGACCGACATGAAAAAACTGGTGGCGTACTCGTCGATCTCCCATATGGGTTTCGTCACGCTGGGCCTGTTCATCTTTAACGCCTACGGCATGGAGGGCGCGCTACTGCAGATGATTTCGCACGGTTTCGTGTCGGGCGCACTGTTTCTGTGTATCGGTGTGCTGTATGACCGGATGCACTCGCGCAATATTGCCGACTATGGTGGCGTGGCCAACACCATGCCGGTGTTTGCCGCATTCTTCATGCTGTTTTCGATGGCCAACGTCGGCCTGCCCGGTACCAGCGGCTTCGTCGGTGAATTCATGGTGGTACTTGGCGCGGTGAAAGCGAATTTCTGGTATGCCTTTGCCGCCGCATCCACATTGATATTCAGTGCGGCCTACATGTTGTGGATGTACAAACGGGTGATCTTCGGCGCAGTGGCCAATGAACATGTTGCCAAGCTGACGGATATCACCACGCGCGAAAAAGTAATTTTCGCGATCCTGGCCGTTGCCGTGCTGGGTATGGGTATTTATCCGTTGCCGTTCAGTGAAATATTGCATGTGTCGGTCAACGATTTGCTGGTACACGCGGCACGCTCCAAGCTGCCGTGACCGGAGGGCATGAGTTTACGCAGGTCGGGTTAGGCGCGGTTTTTTGCGCTGTAACCCGACGTTTTGCTGATTAGGTCGGGATAGGCGATAAAGCTGCTAATCCGACCTAACGAATAACGACTGAGTATGAGATGAATATGGATTTGATGACTAATTTGATGCCAGCCAGTGCGGAAATTTTCCTGCTGGTCATGACGTGCGTGATACTGATAGCCGATACGCTGATCAAGCAAAGCGGCAGGCTGATCACTTATATGCTGGTGCAACTCACGCTGATGGGCTGTGCGCTGATCACTGTGGGCACACATGCAAACGGCGTGGCGCTGGTCTTTCACCACATGTTCGTGGACGACCTGATGTCCGATGTGCTGAAGTTGCTAACCTACCTGTCGATTTCCATGATGCTGGTCTATTCACGCCAGTATCTTACCGTGCGCGGCCTGTTCAGCGGTGAATTCATGGTGCTGACCCTGTTTGCCACACTCGGCATGATGGTGATGATTTCCGCCTATCATTTTCTTACCCTGTACCTTGGTCTGGAGCTGCTCTCACTGAGCCTGTATGCAATAGTCGCATTGCAGCGCGATTCGGCGGTTGCCACCGAAGCCGCGATGAAATATTTCATTCTGGGCGCGCTGGCTTCCGGCTTGCTGTTATACGGCATGTCTATGCTGTACGGCGCGACCGGTTCGCTGGAACTGGGGGAGGTATCTCAATCGATACAGTCCGGACATGCGAACAAGACCCTGATGGTGTTCGGCCTGGTGTTCGTGGTGTCGGGACTCGCCTTCAAGCTTGGCGCGGTGCCATTCCATATGTGGGTGCCGGACGTTTATCACGGTGCACCGACGGCGATGACCATGCTGATCGGATCGGCCCCCAAGCTTGCCGCGTTCGCATTTGTTTCGCGCATACTGGTCTCCGGGCTGCAACCGTTGATGCAACACTGGTCGGGTATGTTGATCATCCTTTCCATCGCCTCGATGGCGCTCGGTAACATCACAGCGATCGCGCAAACCAACCTGAAGCGCATGCTGGCCTACTCAACCATTGCGCACATGGGCTTTATGCTGCTGGGATTCATCAGCGGCGATACGGAAGGTTATGGATCATCGATGTTCTACACCGTGATCTATGTGCTGATGACGCTGGGCACGTTCGGTATGATCCTGCTGTTGTCCAGGGTGGGTTTCGAGGCGGACAACCTGAATGACTTCAAGGGACTCAACCAGCGCAGTCCGTGGTTTGCCTTCATGATGTTGCTGCTGATGTTCTCCATGGCAGGGATACCGCCCACCGTGGGCTTTTACGCAAAACTTTCGGTGCTGAATGCGGTCATGCAATCCGGGCACGTCTGGTTGGCGGTCATGGCGGTACTGTTTTCGCTGATCGGCGCGTTCTACTATCTGCGCATCGTCAAGCTGATGTATTTCGACGCACCTGAAAGTCACGAACCGATCGTGTTCGGACAAGACACCGTACTGCTGATCAGCCTGAACGGCTTGGCTATGTTGTTGCTTGGCCTGCTGCCCGGCACGCTGATGTCTGTTTGCGCGGTGTCTGTGCAGCAATCCCTGTTGTTACACTAGGGCTATCCTGAAACCCGCAGGGAGCAATATACTCCTTGCCTGATTGTGATAGCAGGGCGTTTTACGGTATCATCGCGCCCCATGACTAAGTACATATTTATTACCGGCGGCGTTGTCTCTTCTTTAGGGAAAGGCATCGCCGCCGCTTCGCTTGCAGCTATCCTTGAATCGCGCGGTCTCCGGGTCACGATGCTCAAGCTCGATCCTTACATCAACGTCGATCCCGGCACCATGAGTCCGTTCCAGCATGGGGAAGTGTTCGTGACCGAGGACGGTGCCGAAACCGATCTTGATCTGGGGCATTACGAGCGCTTTATTTCCGCCAAGATGCGCAAGGCCAACAACTTCACCACCGGCCAGATATACGACAGCGTGATCCGCAAGGAGAGGCGCGGGGAATATCTGGGCAAGACCGTTCAGGTGATTCCGCATATCACCAACGAAATCCAGGAGTTCATCGAGCGCGGTGCAGCCGCCTCGCATGACGGAAATGTCGATGTTGCGATTATCGAAATCGGCGGCACGGTCGGTGATATCGAATCGTTGCCGTTCCTCGAGGCCGCCCGGCAGATGGGTTTGCGCATGGGGCGCAACCAGGTTGCATATGTGCATCTCACCCTGGTTCCATATATTGCCACTGCGGGCGAACTGAAGACCAAGCCTACCCAGCACAGCGTGCAGAAATTGCGCGAGATCGGTATTTTCCCGACCGCCCTGATCTGCCGTGCCGACAGGGAAATTCCCGATGACGAGCGCGCCAAGATTTCGCTATTCGCCAATGTGCGCGAAGAAGCGGTGATCTCGATGTGGGACGTGGACAGCATCTACAAAGTGCCGCAAATGCTCAATCTGCAGGGTCTGGATCGCATCGTCTGTGAAGAACTGAGGCTGGAGCTGCCGCCCGCCGACCTGTCTGTATGGTCAAAACTGGTGACCGCACTTGAGAATCCGCAGCATCAGATCACCATCGGCATGGTCGGCAAGTATGTCGACCTGACCGAATCCTACAAGTCGCTGATCGAGGCGTTGCGCCACGCGGGGATACATACCCAGACCAGGGTGAATATCGAGTACATCGATTCCGAGATGCTTGAAACCGACGGCGTACAGGGGCTGGAACATTTCGATGCGATACTGGTTCCGGGCGGATTCGGCAAACGGGGCACCGAAGGCAAGATCGCCGCGATCCGCTTTGCGCGCGAAGGCCGGGTGCCATATCTTGGTATTTGCCTCGGCATGCAGTTGGCGGTGATCGAGTTTGCGCGCCATGTGTCGGGCATGAGCGATGCGAACAGCACCGAATTCAACCTGAATACCGAGCATCCGGTGGTCGCACTGATCACCGAGTGGCGCGACCGTGACGGCAAAATCGAAACACGCAACGACGGCTCTGACCTGGGTGGATCCATGCGCCTCGGTGCACAGCGTTGCCCGATCAAAACAGGCACCATGGCGCAACGCATTTACGGCGATGAGGTCAACGAACGACACCGCCATCGCTATGAAGTCAACAATCATTACGTCCCCGAACTGGAGAAATCCGGGCTGATTATTTCAGCGCGCACACCCAGCGAGAACTTGCCGGAGATCATGGAATTGCCGCACTCCCTGCATCCCTGGTTCATGGGCGTGCAGTTCCATCCCGAATTCACCTCCACACCGCGTGGTGGGCATCCGCTATTCATATCCTTTGTGGAAGCAGCTTTGCTGCGCCAGACCATTAAGCCCAAGCAGCCAAAGGTGGCGGCATGAACACGGTGCGCGCAGCGGCGGTGCGGGTAATGCCGCCTGGCACCTCCTCCCGCAATCGGCTGGCTACGCCAGTAACGTACCCGCAAGGGGCAGGCCGATGGGTGCCCGCTGCTTTGCAGCGACCCATTCGCACAGTCGGAGGTGCGGCATGAACACGGTGCGCGCAGCGGCGGTAACAAAGTCAGGCAATCCACTATGCGACAAGTCGCATGTGGAATTGACACTGCGGGTAATGCCGCCGGCCGCCGAAACCGCAAGGGTTGATGTCAAGCACAACGTGAATGAGGTGGCGGCATGAAACTCTGTAATTTCGATGTGCAGCCCGGACACGGCGGCGCGGAGCGCTTGGGGCGGGAAGGGTTTGCCCGACATCAGACTGTGAGTGTTGAGTTATGAAGCTGTGTGGATTTGATGTCGGCTTAGACCAGCCGCTGTTTCTGATCGCCGGACCCTGCGTGATCGAGTCGCAGCAGATGGCGATGGACACTGCCGGGAAGCTGAAAGAAATCTGCAATGAGTTACAGATAAACTTCATCTACAAATCGTCCTACGACAAAGCCAATCGCAGTTCCGGAAAATCCTTTCGCGGTTTCGGCCTCGATGCGGGGCTGAAGATACTCGGCGAAGTGAAAGCACAATTGGGCGTGCCGGTGTTGACCGACGTGCACAGTATCGATGAGATCGCACCGGTCGCGGCAGTGGTCGATGTGTTGCAAACCCCGGCATTTCTTTGTCGCCAGACCGATTTCATACACGCGGTTGCAAAATGCGGCCGCCCGGTGAATATCAAGAAGGGACAATTCCTGTCGCCGTGGGACATGCAGAACGTGGTGGAAAAAGCGCGAGAGGCCAGCGGCGCGGACAACATCATGGTGTGCGAACGCGGTGCGTCATTCGGCTACAACAACCTGGTGTCTGACATGCGCTCGCTGGCCGTGATGCGCAACACCGGTTGCCCGGTGGTGTTCGATGCGACCCACTCGGTGCAATTGCCGGGCGGGCAGGGAACGGTCAGCGGTGGGCAGCGCGAGTTCGTGCCGGTACTGGCACGTGCCGCGGTTGCGGCGGGGGTTTCCGGCCTGTTCATGGAAACGCATCCCAATCCATCCAAAGCATTGTCGGATGGGCCGAACGCGTTTCCGCTCGGGCATTTGAAGGCGTTGCTGGAAACGCTGAAAGTGCTGGACCAAACGGTCAAGCTGCAGGGGCTGATTGAAGAAAAAATTGATTTGAAAAACGTTTAAGAGAAGGAAAAAGGTAAAAAGATGAGTGCAATAGTTGATGTGATCGCCCGCGAGATTCTGGATTCACGCGGCAACCCCACCGTGGAAGCGGACGTATTGCTGGAATCCGGCGTGATGGGGCGTGCCGCAGTGCCGTCCGGCGCGTCCACCGGCGAGAAGGAGGCGATCGAATTGCGCGATGGAGACAAACAACGCTATCTGGGCAAGGGCGTCCTTAAAGCGGTGGAGAACGTGAACACCGAAATCGCGGAAGCGATCATCGGCCTGGATGCCGCCGAGCAGGCCTTCATCGACCAGACCATGATTGAGCTGGATGGCACGGAAAGCAAGGCGCGTCTTGGCGCGAACGCGATCCTGGCGGTTTCGATGGCCGTGGCGCGTGCCGCTGCCGAAGAAAGCGGCTTGCCGCTGTATCGCTATCTTGGCGGTGCTGCGCGTATGGAAATGCCCGTGCCGATGATGAATGTGATCAATGGCGGCGCACATGCAACGGGCGGTTCGGATATGCAGGAATTCATGATCATCCCGGTCGGTGCGCAGAGTTTTCGTGAAGCATTGCGTTGTGGTGCGGAAGTTTTTCATGCCCTGAAAGCGGTATTGCACAAGCGCGGTTTGCCGACCACGGTTGGCGATGAAGGCGGTTTCGCACCGGCACTGGGCTCCAACGAAGCGGCATTGAAAGTCATCGTCGAAGCGATCGAGGCGGCGGGTTACATACCGGGTACGGATGTGGCAATCGGTATGGATCCGGCCGCGTCTGAATTTTACAAGAATGGCAAATACCATCTGAAGGCGGATGGTATGGTGCTGGACTCGAAGCAGATGGTTGACCTGTATGCGACCTGGGTGGACAAGTATCCCATCATCAGCATCGAGGACGGCATGAGCGAGCATGACTGGGACGGCTGGGAAATGCTGACTAAACGTCTCGGCAAAACCATCCAGCTGGTCGGTGATGATGTCTTTGTGACCAATACCAAGATACTGCGCGAAGGTATCAAGCGCGGCATTGCCAATTCGATCCTGATCAAGGTCAACCAGATCGGTACCCTGACCGAAACCTTTGCGGCGATCGAGATGGCCAAGCGCGCGGGTTATACCGCCGTGATCTCGCATCGCTCCGGGGAGACCGAGGACAGCACCATCGCCGATATCGCAGTGGCCACCAATGTGCTGCAGATCAAGACCGGCTCGATGTCGCGTTCCGATCGCATGGCGAAGTACAACCAGCTGTTGCGCATTGAAGAAGACCTGGGCGACACTGCTTCTTACCCGGGGCGCGACGCGTATTACCAGTTGGGTTGATGCGTGCAGTCACGCTGATACTGGTTGCCCTGCTGCTATTGCTGCAGTATCCGCTTTGGCTGGGCAAGGGCAGCTGGTTGAAAGTGTGGGATTTGCACCGCCAGGTTGAAGCGCAACAGCAACTCAACCAGCAGACCCGGGAGCGCAATGCGGTACTGAATGCGGAAGTGCTTGACCTCAAGCAGGGGACTGCGGCTATCGAGGAACGTGCGCGCAGCGATCTGGGCATGATCAAGCACAACGAAGTTTTCTTTCAACTGCTGGAAGACCCGCCGGCGCAATCTTCAGACGGGCAGACCGCACAACCGCCTGCCGCTTCGGGTATCCAGCACTGATAGTCGGATCCGGATGTTCCGTCTTTTCCGCATCGACGGGACGTGGAAAAAAATTTATCTTCACCGGTGTTCTGGCAGGCTTCGCTCTACTGTCGCGCTGATTACCAGCGCGATATTCCGGGTGCCATCGTCCGATCTAGAAAACTGCTGCATAGCAAGCCGGTTTGGGGTAAATTGCAATCCCAATCTAACAATGGAACTAAAGCGGAGCAGGCTTATCCTATCGCTTTCACAATATTTAGACAGTTTAATAAATTCCGGGAGTTTAAAGTTATGACGCAATACAGCAAACGCATGGTAATCGTTCATTGGCTGACTTTGGCGATGTTGATCGTTGCATGGTATCTGGGCGACAGCCTGGCCGATTCGACTGACGGGAGCAAGGCGACATTTGTCGGGTATCTGATCCATATGGCGGCAGGAGCCTCGGTATTGGTTCTGGCGTTGTCGCAGCTGATTTTTCGCCGCAAGGACGGCACGCCAACCAAGGTAGTCGACAAACCGGTATTCCAGGCAGCTGCCAGGGGCGTTCAATATCTGATGTATGCGGTGCTGTTACTGTTGCCGTTCAGCGGTGTGCTGACCGTAATCAAAGGTGGTGCCGGCAAGGCCCTGCTGGCATGGGATGTGAACATGCTGCCCAAGGAACATGGTTACCATAACGTGTTTGCCCACGAGGTGCACGAACAACTGGTTACCGTGCTGATCGTGCTGGTGGTGATCCATCTGCTCGGCGCAATCAAGCACCAGTTTTTCATGAAGGACAACTTGATGGAACGGATGATGCTGCGCAGAAAAAACTGATTTGCGCTGAATCGGACAGGGCAGGGGCGGGTTTGATTCCCGCCCCTGTTTTTTTGGAATGCCGGTTTATTGAATGCAAAAAATCCGTTGCTTGAAGCACCCGGCCTGTTCCGCCCGGCGCACCGGAAAATCGCCGGATGAGCACAGTTCCATAACAGGTTGAGGCGCGATAATTTTTCCGGCGGGTAGTTGCTGACCAGAAACAATTACCCGTCGCACGGCTGGCTGATGATGTTGATTTCCGGCTGCGCCTGGATTTCACGCACAGCTTTATTTTCCGTTTTGATATGTGCCCGCCTATAAAACCAGCCTGTTGTTCAAGCAGGTCTTTGCCTTGGTGAGGCGTGCCAGGGTCGGCAACAGATTCAATCCGTTTGCTTCCTTCAGCGCCAATGCGCTTTCCTTCATATCGTCCAGGGAGATATCGATCGGGTCGCCTGCCGCTGCCAATGCGATGGCATTGCCGCTTTCGCAGGAAGGGAATCCCAGCACGCGATTATCGAAAGCCTCGGCAATGCGCGAAATACTGGCGTCCAGGCGGCCATTGCTGGTCAGCAGGTTGGTCGACAGTATTCCCTCGTCGCTCAGGCGCGTCCGGCACCATTGGTAGAACAGCAGGGTATCCAGCGCGCCGGAGCTTCCGTCCTCGTCATAGCCGTCCACCAGAATCAGGTCGAATTTCCTGTCGTTATTTGCAACGTATTCCACCCCGTCGCCGATGACGAGATTGATGCGTTTCGGGTCTTCCGGCAGCTTGAAGAACTGCCGCGCGGCCGCGACCACGTTCGGTTCGATCTCGACCACGGTGAGATGCGCGAGCGGATGGTTTCGATACAGGAATTTGGTCAGCGAAGCCGCGCCCAGCCCGATCAACAACACCTTGCGCGGCCAGCGCGCATCATCGCGAAGTAGCAGTGCAGCCATCATCTCGCGGGTATATTCCAGCTCGAGATTCCACGGCCGCGCAATGCGCATTGCACCCTGTATCCATTCGGAGCTGAAATGCAGAAAGCGCACGCCCGCTTCTTCTGAAATGTTGATTGGGGTCGTCATAGGGGATGTGTATTCATGTTGCTTGTATTTAAAGAACCGTAGTGAACGGAACGGGCCTTGATGTCCGGCGAGGAGTGAGCATCGTGCAACGGAGCTCGAATCGCGCAGCAGCTTATTTCCATTTGTTCAGCAGATAGCGGGCCCACTCTGTCAGTTCCGTCGCAGTCATACCGATGCCGGCATTTTGTTCCGCCAGTGCATCGCCCGCCGCGCCATGCAAATGCACCGCCAACAGCATTGCATGATCCGCAGTCAGTCCCTGCGCGATGAAGGCGGCAATCATGCCGGTGAGCACGTCGCCCATGCCCGCACTGCTCATGCCGGGATTGCCGGTGTGGTTCACGAACAGCTTGCCGTCGACCGTTGCGCAAAGGCTGTCCGCGCCTTTCAATACCACGCTGCAGGCGAATCTCTGCGCCAGCTGACGCACAGCCGCGACGCGGTCAGCCTGTACCTCTTTCGTGCTGCAGGCCAATAAACGCGCTGCTTCGCCGGGGTGCGGGGTCAGCGCGGAGGGTGTACTGCGGTTGCGCAGGTCGTCCTGCAAGTCGGCATGTTTGGCGAGCAGATTGAGCGCATCGGCATCCAGCACCAGAACGGCGTTGTGCTTGAGTGCCCGGTACAGAATCGTTTGTGCGGCGATCGAAGTGCCGAGACCGCAGCCGACTGCCAGCACGTCCACGTCGGGCAATTGCAATGCGGTTGACGCACTGTGCAGCATCAGTTCCGGCTGGATGAAATCGACGGTCGGCGCATTCTCTGCCAGCAGGCCGGCGTGCACGCAACCCGCGCCCAGCTTGAGCGCTGCGCGTGCCGCCATCAACGTTGCCCCGACCATGCCGGGTGCGCCGCCGAGTACCGCTACCGTGCCGAACTGACCCTTGTGGCTGTCGCGCGGACGTTGCGGGAAGTTTGCCATGACCCGCTTGGGCGTCAGGGCGGGAATACGTATATTCATCTTCATCAACCATTCATATGGGTAGCGCATAGTATAATCCTGCCCTGATATTTCATTGTGGTCTTTACCATGTTTCGAGTCTCCGTCGGCAAAGCAGCACTATCTGAATTTCGCCTGGAAAAACTGCGCGCCGCGCTGCAATCTGTTACACCCAATGTGCTGGTCGCTGACACACGCCACTGCTATTTCGTCGCACTGCGCGAGGGTGGAACCGAAGGTTCCGGGCACCCTGCGGCGTCCCCTTCGCGGGGGCTGCGCGAGAAGGACAATACCGGCAAAGCATTGCCCCCGTCCGTGCAGGTCGCGCATGGCCCGGCCTTCAGCAAGGCGCAAGCCAGACTGCTGGACAGGGTGCTGGGTCTGGATGATGACGCCGGTGAACCCGGACAAGCCGATACCCTGCAGCGTGTGCTTGTGGTGCCCCGCCTGGGCACGATTTCTCCCTGGTCAACCAAGGCGACCGACATCGCGCAGCATTGCGGCCTGTCCGGCGTGCTGCGCATTGAGCGCGGTGTGGTGTATTACCTGAAAACCAATGATGGCAAGAAACTGAGCAAGGCCGGGCAGGCCGGTCTGTTGCCGCTGTTGCATGACCGCATGACGGAAACAGTGCTGGACGGTATCGACGGCGCGGCAGAAAAGATGTTCAAACATGGCGCTCCGCAACCACTCGCCAGCGTTGATGTCCTGAAGGGCGGCAGTGCCGCGTTATCGAAAGCCAATCTCGAAATGGGGCTGGCGCTTTCCGATGACGAGATCGGATACCTGGTCGAAAATTTCCGGAAGCTGAAACGCAATCCCACCGATGTCGAACTGATGATGTTCGCCCAGGCGAACTCCGAGCACTGCCGCCACAAGATATTCAATGCCGACTGGGTGATCGACGGTGCGGTACAGGACATCTCGTTGTTCGGCATGATACGCAACACCCACAAGGTCAGTCCGCAGGGCACGGTAGTGGCGTATTCGGATAATTCGTCGGTGATCGAGGGCGCGCGCGTGCCGCGTTTTTATCCGGGCGCCGATGGCGGCTACGCATTCAACGAAGAACTGACGCATATCCTGATGAAGGTCGAGACGCATAATCATCCGACCGCCATCGCGCCGTTCGCGGGCGCCGCGACCGGTTCGGGCGGCGAGATCCGCGACGAGGGTGCGACCGGCAGCGGCTCGAAGCCCAAAGCCGGGCTGACCGGTTTCTCGGTTTCCAACCTGAACATTCCGGGATTTATTCAACCTTGGGAAATATATTTAGAAAATACTTCAGAACCGTTGCGAGCAAGCCAGGCTGCGCGAAGCCACGCAGCGAGTGATGAGGCATATCTTCAAAATAGTCGAGAAACGAGCGAGCACGCGACAAAGCAGGCTGGTGGCGCAGTAGGTTATCAAGCATTTTCTTATGGCAAACCATCGCGCATTGTCTCCGCCCTGCAGATCATGCTGGATGGTCCCATCGGCGGGGCGGCATTCAACAACGAATTTGGCCGCCCGAATCTGGCCGGATATTTCCGCACCTTTGAAGAAAATGTCAGCGGCGAGATGCGCGGTTACCACAAGCCCATCATGCTGGCGGGCGGGGTCGGCAATATCTCGGCGATACACACGCACAAACACGAACTGCCGGTTGGCGCACTGGTGGTGCATCTGGGCGGACCGGGCATGCTCATCGGTCTGGGCGGCGGTGCCGCATCCAGCATGGATACCGGCAGCAATGCCGAGAACCTCGATTTCGATTCGGTGCAGCGCGGCAATCCGGAGATGCAGCGCCGCGCGCAGGAAGTGATCGACCGCTGCTGGCAGATGGGCGCGAACAACCCTGTGCTGTCGATACACGATGTCGGTGCGGGCGGCATGTCCAACGCGTTGCCGGAACTGGTGCATGGCGGCGGCCGCGGTGCGCGCTTCGAGTTGCGCAAGATCCCGCTGGACGAGACCGGCATGTCACCCAAACAGATCTGGTGCAACGAATCGCAGGAGCGTTATGTGCTGGCGATCACCCCGGAACGGCTGGAAGAATTCAGCGCGCTGTGCGAGCGTGAACGCTGCCCGTTCGCCGTGGTCGGCGTGGCCACGGCAGATGACCAGCTCACCGTGCATGACAAGGAGTACGGGGATTATCCGGTGGACATGCCGCTGTCGGTGCTGCTCGGCAAGCCACCCAAGATGACACGCAATGTCGCGCGGGAAACACCGCGACTGACCGCCTGCGATACCGGCCAGATCGATTTGCGCGGGGCGATCGAACGGGTGTTGCGTCTGCCGTCGGTGGCGAACAAAACTTTCCTGATCAGTATCGGCGACCGCACCGTGGGCGGCATGACGGCGCGCGACCAGATGATCGGCCCGTGGCAGGTGCCGGTGGCCGACGTTGCGGTCACGCTGATGGGATTCAGTACCAATCGCGGTGAAGCATTCGCGATCGGCGAACGCACGCCGCTGGCGCTGGTGAATGCGCCGGCCTCGGGCCGCATGGCGGTGGGCGAGGCACTCACCAACATCGCCGCGGCACGCATTGAAAAGATCGGCGACATCAAACTCTCCGCGAACTGGATGGCCGCCGCCGGACACCATGGCGAAGATGCCGCACTGTTCGACACGGTGCGCGCGGTGGGCATGGAACTGTGCCCGCAGCTCGGTATCAGCATCCCGGTCGGCAAGGATTCCATGTCGATGAAGACGGTATGGCAGGAAGGTGCGGAAAAGAAATCCGTCACCGCACCACTGTCACTGATCGTGACCGCTTTCGCCCCGACCCCCGATGCGCGCGAAACCCTCACCCCGCAACTTGCGCCTTACCTGGATACGGCACTATTGCTGATCGATCTGGGGCAGGGGAAAAAACGCATGGGGGGTTCCGCCCTGGCGCAGGTATACAAGCAGGTGGGCGATGTCGCACCGGACGTCGATGATGCGCAGGTGCTGAAGGCGTACTTCGAGCTGATACAGGAGCTGAACACCGAGGGCAAGCTGTTCAGCTATCACGACCGCTCCGATGGCGGGGTGTTTGTGACACTGTGCGAAATGGCCTTCGCCGGCCATATCGGGGTGACGATACAGCTTGATGACCAGCACAGCGACACGCTGCGCGCGCTGTTCAATGAAGAACTCGGCGCGGTCATACAGGTGCGCAACCGCGATGTGCAGCACGTGATGGAACTGGCCCATGATGCGGGTCTGAAGAGCGTACAGAAGATCGCGACACTGAACCAGAGCGGGATGATCGAGATCGTGCGGGGCGGTAAAACGCTGTTCAGCGAAAGCGGTGTGAACCTGCAACGGATCTGGTCGGAGACCACTTACCAGATGCAGAAGCTGCGCGACAACCCGGATTGTGCCCAACAGGAATTCGACCGCCTGCTGGATGCCGCCGATCCGGGCCTGCACGTCAAATTGACCTATGCGCTGAACGAAAATGTTTCCCCGTTTCTGCTGCTCACCAAACCGAAGATCGCCATCCTGCGCGAACAGGGCGTGAACGGCCAGGTCGAAATGGCCGCGGCGTTCGACCGTGCCGGATTTGCCACGGTGGACGTGCATATGAGCGACATCATCAGCGGCCGCGTTTCATTGCGCGACTTCAAGGGACTCGCGGCGTGCGGCGGGTTCTCCTACGGTGACGTGCTGGGCGCGGGCGAAGGCTGGGCAAATTCCATCCTGTTCAATCCCAGGGCGCGCGACGAGTTTGAGGCGTTCTTCAAGCGCCGAGATACTTTCGCGCTGGGTGTGTGCAACGGCTGCCAGATGATGAGCAACCTGCACGAGATTATTCCCGGCACGGAAAACTGGGCGCACTTCGCGCGCAACCGTTCCGAGCAGTTCGAGGCGCGCTTCGTGATGGTCGAGGTGCAGCCCTCGCCGTCGATCTTTTTCGACGGCATGGCGGGCAGCCGCATGCCCATCGTCGTGTCGCATGGCGAAGGCTATGCCGATTTTAGCGGCGAGCAACGCCTCAAGGCAGCGCAGAAGCTGGTGACGATGCGCTATGTGGATCATCGCGGCAATGCCACAGAAACCTATCCGCTCAATCCCAACAGTTCACCGCAGGGCATCACCGGACTCACCACGCGCGACGGGCGATTCTCGATCATGATGCCGCATCCCGAGCGCGTGTTCCGCGCCGTGCAGAATTCCTGGCATCCCTATGGCTGGCAGGAGAACGGCGCATGGCTGAGGATGTTCCAGAATGCGAGAAAGTGGGTGGGTTAGTCATCCTGATGAGGTAAATAAAAAAGCGGCCGGTTGGTCGCTTTTTTATTGGTGGTTACACCGTGATCCCTGCAAGTAATTCAAAAAAAATACCAAACCAGACTTCCGTCATTCCTCCGGCATCTGGACGTGGCGGCCAGCAATTTTGTCCTACCACTTTCCGCCCACGGTGGACAAGCGTACACTGCCTGAAAATGTCACAATCGGTACTCCATGGTTTGTACGCGATCCGGATTTGGTTCCTATGTTGTGTGATGCAGGCTGTCATTACGATTACCGAATCGGGCTTGCGTTTGTTTGCAACCAGATCAAAAGGTGAAAGAATGAAATCAGTCAGATCTTCGTTCGTGCAGCACCGAATCAACATCCCCCCGATACGAACTGTTTCAATTCAATCACCGGCAGAGGTTTGCCGCGTCGCCGCCCATACAGATGTCGGGTACAAGCCGGACAATATCCGCGTTGCCCGGCGCTGAATCGCCAAACACAACTGAGGAATAAACCATGACCAATCCCAAGCGGGCGCCAAAATCGAAACCATCATCCGGGGCCGGGTCAACAGCGAAATCCAGACCGCAACTGCCCAAGTCGCCAACCGGCATTCAGGGGTTGGACGAAATCACCGGCGGCGGATTGCCGAAAGGCAGGCCAACGCTGGTCTGCGGTAGTGCAGGCTGCGGCAAGACGCTGCTTGCGATGGAGTTTCTGGTGCGCGGTGCAACCGAGTACAACGAGCCGGGTGTGTTTATGGCGTTCGAAGAGACCGCTCAAGACCTGACCCAGAACGTCGCCTCGCTCGGGTTCGATCTGAAAGACCTGGTCGCGCGCAAAAAACTGGTGCTGGATTATGTGTATATCGAGCGCAGTGAAATCGAAGCGTCGGGCGAATACGATCTGGAAGGGCTGTTCATCCGTTTGGGTGCAGCCATCGATTCGATCGGCGCCAAACGCGTGGTGCTGGATACCATCGAGACGCTGTTCTCCGGCCTGCCCAACCCGGCCATCCTGCGCGCCGAATTGCGCCGATTGTTCCACTGGTTGAAAGACAAAGGCGTCACGGCCATCATCACCGGCGAAAGCGGTGAAAAAGCGCTGACGCGCCAGGGCCTGGAAGAGTATGTCTCCGACTGCGTGATCGTGCTCGGGCATCGCGTGACCGAGCAGGTCTCTTCGCGGCGCTTGCGCGTGGTCAAATACCGTGGCTCGTACCATGGCACCAACGAATATCCCTTCCTGATCGACGCAGACGGCATTTCGGTGCTGCCGGTCACCTCGCTCGCTTTGCAGCACATCGTCTCCAGCGATCGCGTTCCCACCGGCATCCCGCGACTCGACGCCATGCTGGGCGGCAAGGGTTGTTACCGGGGCAGCACCGTGCTGGTCTCCGGCACGGCGGGCACCGGCAAGAGCAGCTTCGCCGCGCATTTTGCCGAAGCAGCCTGCCGTCGCGGCGAGCGCGTCCTGTATTTTTCCTTTGAGGAATCTCCCAGCCAGATTCTGCGCAACATGCACTCCATCGGGATCGACCTGCAATCATGGATAAGCAAAGGCCTGCTGCAGATTTATGCTAGTAGTCCCTCGTCTGCGGGCCTGGAAGAGCATCTGGCCATGAAGCACAAACTGATCGATGCCTTCAAACCGCAAGTGGTGATCCTGGATCCGATGAACAGTTTCGTCATTGCGGACAATCAGATCGCAGTCAAGGCAATGTTGATGCGGCTGGTGGATTTTCTGAAAGCGCGACAGATCACCGGACTGTTCACCAGCCTGACTCAATCCGAAGGCTCGCCTGAACAAACTAATGTCGCCATGTCGTCCCTGATCGACACCTGGCTGATGTTAAGCACCATTGAAATCGGCGGCGAGCGCAATCGCACTTTGTGCATCCTGAAATCGCGCGGCATGGCGCACTCGAACCAGATCCGCGAGTTCCTGTTCACCGATCGCGGCGTGGAATTGCGCGATGTCTACGTCGGTCCGGAAGGCGTGTTGACCGGCTCGGCGCGGCTGACGAAAGAAGCGGAAAATGAAGCCGCGCAGTTGATTCGCAATCAGGAAATCGAGCTCCGGCGGGTCGAGTTGGAACGCAAGAGAACGACACTGGAAGCGCAGATCGCCATGCTGCACGCCGAGTTTGCGGTGCAGGAGGTCGCTTCGATGAAAATCATCGGCCAGGAAACAGCAGAGAAAGCACAGCTGGCGCAGGGACGCGTGGACATGGGACTGAGCCGCAACGCGGATGCAAAACCTGACAAATCGAACCCGAAAAAACTAAAACCGGTCAAACCGAAATCGGGTAATTCCAAGAGCAGCGCAAAATGAAAACGAAACCAGCCCAGTCCGCCCAGCCCAAAGCCCAGATAAAATCACGGACAGCATCGCGCAAAGCGGCATCAAGCCACTACATCCTGAAGCTGTATGTTGCCGGACAGTCGCCGAGATCTGTTAACGCCATCGCCAACATCAAAATAATCTGCGAGGAACATCTGCAGGGGCAATACGAGCTGGAGGTGATCGACCTGTATCAGCAGCCGCAACTGGCGCAGGGCGAACAGATCATCGCGGTTCCGACACTGATCAGAAAACTGCCACCCCCGCTGCACCGTATCATCGGCGATTTGTCGGACACCGAGCGCGTGCTGGTGGGGTTGGATATACAACGCAGAGCATAATGGATACTTCTAATCATTCGTCGCACCGGCGAAGGCCGGTGCCCAGTCCTTTTAAAACACTGGATTCCGGCCTTCGCCGGAATGACGGAATGTGAATTTTAGAGGTGCCATAATGCCCACGAAACCTGCAAACCCAAAGCAACTCCTCGCTGAAAACGCAGGCCTGCGCGCAAGTCTTGAAAAGGCCGAAGCGACGCTGCGCGAGATACTCAGCGGTGATTCGGACGCGCTGTTCGTTTCGGGCGAAGCTGGTGCGCAGATGTTTACGCTCAAGGGAGCCGATCATTCCTACCGGATCCTGATCGAGAGCATGAGCGAAGGGGCGCTCACCCTGACGCCGGAAGGCCTGGTTCTGTATGCCAACCGGCGCTTTGCCGGGATGCTCAGGATGCCGCTCGAAAAAGTGATCGGCTCCGAGATTAACACCTGGTTTGCGCCCGAAAGCCGGCAGATTCTTCAGACACTGCTGCGAAAAGACGCGGTCGACAACCGCCGCGAGGAACTGTCCCTCGCTGCCGCTGACGGAACACGGGTGCCGGTCTACCTGTCGGTGAGCCGCCTGCATCAGGACGGGATGCCTGATTCCTTATGCATGGTCGCGACCGACCTGACGGAGCAGAAACGCAATGAGGCGATCCTTGCCGCCGATAAACTCGAGCACGCGATACTTGAACAGGCCGCCGACGCGATCGTGATCTGCGACGAGACCGGAAGGATTATTCGCGCCAGCAAGCAGGCGCAATCGTTCTATGGCCAGGATATGATCGGGCAACAATTCGAGCAGGTCTTTCCGTTGCGCCAGTCGGACGGCACAGCATTTTTGCCTGTCGGCGCCATCGACACGGACCGCCGCCAATCGGTAGAGGCGAGGCTGACGCACAACGGACAGGGATTCGATTTTCTGGTCAGCGTCGGCCACCTGAAAGGCGCACAAAACGAACTGCTCGGCAGCGTGGTGACGCTGACCGACATCACCGAGCGCCGACAAACAGAAGCAGCGCACAAGCGCCTGAGCACCGAACTACGCGTGCTGTTTGACTTGATGCCGGCGATGATCTGGTTCAAGGACACCGAAAACGGCATCCTGCGGGTCAATCAACACGTGGCAGATGCGGCAGGAATGCGGGTCGAAGAGATCGAGGGAAAACCCACTGTCGAAATTTATCCGGAGAACGCGGCCAAGTTTTTTGCTGATGATCTGGGAGTGATCGATGCGGGCGTACCCAAACTGGGGATTATCGAAACGCTTCCGGGCCCGCACGGCGAACAACACTGGGTGCAGACAGATAAGGTGCCGTATCACGGCCCGGATGGGAAAGTGATCGGCATCGTTGTGATGGCCCAGGACATCACGAAACGCAAGCAAGCCGAGCTGGTGCTGCGCGAAAGCGAGCGGCGTTTCAGTGACCTGCTGGAAAATATTGAGATGGTTTCAGTGATGCGCGACCGCGAAGAACGGATCACTTATTGCAACGAGTATCTGCTGCATCTGAGCGGTTGGAAACGCGAGGAAGTCATCGGGCGCAACTGGGTCGAACTTTTCCTGCCTCCCGAGATTGCCGAAGAGAAAAAAATGTTATTCGCTGAACTCCTCCTTGACAAGCTGGAAGCACGGCATCACGAAAGTGAAATTCTCACACGCACAGGAAATCGTCGGTTAATACACTGGAACAATTCGGTGCTGCGCTCGGCAGAAGGCGAGGTGATCGGCACGGCAAGCATCGGCGAAGACATCACCGTACACAAACAGGCGGAGGAGTCCCTGCGAAAACTTTCGCTGGCAGTTGAGCAAAGCCCCAGCGCAGTGGTGATCACTGACCTCGACGCGAACATCGAGTATGCCAATAAAGCGTTCTACAAAATAACCGGTTACAGCCAGGCCGAGGTCATCGGGCAAAATCCACGCATCCTGCATTCCGGCAAGACGCCCAAGGCGACCTATGCCGATATGTGGGCGCACCTGACCAATGGCCAGGACTGGAAAGGTGAATTCATCAACAAACGTAAGGACGGCAGCGAATACACCGAGTCAGTGCTGCTGTCGCCTGTGCGCCAGCCCGGCGGCAAGGCAACCCACTACCTGGCCATCAAGGAAGACATCACCGAGCGCAAGGCGGCGGAAGCCAAGATCATCTATCTCAATCGCGTTTATGCCGTGCTGAGCGGTATCAATACGCTGATCGTGCGCGGGCATGATTCCGACGAGCTGTTCAGGGAGGCGTGTCGGATCGCCGTCGAAACAGGTGGGTTTCGTATGGCCATGCTGGTTATGATGGATCAGAGCACGATGAGATTTGTCCCGGTAGCTTCGGTAGGCGTGGATGAGGAACTGCTGATCGGCATTAAAGAATACTTGGCGTCAAGCGAGCATACGCTTGACACTATAGTTGCACTGGCGATCAGGGATAAACAGCCCGTCGTGTCCAACGATTTGTTAAACGACCCCAGGGTTGTGTTCGGAAAAAAATACATTGAATCCGGAGCCCGCTCGATGGTGATTTTGCCGCTGATCATCTCTGATGAAGCGGTAGGTGCGCTGGCGTTGTATGCCGGCGAGATTGAATTCTTCCATAATGAAGAGATGCAGTTGTTGGCCGAACTGGCCGGCGATATTGCGTTCGCAATCGATTACATCAAAAAACAGGAGCAACTCAACTACCTCGCCTACTACGATGTGCTCACCGGGCTTGCCAACCGTACCCTGTTTCTCGAGCGGGTGACGCAGTACATGCGTAGCGCGGCCAGCGGTGGGCACCAGGTTGCCATAGGCCTGATCGACCTTGAACGGTTCAAGAACATCAACGACAGTATGGGCCGGTCGGCCGGTAACGCGCTACTGAAGCAGGTGGCGACATGGATGGTGCACAGAATCGGAGACGCCAGCCTGCTGGCGCGTATCGATGCGGATCATTTCGCCATCGTGTTGCCGGAAGTCAGGTCGGATGGCAACCTGGCAGGATTGGTCGAGAGCCTGCGGGCTGCTTTTATGTTGCATGAGTTCCGCCTGAATGACGTCGTGCTGCGCATCGGCATCAAGGTGGGCGTCGCAGTATTCCCGGATGACGGTGCCGACATCGATACCTTGTTCAGGAACGCCGAGGCCGCGCTTAAGATGGCCAAGAAGAGCGGCGATCGATATCTGTTCCACACGAAAAAAATGACCGAAGCGGTGGCCGGCAAACTGGCCCTGGAAAATCAGTTGCGTCAGGCGATCGACAATGGCGAGTTCGTGCTCTATTACCAGCCCAAGGTGAACCTTGCGAGCGGCAGGGTCACCAGTGCCGAGGCGCTGATCCGCTGGAATGATCCGAGCACCGGCCTGGTGCCGCCGGACAAATTCATCCCGCTCCTGGAAGAAACCGGATTGATCTATGAAGTCGGGCGCTGGGCATTGCGCCAGGCCATCGCAGACAACCTCCGCTGGCGGAATGCGGGTTTGCCTGCGGTACGCATCGCGGTGAACGTGTCAGCACTGCAATTACGTAATCCCGGTTTCATCGCCGAGATCGAACAGGCTCTTGCTATCGATACGCATGTGGCGGAGGGACTGGAGCTGGAGATCACCGAAAGCATGATCATGGAAGATATCCAGCACAATATCGCCGGCCTTGAAGCGATCCGCGCCATGGGTATCAGCATCGCCATCGACGATTTCGGCACCGGATTCTCCTCGCTCAGTTACCTGGCCAAACTGCCGGTGAACACGCTGAAGATCGACCGCTCGTTCGTGATTGACATGACTGTGGACTCGGAGGGACTGGCGCTGGTGTCCACCATCATCGGCCTGGCACATGCGCTGCATCTCAAGGTGGTGGCGGAGGGCGTCGAAACCGAAGATCAAGCGCACTTGCTGCGCTTGCTGAGTTGTGACGAAATGCAGGGATTTTTGTTCAGTAAACCGGTGCCGGCG
>JBDTCC010000096.1:0-5754 GCA_039923775.1 Gallionella sp. | reverse complement strand
GGCAGGTGGAGTTGTTCTTCAAGTGGGTAAAGCAGCATCTTCGTATCAAGCGGTTCTATGGCACATCCGAGAATGCCGTCAAGTCACAAATATGGATCGCAGTCTCGGTCTACGTCCTCGTTGCTATCATCAAAAAGCGCCTCAATCTGGACGCTTCGCTCTACACTTTGCTACAGATTCTGTCGGTCACGCTGTTCGAGAAAATGCCCATCCAGCAAGCCTTGCAGGGCATCGACGATCAGTCAGAAAACACCGTTTGCAACAACCAACTGAATCTATTCGATTCTTAACCGGACACTAGTGACAAAATTTTGAATATTAGTCAGAACACCGTTTTAACTGCCAAACACATTGTGATTTGTGTGGTAACTAACAGAGACGAACCAAGTCATGTCAAATCAAGCTGCGATTATGGTTAGTTGGTTTCGTTTTCCACAACGGTGTGGCTATTGGGGAGCAACGCTTGTGCACGATTGGCCTCAGCCTCGTCATGACTATGGGCGACGATCACCCATAGTCCATGACTGATGGCACTTTTTACTTCCTCTTCAACATCCATTATTTTTACGTCGTCGGTATTGTTAGTGGCAACGCCACCCATCACACTGCCGCCAAACGCACCCAGGCCAAGCACCGTCATGGCACCAATCATCGGCCCCGCCACCAGCAAGCCGGCTCCGCCCGTCAAAGCGATACCGGCGACAAGCACCAGTCCGGGGATCGAGCCCAATGCGGCTCCTTCCAAAGCGCCTTTTGCGGTTTCAAGCGCGTCCCATTCTTGACCGAGCTCTTCCTGCCAATGATCTTGCTCGCGTCCGAGCAAACTGATCTGGTCAATGGTGAAGCCTTTTCTTTTCAATAAAACCATGGCGCCGCCGGCATCGGCGAAATTTGGATAGATTGCGACTGTTTTGTAGCGGAAGTCGCCCATAAGCGGCATTGCTGTGCCAGTGCGGGAAAGGCTTGCAGCAGAAGTAGTGGTTTTCATGTGTATTCCTTTTTGATGATTGAATATGTGATGTGTCAGTTAGATGTCATGCAGCCAAATTATCTTGAGCATCTTGGATATTTATCTTGAACATTTTAAATATCATCGCATCAACGATCGCATCTCTTCCGTGCGCTAACACACAGTGCCGCCGGAGTTTTGGGCGTAGCTTAAAATCCTATACTGTAAAGCGTTTTTTTACGCCGTGAATGTTCTTACGTTATCTGCGTAATCCCCAGGCTACCCATCTGAATGACGTTTGTGCCTTCCACTTGCTATGTGTCTTATGCGCGGCAGGGAATAATTTTTTCACTAATTATCAAAAACCAAATCCAGGAATATCTATATGCGACCACGTCACATTGAACGACACCATACTGAGCGCATCGGCTGGCTACGCACTGCGGTATTGGGTGAAAACGATGGTATCGTTTCCACAGCGAGCCGGTGCTGGGTGTTACTGCTGCACAGGCTACTCACAGCAATATAATGATTTCAGGGGTTGCAGGACTAGTCGCAGGAGCCATGTCGATGGCTGCCGGCGAGTATGAATCGTTTAACGTAAAGATTGGCTAGCTCAATTGCTGGCATGGGTATTGCCGCCATGTGCGTGCTCATGGGGAGGTGGTATGGCGGCATCATCCATCGAATCCATATCATCATCAGGAGGCGCCTTGGCGATTATCTCCTTGTATTGCGCAGGTGTCATTTCGGGCATTTTCTGCAAGAAGGCAACCATGCTCCAGATTGTTGCGTCATCGTGGCTCATTCCCCAAGCAGGCATAGCACTCATCTTCAGACCGTGTTTAATGACCCAGAATGCTTTGCCTGGATTTACGATTACCTTGCTCAGATTGGGTGGTTGTGGATAAAGCCCAAGCCGAAGCTCGGAATTCTTCATACCAGGCGCCAGATGGCAGGATGTACACATTGCAGCGTACTGGCCAGCGCCTTTTAAAATCAACTGCGCCTCATTGAGATTGGCAGGTGGGGTAATTTCAGAAGCATGGTGCTCGACAGAATGTTCACGGGTAGCCTTCATTAAGGCGTAAGTGATTTTCCAGTGTGGATTGTCTGCACCCAGATTGTATAGACCTGACCATATGAATATGCTTGCGCCGAGGGCGAACACGAGCAATATAACCAGCATTGTTTTTAAGTGCTGCATGTTTTCTCCTGGATTAATGTTAATGCTTTGAGTGTGATGATTCAGCCCCATGCCAGATTTTCATGCAATTTTGGCAATAGCAACGAAAAATGCTACTGAGGCTGGTTGTTTTGATGGCAGCGTGATTGCTCCGACGCGTCCAGCCCGCATCCGTCAGAACCAGGCCCTCACACCCATCAGTATCTGCCGGTCAGATACCGGCTGCCCTGCTGCCCGGGAAATGCTTTCAGTAGCACCCAACTTGTGCACCCAGGCATAGCCGATATAGGGCGCAAACTTGCGGCTTAACTCGTAGCGCAAGCGGAAGGTCAGTGAGGCATCAGAAACGCCCGCACCAAGACCTCGCGGCGGGTCCGCGCGGCCGTAGGCATTCATATCAAGCTCGGGGGTGAGAATCAGCTTCTGGGTGAACAACCAATCCTGCGCAGTCTTGAGGCGGAAAGCACTGCGCCCCGAAGGTCCCGCATAGGCGGTTGCCTCGAACTCAAACTCGTAGGGTGCAATGCCCTGGAAACCGAACGCCGCCCAGTTTCGGGTGGGTCCGGTGCCCAGGTCGTGTCGCATGCCGACCATCAGGTTCCAGAATGGACTGACGGCATGCCCCCAAAGCGCCTCGACATCACCCTCTTCGATGCGCCCTTTGCTGCGATTTCCCTCGCTGCGTATCCACAGCTTGTCGAGGTTGTGCCCGATCCAGAAGCGACCGTCCCATTGCTGAGTGTTCGCACCGTCGCTGCTGTGCGCACTCTCGAGGCTGTCGAATTGCACCTTGGCCAGTAACGGATCGTCATGCATGTGCAAGGTCACACCGTAAGCACCGTAGCCTTTGGGTGCTGCGCCGTCGCTGTTCGGCAAGCTGCCGACCAGCGACGCCTTGGAGGCGGCCTGTCCGTGCTTCATGTCCATGCCAGCCATGTTCTGCATGGCACCCATGTCGGCCAACTTTTTCGCCGGCTTTCCGGGCATCTTCATCATGCCGTCAGCTGCTTGCGACTTGCCGTGCATGGCAGCTCCGTGCTTCGTCGTCATCGGCTGGCTGGCCATCGGCGTACTCGAAGCGGTTTCCGGTACTTGGTTTTGCGCTACAGCCCATGACGAACTGCCCAACAATGCCAGCCCGAGGGCGGCTGGAAACAAGGCACGGCGAATGGTGACCGGTTTCATGGTCATCGTCTCGTTCCTCATGCCACCACCACCGCGCGGAACATGCCCGCGTCCATGTGATAGAGCATGTGACAGTGGTAGGCCCAGCGTCCGCGGGCGTCGGCACTGACCAGATAGCTGATGCGCTGCGCCGGTCGCACATTGACCGTGTGCTTGCGCACCTGAAACTGGCCTTGGGCGGTTTCCACCTCACTCCACATGCCGTGCAAATGGATCGGGTGGTTCATCATCGTGTCGTTGACCAGCACGATGCGCAGCCGCTCGCCGTAGTGGAAAAGAATCGGCTGTGCTTCGGAATACGGCACGCCATTGAACGACCACAGGTAGCGTTCCATATTGCCGGTCAGGTGCAATTCGATCTCGCGGGTGGGCTCGCGCGGGTCGAGTGGGCCGCCGATCGTATGCAGATCGGCATAGCTCAGTACCCGTCTGCCGTTGTGACGCAAGCCTGCGCCCGGATCGTCCAGCGCCGTGGACGCTATCTGGGTGACCTTGGTATTCATCGGGCCGTATTCGGTGGCGTAGTGGTGATCGACCGGTACCGTCTGGCTACCGCCCATACCCATGCCAGACATGGCTTTCATGTCCATACCCATGTCGGCCATGCCCAAGCTGGGTACCGGGTCCATTGATGGAACTTCGCCATGCATGCCTTCGCGCGGCGCCAGGGTGCCGGCGGCGTAACCGGTGCGGTCGATCGTCTGGGCGAAGATGGTGTAGGCACGGTCGTCACTGGGGCTGACGATCACGTCCAGGGTTTCCGCCACGGCAATGCGGAACTCGTCGATCGACACCGGCTCCACGTCTTGTCCGTCCGCGGCAACCACAGTCATCTTCAGGCCGGGAATGCGCACGTCGAAATAAGTCATGGACGAGGCATTGACGAATCTCAGACGTACCTTTTCGCCGCGCTGGAACAACCCGGTCCAATTGCCTTCCGGGGTCACGCCGTTGGTCAGGTAGGTGTAGGTATAGCCGGTCACGTCGGAGAGATCACGCGGGCTCATGCGCATGCGGTTCCAGGCCATCCGCTCTTTCCACGCCTTGGCAAAACCTTCCATGCCGGCCGCCTTGAAGATTTCCGGCGTGGTCGGTTCGGTGCGGCTGTAGTAGCTGCCCATTTTCTTCAGGTTGGCAAACACCTGCTCGGGGTCGGTATCGGTCCAGTCGGACAACACCACTACATGTTCGCGATCGCTGGGAAAACGTTCTGTCTCGCGTGGCTCAATCACAATCGCGCCGTACAACCCGGTCTGTTCCTGGAAGCGGGTATGGCTGTGGTACCAGAAGGTTCCCGACTGCTGCACCTTGAAGCGATACTGGAAGGTTTCACCAGGCGCGATGCCCGGATAACTCAGTCCGGGCACACCATCCATGTCGGCGGGAATGATCATGCCGTGCCAGTGGATCGAGGTGGAAACGTTCATCCGGTTGGTGACATTGAGCGTCACCGTGTCGCCCTCGCGCCAATACAGAGTCGGCGCCGGAACCTGGCCGTTGATGGTCGTGCCGATGGCTTGCTTCCCGGTGAAGTTGACCGGCGACTCGGCGATGACAAGGTTGAATTCTGTACCGGAAAGCATTGATGTCCGCCCAGTAGCCGCGTTTACGCCGCTCGCCCACGCCGGTTTGATAAACGGCGACATGCCTAGTAGCACACCACCTGCCGCTAGGCCCTGCACGAAGCGACGACGAGGAAAATCTGGCATGGGGATAGAAATTGAACTATGACGTTTCATAAAATGTTGTCCTGTAAAGAATGGGGAAGATACTCATCAAATTAAATAGGAAGCCCATCACAGCCGGCTTATTAATTCAGTCAGCGTCGCGCTAACGATAAGGACTTCAGTCAATAGACTCAGTCTGTCAGACTGCTCAAGCCCATTTGATCGTTTATGGGCTGTTGATCATTCCTGACTTGATGGGCTACTTGCTGTTCATGCCGCCCATGCCGCTTCCCATACCGCTGCCATTCCCCATGGGCATATTTCCCATATTCATCATCATGTTTTGTTCAGACATCATCTGTCCCATCATTTCATTCATGAGCTTCTGGTGTTCATTGAACCAGGCTTGCCGTTCCGAAGAGTTCATGCCAGCCGATGGTTTCATTTGCTGCATTTGCCCCATGATTCCTTGCATCATTGTCAGGTGATTACCCATCAGTTTCTGGCGCTCCGTTCCTGTTGCGGCTTCGGCCTGTTGCAGCATGTGTTTGGATTGCATCACATTCTGCGTCAACTGTTGCTGAGATTCATCCTGTCCGGCAAAAGCGTAAGCGGAGATCAATCCGAAGCTGCAAATAGCCAGGATGCTGATTAATTGATGCGAAATTTTATATTTCATGATTAATGCTCCTGCTTTAAATTTAAAAAACGAAAACTGACATGTATCAACCAAAGATAATGGGATGCCTGAATTCTTGTTACGGAAG
>JBDTCC010000095.1:0-10385 GCA_039923775.1 Gallionella sp. | reverse complement strand
GGTGACCGCGGGCCGGGTTGGGCGCCAGCCGGATCGCCTCCAGATAACACTGCATCGCCTCGTCGAACTTACCTTCTGCCTCGAGCACATGGCCTTTGCCGATCAGACGTGTCGCGTCCTGCTCGGAAGTGTCTGGTTTGCCGGGCGGCGGTGCAGCGCTGCGCAATCGGTCGAATAGGCCCATCTAGGATATTTTCCCTACAGAACGTTCCGCTTGCAATAGTACTCGCCCCAAACAATTGCAAGTATCCATTTTATTATGTTGATCCGGTTCAGGTTTTTCCCTGGATTAGGTGCGACAAACTCGGGTCCGGATTCACGCGTCCTTCGCGAATCAACCATCCGGTCTGGATCAGCATCTCACTCGAGTGGGCCAGGGTAAAGATACAAAAGTGTGTATTGTCGAGTATTCAGGTTTTTCACGCTGGGCAGGCTGGCGTATATCGTCCCGCTTGGTACCAATAAGGGTTCCACGTCACAGTGCCTGACAGGGATTATAGATATCTCTAAGACTTCTGCTGCGATGATCAAGTCAAAGCTGTGGTGGGGACATAATATCCATTATTTCTATCTTGCTCTGCGCCATTACGAGAGTATGCTGGAATTTCCTTTGGGGCATTTGATGTAAGTGAGCTCTCAGTAGTGTCCGGTTAACTTACAAAAGTATGCGCCAAAGTTAAGCATTGGCGCGGGTTGCAGAGCAATTTATTTTGGTGCCGATTTGAAATCAGTTTACGCATATTCCGATTCAAGTAACTTCCAGAGATTGAACCCCCTGGAGGAGAGCTATGAATCAAGGCAAGACGTTGTTCGCGCGACTCATGGAGTTTGTGCCCTGGACCAGCTTTGCACGGATCGTGGCCCGTTATGGTGGCGATATCCGGGTGCGCAGCCTGAGTTGTACCGAGCAATTTCGCGCCATGGCCTTTGCACAACTGACCTACCGCGAGAGCCTGCGCGACATCGAAACCTGTTTGCTGGCCAACCAGGCCAAGCTGTACGGCATGGGCTTTCGTTCTCCCATTAAACGTTCGACGCTGGCCGACGCCAACGAGGGGCGCGACTGGCGTATCTGGGAAGACTTGGCGATTTTGCTTATCAAGCGAGTCCGCAAGTTGTATTGCAACGACAGCTTCGGTGTCGACCTGTCCAATACCGTCTACGCCCTGGATGCCACGACCATCGACTTGTGCCTGTCGCTGTTTCCATGGGCGCCGTTCCGTTCTGCCAAGGCGGCAGTCAAGCTGCATACCCTGCTGGACTTGCGCGGCAACATCCCGGCCTTCATTCATATCTCGGACGGCAAGACCCACGAGGTCAATGTATTGGATATGCTGCCCCTCGAAGCTGGAGCGTTCTATGTGATGGATCGAGGCTATCTGGACTTCGGTCGACTGTTCGCGCTGCATCAAGCGGGGGCATTCTTCGTCGCCCGAGCCAAGCGCGGCATGGACGCGCATCGGGTGTATTCGATGCCGACAGACCGAAACGCCGGGGTGATCTGCGACCAGCGCATCGCGCTGGATGGCTTTTACATCTGTCAGGACTATCCCGAGCAGTTGCGGCGCATCCGCTTCAAAGATCCGGAATCCGGCAAGACGCTGGTGTTTCTGACCAACAATACCGCTCTGCCTGCACTGACCATCGCCGCGCTGTACAAGAGTCGTTGGCAAGTCGAACTGTTCTTCAAGTGGATCAAACAGCATCTGCGCATCAAGCGATTCATCGGCAACAGCGAGAATGCAGTGAAGACGCAAATCTGGTGCGCCGTCGCCACTTATGTGCTGATTGCCATTGTTAAAAAGGAGCTTCAATTGGATGCCTCGCTCTACACTTTGCTACAGATTCTTTCGGTGTCTGTCTTTGAGAAAACCCAGCTATCACAAGCCTTCGCCGGCAGTGTACTGGTCTCGGAACAGACTGATTTTTATAACCAACTAAATTTGTTCGACTTTTAATCGGACACTACTGGTGAGCTCTATGTTTATTTATAAATCGTTGAGCATAGAATTCCCACTTTTTATCAAAATGACCTTGTGAGGCATGAAGAGCAAATAGATCAGTAGCCACTGCCAGTCTAAAGCCAGCCAAATATGCCTAGTATGAAAAATCAGTATCGTAACAGTGAAAACCATCAAAGTTTTTCTCGTCAAATCGAATTCGTTGAACGACTTGACGTTTCACGGCGAAGAACAAACCATCCAGTCCTTGAATACCCAGTACAGTCGGAGCGGGTACTGAACAAATCAATACTCGGTATGGGGCATCTTGACCGTCCAACTCGGCTATTTGTCCAAATGTGTAGGGTGGCCCCGCGTTGGCCCAAGCAGATGAAATCAGCCGGGTCGTTCCAGCAAGCCCAACAACATCAAAGTTAACCATGTGAGTTTTCAGCCAGGGCAGCCAGGTAGCAGGATCGAGAAACTCAATGTCGTCGTGCGAGAAAATGAGCACATCACCTGTAGCGCGGTCTATTCCCCGATTATATGCCTCAGCCAGTGAGCTTGCGTCGCGAATAATGATGATTTCGTGAGGCTCATTGCCGAGCAGGTCACGATAGTGTTGCTCAGTGGTTTGAGCTTTGGTATCACTGATGCTGCAAAAAATGATGAAAATCTTCATGATTTTTAATTTATTCTCAGGTAAGTATGCAACATGATTCATGTCGTCAATCATTATTTTCGGGACAGTTGCCGATGAAATCGCCCATGACTAATGTTGCGTTTGGTTGGTCTTTTTGGTCTGATGTGAGGTTGCCTGCACCGCCAAACTTAAAATGCCTTCCCTGTTCGGCCAGCGCATCAATCACGCTTTGCTCGAATGCTCTGACTACACTGACATCATGATCGGCTTGTGGAGCGGTCGCTTTGAGTTCTTTTCGACGTGCCGCACGGTGAATAGGGTTACGGCATTCCGCAGCCAGCCGGGCCGCAATAGCCACATATTCCGCTTTGGATGCAGCGATGGTGTCGGTCAATCCGATCTTGCGCAGCAATCCTGCTGCCAGTCGCTGACGCATGAACTGGCCTTCCAGCGTGACCACCGGCAGGCCGCGGTGAACCGATTGCCAGGCCGTGGTGTACCCTGAGAACGACGGGCAATCCAGATAGATGTCGCACAGGTCGAGCAGCGCATAGAATTTCTCCCGCGACAGCCAAGTGATCACCAGCAGATAACGTTCCGGAACGAGATTGCGCTCGCGAAATGCCCGATTAAGCCTGGTGATCAATTGCTCGGTTGCCCAGGAAAATTGCGGGTCGTTCAACACAATAAACGTGCTTGCGCCCACGGCAGTTGCGATGTCGGCAAACAGCGCATCATCGGCAGGGTCGAATTTGAACGGTGTCTGCGCGATCACGAAGCGGACACCGGGCCGCTTGGACAACCCCAGTTCAATTTCGGGAATAGTCTCAGGCTCGATTGCGATCGGCGTCGTGCAGCACCCGGTGCCGGGCAGACACACCAGCTTTTCGCGATAGTGCGCATCGGCATCCGGCGCTTCCAGCATTTCGCCGGAGAAATATAGGTCGATTGTCGGCAGTCCGGTGGTGATCGGATGTCCCCAGCTTGCGATCTGTAGTGGGGCAAGCCTTCTGGCGGCGAGGCGCAAGGTCATCGTATCCATGCCGATTTCAGGATAGAAAATTACATCAGGCCGGTCTGCGACCATTGCATCCATCCAGCCGTTGAAACCCGAAACAGTATGCGTATCCCGCCACACATCGCACTGTGACCTGGCGAACTTCGTTTCTTCATCTTCCACTTGGCTTATGTTGTAAAGCAAAACTTCAAACCGAGTACGGTCCAGATTCGCCAATATGCCGCGGAGGATGACATCCCATACCGAGTGTCGGTGAAAATGATTCGACACCACGGCGAGACGTATTTTGTTGCGTTCCGGACCGGGTGAGTCCGCAATCTGGTCAGAACTAGCTGCCATCAGGTCGCCATAGCGTGACAATCGTTCGACGTGGTTGCCATCCCGGTAGGCAAGATAGAACGGGTGTTGCAAGCCGACAGCGTCGGAAAACCGTGCCCGGTTTGCGGGCGAAGTCGCCAGCCACCCGGACAGTTCCTGCAGCGCATGATCAAACTGTGCCGGAATGTCGGTTGAAGCAGTTATGGACTGAGGTGCAATCGGCAGCGTGAAAGTCTGAACCGCACGAAACATCGCGTTTTCGGGTTCAATTTCCAGCGCACGCCGATAACTGGCTTCCGATTCGTCAAGCTTGCCTTGTTCCTTGAGGGTGACGCCCAGATTGCTGTGCGCCTCGGCGAAATCGGGATTGATCGCCAGCGCGCGCCGATAGCTCGCTACTTCCTCGCCGAATTTCCACAAGTCGTGCAATACCACGCCAAGACTGCCATGCGCATCTGCAAAATCGGGCTTAATCTCGATCGAACGCCGGTAACTGGCTGCTGCATCTTCATTCTGGCCGAGTCTCTTCAGTGCATTGCCGAGATTGAAATGCGCCTCGGCCAGATTCGGTTCGATCGCCAACGCCTTGCGGAAAGTCGTTGCGGCATCTCGCGGTTCCCCGGCGTTCAAGAACTGAATCCCGGTGTTGTAATAGTGTTGCAATACCACGCCCAGATTATTGCGCGCTTCAGATAATTCCGGTTCGACCAGCAGTGCGCGGTGGAAACAGGCGACGGCCTGGTCAACCTGGCCGAGTTCTTTGAGTGCGACACCGAGACTGCAATGGACCTCGGCATAATCGGGATTGATTTGGAGTGCGCTGCGGTAGCTTGCCACTGCCTCGTCGAGCTGCTGGTTGCCGAGCAGCGCATTACCGATGTTGTAATAGGCCCCGGCATAATCGGGCTGGTATTTGAGCGCGGTGCGGAACGCATCCAGTGCGCCTTGCCGGTTGCCCTGCAACACCAGCACATTGCCGCGATTCAGATGACCACGGGCCGAGTTGGGCGCCAGTCGGATCGCCTCCAGATAGCACTGCATCGCCTCGTTGAGCCTACTTTCTGCCTCGAGCAAATGGCCTTCGTCGATCAAGCGTGTCGCTTCCTGTTCGGATATGCCCGGTTTGGTCACGTTGTCATTCAGGTCAGGCTTTACGGCGGAACGAAATCGATCGAATATTCCCATTTCAAGACCTTCGCGGACTTTTATAACCGGACTGATAGCGTTGCCACATTTCCCACAGCGCATCTTCGAAATTCCGCGCGAAGCGGGGCGCATCGAACAGCGGGGAGGCCAGCACCTGTTCGCGCAGGTCAGCGCGCAATGCGACAAGACCGGCCTGGTCACTCGCCAGCGCGATAGCCTTGTCGATATATTCCTGTTTGCTGGTAGCCACCCAATGCACCAGCCCGGCTGCCGTGAGCAGGCTGGCGCCCTGCCTGGCCAACAGGGTGTCACCAGCCAGGGTCAAGGTCGGCACACCCATCCATAATGCTTCGCAGGTAGTGGTGCCGCCCGTGTATGGGAAGGTATCCAGAATCATATCCACTTCCGCGTATTCAGCCAGATAGGCTGCACGGTTGGTTGATCCATACGCAGTCACCCGGGACTTGTCGATACCGCAACGTTCAACGCGTTGCAGGAATTGTTCCGCTTGCGCCGGTTCGCAAAATTGATCACACTGCAGCCGGAGTCTTGTATTCGGCAGTGCATCAAATATTTCACGCCATGTTTCAAGCACCTCGTCGCCGAGCTTGGTGAGGTTTTGGAAACAACCGAAGGTGATATGGCCATTGTTTAATGCGGGAAGCATTGCCACCGGAAGATCATTATTGGGTGCGGTGAAACACAGCCGCGTGTCCGGCAGATACCAGACGGATTCGGTGAATTGCGCCTGACTATCCTTAGGTACGCCCACTTCATCGGCCAAAATGTAATCGATTTCAGCCACACCGGTAGTGGCGAAATAGCCCAGCCAGCTAACCTGCACCGGGGCAGGTTTCCAGGCGAACACCGGCAGGCGGTTGTGTGCAACATGGCCAGAAAGATCCAGCAAAATATTCACTCCGTCGGCATGTATCATGTTTGCAGCAGACTCATTGCTTTTGCCGGCCAGAGGCTTCCAGTGGGAAAAGTAGGGTCGGATGCGGTCTGTAAGTTCATCTTTATTATGGCGTGTCGGATAGGCAATTAGTTCGATGCGAGCCGGATCGATATGGGCCAGCAGTCCTTCCAGAAAAAATCCCACCGGGTGGTTCAGGAAATCACCCGATATTAGTCCGACGCGTAGACGTTCAGGTCGGCCGGCACACTGCCAGGCAGAAAAGCGCTTTGCAACGCTTTCTGAAACGATACGACCATACTGGCGTACCTGTTCCGAGTAATATGAGGGTATCTTGCTTGCAGTATAGTTCAGGGAAAACAGCAAATTATTATGCGCTTCAAGGAAATCGGGTTTGATTGCCAGTGCCCGATGGTAACTCGCCACCGCGTCATGGAGTTGACCAAGGTCCTTAAGGGCAGCGCCCAGGTTGTAATGCGCATGGGCCAAATCCGGTTTTATCAGTAGTGCGCGCCGATAACATGCAACAGCGCTTTCAATTTGACCCAGTTCCCTCAGCGCGACGCCCAGTGTTGTATGTGCTTCGGCATAATCGGGTTTGATTTCCAGCAATTGTCGGTAGTGCGCAACTGCTTCGCCGAGTTGCCCGCTACCCATCAGAATATTTCCTTTGTTGAAAATATCCTCGATGGCTGCATCCAGATTCAGGTGCGCTTCGACCAAAGCGTGATCGATCTCGAGCGCCTTGCGAAAGCATGCAATCGCGCTGTCGAATTGCCCGAGTTCTTTCAATGCGATACCGAGACTGCAATGCACCTCGGCATAATCGGGATTGATTTTCAGCGCGCTGTGGTAGCTTGCGACGGCCTCGTCGAGCTGCTGGTTGCCGAGCAGCGCATTACCGATGTTGTAATAGGCCCCGGCATAATCGGGCTGGTGTTCCAGCGCAGTGCGGAACGCATCCAAAGCGCTGTTCAGGTCTCCCTGCAGCAGCAGCACATTGCCGCGGTTGAGGTGGCCGCGGGCCGGGTTGGGGGCCAGTCGGATCGCCTCCAGATAGCGCTGCATCGCCTCGTTCAGCCGGCCCTGCGCTTCCAGCGCATGGCCCTCGTCGATCAGGCGTGTTGCGCTTTGGCCGGAAGTATCCGGCTTGCTATCGCCGCCGGGCGACGGTGTGGCGCTGCGGAATTGATCCAGTATCCCCATCTTATAACCTTTTAAGGATGATATTTGTTAGACTTAAACTATCTGGTTGCTGTCAGCACGAATAGCGCGGGACCGTCTTTCATATCCGGTCAACACACATATGGCCCTTTTTATTTCAGAATCCTAATCCGGAGCATCAATATGATACTTGAATGGTTCAACGCTGGAGAAGCGGTTTCGTTTGCGCAGGAAATAGTCCGCGAGATCAACCGGCTGTTCCCCCCCGAGGAGCGAAAGGGGAAGGCGATCCCGAAGAAGGAGTATCAGAGAAAATTCAATAGCCTGATCGCCCGAATACGCACGTTTTCGTTAAAGCACAAACTGAATATTTACAAAAAAGCAAAACTTCTTAACACGATCAAATGGGAGATGAAAGATGGCGGACATGAGGACGCCACTATCAGTGAATTCATATCCTTCATTGCGCCTTTGCTGTGAGGTAAGATGAATCTGTGTGCAGTAGCTGACAGGCCGTACAATTTTCCGCTCACGCCCTGATAATTGGGTAAGATTGTATCCCCTGCCTCCGTCACGATGGGAATTCTGTTCAGACTATCATTATCTTATGAGAACAATATGAAGATTCACGAATACCAAGGCAAGGAAATCCTGCGTCAATTCGGCGTTCCCACGCCGCGCGGGATGGCGTGCTTCAGTGTCGATGAGGTGGTGGCTGCCGCTCAGCAACTGGGCGGTGCGGTATGGGTGGTGAAGGCACAGATCCATGCCGGTGGACGCGGCAAGGGCGGCGGGGTAAAGGTGGCGCGTTCTTTGGAAGAGGTGCGCAGCGCGGCGCAGCAGATATTGGGCATGCATCTGGTCACGCACCAGACCGGCCCGGGGGGTCAGGTGGTGCGGCGCCTGTTGATCGAGGAAGGCGCGCAGATCAGCAAGGAATTCTATATCGGTATGGTGGTTGATCGGAGTGCTCAGCGCGTGGCATTGCTGGCCAGCAGCGAGGGCGGCATGGAGATCGAGCAGGTGGCCGCGCATAACCCCGAGAAGATACATACCTTGCGTATCGATTCGGTCGCCGGACTGAGTCCGGATGATGCGGCCCGGGCCGCGCACCAGATCGGTATCCCCGATGCGGCGATACCGGGTGCGGTGACCGTGCTGCAGGGCCTGTATCGTTGCTTCGTGGAGAAGGATGCGATGCTGGCGGAAATCAACCCGCTGGTGCTGACCGCTGATGGACGTGTGCTGGCGCTGGACGCCAAATTTAACTTTGACAGCAACGCGCTGTACCGCCATCCCGAGATCGTTGCATACCGCGATCTGGACGAGGAAGACCCGGCCGAGATCGAGGCGTCTAAATTTGACCTGAGCTACATCTCGCTGGATGGCGACATCGGTTGCCTGGTGAACGGCGCCGGGCTGGCAATGGCGACCATGGACATCATCAAGTTGTACGGTGGCAGCCCGGCCAATTTCCTCGATGTGGGCGGCGGGGCGGACAAGGAAAAAGTCACCGAGGCGTTCAAACTGATGCTGAAAAATCCCAACCTCAGGGCTATCCTGGTCAACATATTCGGCGGCATCATGAAGTGTGATGTGATCGCCGAGGGCGTGGTGGCAGCGGCCCGTGAAGTGCATCTCAAGGTTCCCTTGGTGGTGCGTTTGGAAGGAACCAATGTCGAGCTGGGTAAAAAGATACTGGCGGAATCAGGCCTTCCCATTATCTCCGGCAACGACATGGCGGATGCAGCCCAAAAAGTAGTTGATGCCGCGAGGGGTGCGTAATGCCCATACTGATCGATAAGAACACCAGAGTGATGACGCAGGGCATGACCGGCAAGGTCGGGCAGTTTCATACCGTCAATTGCAAGGCTTATGCGAATGGCGCGAATTGTTTTGTCGCGGGAGTCACCCCGAAAAAAGGGGGGCAAAGTTTCGAGGGCATACCGATTTACGACAGCGTGGCCGAGGCAAAGGCGCAAACCGGCGCGACCGTATCGGTGATCTATGTGCCACCTCCCTATGCGGCGGCGGCGATAGACGAGGCGGTAGAAGCAGATTTGGATTTGGTGATCTGCATCACCGAGGGTATTCCGGTCCACGACATGCTGCGCTCGCGTTACAAGATGCAGGGTAAGCGCACGCTGCTGATCGGGCCGAACTGCCCGGGACTGATCACGCCGGATGAGATCAAGATCGGCATCATGCCCGGCCACATCCACCGCAAGGGACGTATCGGGGTGGTGTCGCGTTCGGGAACGCTGACCTATGAGGCGGTCGGGCAACTGACCGCGCTGGGTCTGGGCCAATCTTCCTGTGTCGGCATAGGCGGTGATCCGGTCAACGGCCTGAAGCATCTGGATGTGATGAAGCTGTTCAATGACGATCCGGGAACCGATGCCGTGGTCATGGTCGGTGAGATTGGCGGCACCGATGAAGAAGAGTGTGCACGCTGGATCAAAGGCAACATGCGCAAACCGGTGGTCGGTTTCATTGCCGGGGTCACTGCGCCGCCAGGCAAGCGCATGGGGCACGCGGGTGCGATCATATCCGGGGGGCAGGGAGGCGCAGAAACCAAGCTGACGGTGATGGAAGAATGCGGTATCCACATTACGCGCAATCCGGCTGAAATGGGGCGCGTGATGCAGAAAGTCCTGAAGGGTAGTTGATGTTGGAGATGGTGGCTTCGACCCAATTCTGGGTTGATGTATTCAAGATCATCATGATAGACCTGCTGCTGAGCGGCGATAACGCGGTGGTTATCGCGCTGGCTTGCCGCAACTTGCCTGTTCAGCAACGCAAAAAAGGGATTTTGTTTGGCGTGCTGGGCGCGATCGTTTTGCGCATCGTGCTGACTTTCTTTGCGGTGAACCTGTTGTCGCTGCCCTACCTCAAACTGGTGGGGGCGCTATTGTTGATCTGGATCGGTATCAAGCTGATCCTGCCCGAGGATGGACACAGCGCAAACAGCATACAGGCCAATACGCGCCTGTTTGGCGCGGTCAAGACCATCATCATTGCCGACTTCGTGATGAGTCTGGATAACGTGATTGGTGTGGCCGCTGCGGCCAAGGGTAATGTGACGCTGCTGGTTTTCGGTCTGTTGATCAGCATTCCCTTGATAGCCTGGAGCAGTCAATTTGTCCTGAAGTTGATCGACCGTTTTTCCGTGACTATATATGCCGGTGGAGCACTGCTTGGATACGTGGCGGGAGAGATGCTGGTCAGCGAGGTGTTTCC
>JBDTCC010000094.1:0-11613 GCA_039923775.1 Gallionella sp. | reverse complement strand
CAGGTTTTGGTGAGGCCGGCCGGGAAGGCGAGGCCCTGGAAAAAGCCATGCTGGAAAATGCGCGCCGGTATGGGATCCGCCTGATAGGTCCGAATTGCCTCGGCATCATGCGCCCCTCCATCGGATTGAACGCCACTTTCAACAAGGGCGGGGCAAACACCGGAAATATCGCATTTATTTCGCAGTCGGGCGCTTTGTGCACTGCAATTCTGGACTGGGCGCAGCACAACGATGTGGGCTTCTCCAGTGTTGTGTCCATGGGTTCATCGACCGATGTGGATTTTGGCGAGATTCTCGATTATCTGGTGTCCGACTCCAATACCCACAGCATCCTGATGTATATCGAGGGTATACGCAATGCGCGCAGATTCATGAGCGCGTTGCGTGCCGCTGCCCGTTTCAAGCCGGTGATCCTGGTCAAGGTTGGCCGCCATGAAGCAGGTTCCCGAGCCGCCCTGTCGCATACCGCATCGCTGGTCGGCGCAGATGATGTCTTCGATGCTGCGGTCAGCCGGGCCGGCGTGGTACGGGTGCAAACCATCACGCAACTGTTCACCGCAGCCAAGGCTTTGTCGTGCGGATTCCGACCGGTAGGGAATCGCCTTGCCGTCGTCACCAATGGCGGGGGGCCAGGGGTGATGGCGGCGGATCGTGCCGCCGACCTGGGCGTAACGATGGCGACACTGTCGGATGCGACGATCGCCTATCTCAACCAGCATCTTCCGCCGAACTGGCCGCACGACAATCCGGTGGACATCATCGGCGATGCCCAGGCGGATCGCTACCATCACGCCGTCAAAGCCTGCCTGGAAGACGATAACGTGGACGGCGTCCTTGCGATACTCACGCCGCAGGCGATGACCAAGCCGCTGGAGTCGGCGCAGGCGATGATCGAACTTGCCAACACGCACAGCAAACCGCTGCTGACCTGCTGGATGGGCGATACGCAGGTCGCCACGGCACGACAGGCATTTGCACAGGCGCACAAGCCGCACTTCCGCACGCCGGAACCGGCGGTGGAAGTGTTCTCCCACCTTTCCGCTTACTACCGCAACCAGAAGTTGTTGATGCAGATGCCCGGCCCGTTTTCTCACCATATCGAACCGGATGTGGAAAGCGCGCGGATGATCATCGAAGGTGCGATGCAGGAACACCGCAAGGTGCTCACGGAAATGGAATCCAAGGCGGTGTTGTCCGCCTTCCATATTCCGGTAGCGAATACGCTGATCGCCCATTCGCCCAATGAGGCACTGCTGATTGCACAGCAATTGGGGTTTCCGGTCGCGATGAAAGTGAATTCGCCGGATATCACCCACAAGAGCGATGCGGGCGGCGTGCTGCTCAATCTGAACAGCGCGCAACAGGTTCGTGCCGCCTACCAGCACATTATTGACAGTGTCCAGCACAACCGTCCCGAGGCCCGTATGGACGGCGTTTCGATCGAGCCGATGATCGTAAAGCCGAATGGCCGCGAACTGATGATAGGCGTGACCAGCGATCCGGTATTCGGTCCGGTGATCACATTTGGCGCGGGCGGGACCATGGTCGAGGTAATGGGCGACCGTGCGGTCAGCCTGCCGCCGCTGAATACCTTCCTGGTCAGGGAATTGATCAGCGAAACGCGCGTCGCAAAAATGCTGGGTCCGTTCCGCAATATGGCTCCGGCCAATATGGAGGCGCTGGAAGATGTGCTGTTGCGCGTATCAGAAATGGCCTGCGAACTTCCACTGCTCAGTGAAATGGATATCAATCCGCTGATCCTGGACGAGAACGGCGCGCTAGCCGCCGATGCGCGTGTGGTGCTGGAATACCGCCAGCCGAGCGCCGACCGCTATGCGCACATGGCCATCTACCCGTATCCCACCCAACTGGTCAGCCAGTGGCAACTCGCCGACGGTACAAACATCACCATTCGGCCTATCCGCCCGGAAGACGCGGATATCGAGAAACAATTTGTGCACGAACTGTCGGACGAATCCAAATACTTCCGCTTCATGAACAGCATGCAGGAACTCACCGAGACCATGCTGGTACGCTTTACCCAGCTCGACTACAGCCGCGAGATGGCGCTGATCGCCGTCGCCGAAGAACAGGGGCGCGAAATCGAACTGGGCGTCGCGCGCTATGCCATAAATCCAGATGGGGATTCATGCGAATTCGCACTGGTGATTGCGGACAACATTCAGGGCAAAGGTCTGGGGCAAAAGCTGATGGCTGCGCTGATGCAAGCAGCTCGCGCTAAAGGTTTGAAAACGATAGAAGGGGAAGTGTTGAGCAACAATCACAGCATGCTAAAACTTATGACACGTCTTGGCTTTGCGACCAAAACCAGCGAAGAAGACCAAAGCATAATAAAAGTAAGCAAGGACCTGTAAGCGTTATACCGTCCGGCACCACCCAAACCGGGATTTCGGAAATCTGATCTGCGCGGTATTTACAGCCCGTTCTGGTGGTTGCGATATATGGCGCCGAGTATGCATGGGTGTTTTGCGCCAGTGACCTCAGGCAGATTGGCCGGTTTCCCGTGCAGCGCTTGTTGCGCCAACCAGGCGAATGCGATGGCTTCAAGATAGTCGCCGTCCACTCCGAGGGTATCGGTTATTTTTATACTGCAACCAGGCAGCAAAGCGGTCAAACGATCATGCATGGTCTGATTGTGCGCACCACCACCGCACAGATAAACTTCTGCGGCCCCCGGACAATAAGTCTGGATGGACGATGTGATGCTGCGGCAAGTCAGTTCCAGCAGAGTGGTCTGCACGTTTGCCGGGGCTTCATCGCCTTGCAGTATTTTGTTCAGCCAATCGATGTTGAACAGTTCTCGCCCGCTGCTTTTGGGCGGCGGCAGGGAGAAGTAGCTTTCAGCGAGCAATTGTTCCAACAGTGCGGGCAGTACTTCGCCGGACATCGCCCATGCGCCATTATCGTCATAGGGTTTGCCCAGGTTTTGCATGCACCATGCGTCCATCAAAATGTTGCCGGGACCGCAGTCGAAACCTGTTGTTGGCTTACCCGGAGTCAAATCGGTTATGTTGCTGATACCGCCGATGTTCACGATGACGCGATGGGTGTCCGGATGGCGCAGCACATGATCGTGAAACGCGGGAACCAGCGGCGCACCCTGTCCGCCCGCCGCGATGTCACGACTGCGAAAATCGCTGACGACGGTAATGCCGGTCAGTTCAGCAAGTAGCGCGGCGTTGCCGATTTGCAATGAGTAGCCGTGCTCGGGACAGTGACGGATGGTTTGGCCGTGGCAACCGACTGCTTTGATTTCATGCTTCGATGATTTGGCTGTAACGAGCAAGGTGGCAATCGCTGCGGCATACATTCGTGCAAGTTGATTGCCAACGACTTGTGCCTGATGCAGTTCGTTGTGATTGGGCTTGTGCAACGCAAGCAAGGAACTTTTCAGCGCGCCGTCAAACGGAAGATAATGTTTTGCGAGTTGCAGGGGTTTGGCTTGGTTTAAATCTACCAGGACGGCATCAATACCGTCCAGACTGGTTCCGGACATCAACCCAATGTATAGCTCAGGCTGTGTCACTGGCAATTATCAGTCGAGTTGCGCGAGATTGGTATTGCGCAGCAGGTTCAGGCGCGCAACCAGGTCGTTCGCCACGGGTTGAAACGCGGCGAGGTCCGCGCTGTCGATGGGTTTGGCATCGGGCAAGGCAACATGCAACGGATCGCGCTGCTGGCCATTTACCCTGAATTCATAATGCAGATGTGGCCCGGTCGCCAGTCCGGTCATGCCGACGTAACCAATCACTTCTCCCTGCCCGACATGCTGGCCCTTGTGCAGGCCCCTGGCGAAGTGCGACAAGTGCCCGTAGACCGTGGTGTAGCGACCCTGATGATTAACCATGATGACGTTACCGTAGCCGCCTTCTCTTCCCACCACGGCAACGATTCCGTCAGCAGTCACTTTGACTTTGGTGCCGAGCGGTGCGGCAAAATCGGTACCCTTGTGGGAGCGCCATTTTTTGAGTATTGGGTGAAACCGGGAAAGAGAAAAACTTGAACTTACCCGCGAGTACGCGATGGGTGAGCGGAGAAAGGCTTTGTGCACGCTCTTCCCATCCGGAGTGAAATAATCCCCGTGCTGCGCATCTTTCTGGAAATACAGGGCGCTGTAGGTGTGCCCCCGATTGATGAATTCAGCAGCCTGGATACGGCCCATGCGCAACAATGCGCCGTTGCTGTAGGTCATTTCATATACCACGGTGAACCTGTCACCCTTGCGCAAATCATGATGGAAATCGATGTCGCCGCTGAACAGATCGCTCAATTGGTTGGCTGCTGCATCAGACAGACCGGCCGCATCGGTGGCGGCATACAGGTTGGTTTTTATTTCACCGGTTCGCACAAACAATCGGGTCTCCAGTTGTGCGGGCAATGTTTTGGTCTGAAATTCGCCACCCTGTTTGTTGATCAAAATCTGCGCGCTGTCGCTGTCGAGATAGCGCAATGAGATCAGCCCGCCGGCGGCGGTCGTTTCGGCCTGTACCTCCGTGCCGACCGGCAATTTGCGAAAAGATTCGGCCGCAGCGGATTTGCGCAAATAATCGCCAGCTTCGGGATCTTCAATACTCAGGCGGCGTAACAGTTCATCCACGGTATCACCGCGTTGCACGTGTTCGTTGCGCCAATAGTCGGCAACCGTTTTGTCGACGGGAACTTTGGGTAATGCAACATTTTCGATATCAACTTTGTTCGAAGCCAGATCAAAATCGCCTTGCGGCACCAGGCCGAAAGCGGTGACAACGCCCAGTAGAGGCAGTGTGGACAGGGCCACGAACCAGCGCAGCTTTTTTTTGTTTTCGGTCATTTTGCGTCCTTGACTGAACGGGTTTTGGGTTAACATTCGGGCTTCCTGAAGCTGCTCTGCTTTGTTCTGACAACAAATTTTGTTGGTGAACGGGGCGCACTTTACCAGAAAGAGACACCGCCACGGAACTGAACTGATGGGTGGCAATACCAGGCAGATGAATGGTTTGTGAAGCGGGAATGCACAGGTTGCCGGCATTTAAGTGCTTTATTTGATGATGAATATGACTGAAACGACAATACCAAACATGAAGCAAACGGAATTGGCACACGCACTGGCGCAAATCAAGCGAGGCGCACATGAGTTGCTGCTTGAAGACGAATTGAAGCAGAAGCTCACACAGGGGCGCCCGCTGCGCATCAAGGCGGGCTTTGATCCAACCGCGCCGGACCTGCATCTTGGCCATACCGTGTTGCTCAACAAGATGCGCCAGTTGCAGGACCTTGGCCATCACGCGCTGTTTCTGATCGGCGACTTTACAGGCATGATAGGAGATCCCAGCGGTAAAAATACCACCCGCCCGCCGTTGTCCCGTGAGCAGGTGATGGAAAACGCCCAGTCCTATCGCGACCAGGTATTTAAAGTGCTGGATCCGGAAAAAACCGAGATCGTGTTCAACTCGACCTGGATGGACAAATTCAGCGCGGTGGATCTGATTAAACTCGCGTCAACACACACCGTCGCGCAGATGCTGGAGCGCGATGATTTTTCCAAGCGCTACAAGGGTAATCAGCCTATTGCGATCCACGAATTCATCTATCCGCTGGTGCAGGGCTATGACTCTGTGGCGCTCAAGGCGGATATCGAGCTGGGCGGCACCGACCAGAAATTTAATCTGTTGATGGGACGCGAGTTGCAGAAACATTACGGGCAGGCATCGCAGTGTGTACTAACAATGCCGTTGCTGGAAGGATTGGACGGCGTGAACAAAATGTCCAAGTCGATGGGCAATTACATTGGTATCACCGATGCGCCGCAGGAAATGTTCGGCAAGCTGATGTCGATTTCCGATACCTTGATGTGGAAGTACCTGGAGTTGCTGTCGTTCCGCAATCTGGACGAGATCGCCGGTTGGCAGTCGGAAGTGGCAGCCGGGCGCAATCCGCGCGACATCAAGGTTTTGCTGGCACAGGAGATCGTGGCGCGTTTCCACAGCCGGCAGGCTGCAGAAGTCGCCCTGGCGGAATTCGAAGCACGCTTCCGCCAGGGCGTGTTGCCGGATGATATGCCGGAAGTCAATGTTTCAGCGCCCGACGGCAGTATTGTTGTGCCGCAATTGCTCAAACAGGCGGGCCTGGTAGACGGAACCTCCGAAGCGATGCGCATGATCCAGCAAGGCGCGGTCAAGCTGGACGGCGAGCGCGTCAATGACAAGTCTGTGGTGGTCAAGGTGGGTGCTGTGGTTGTGGCGCAGGTGGGCAAGCGAAAATTCGCCCGGATCACGGTACTTTAGATTGTGGTTGTAGCGGGAGTGGTCTTTTGCTAGAATCGCGCCCTCAATTTTTTTGTAGAAGGTAGTTTGTTCATGACAACAGTACGTGTAAAAGAGAATGAGCCGTTCGAAGTGGCGATGCGCCGTTTCAAGCGTTCCGTGGAAAAAACCGGTCTGCTGACCGATTTGCGCGCCCGTGAGTTTTACGAGAAGCCAACCGCAGAGCGCAAGCGCAAGCTGGCTGCTGCTGTGAAGCGCCATTACAAGCGCCTGATGAGCCAAGTTCTCCCTCCAAAACTCTATTGATTGACCCGCCTGCGCCCGTTACGGGCGTTGTGGTCGGTTTTGATATGAGTCTCAAGCAGCAAATTACTGAAGACATGAAAACCGCGATGCGCGCCAGGGAAACGGCGCGTCTCGGGGCTATTCGTCTATTGCTCGCCGCGATGAAGCAACGCGAGGTGGACGAGCGCGTTGAATTGTCGGATGCTGACGTGGTAGCCATCATCGAAAAGATGAACAAGCAGCGGCGCGATTCCATCAGTCAATATGAAGCGGCTGGACGCCAGGATTTGGCGGACGTCGAGAAGTTCGAAATGAGCGTGATGGCGGTCTACATGCCGCAGCAACTCAGCGATGCGGAAATCACTACCGCTGTTGCCGATGCGATAGCAGCGACCGCTGCGGCCAGTCAGCAAGACATGGGCAAGGTGATGGGAGTGCTCAAACCCAAGTTGGCAGGACGCGCCGATATGGGCAAGGTTTCCGCCCTGATAAAGGCGCAGTTAACAAACTAGTATCTGGCAAGACAATCTCCTGTTAAACCACGTTGCGCGATATTCCTGTATCTTGATTCCGATGGATGGGGCATGTCGAACTTGATGAGAGGGAGATGCTGGCGTGATTCCAAAAAACTTTATTCAGGATCTGCTTAATCGTCTCGATATCGTGGACGTGGTCGAGCGCTATGTTCCGCTCAAGAAAGCCGGAGCCAATTATGTTGCCTGCTGTCCGTTCCACAACGAAAAATCCCCTTCATTTACCGTAAGCCAGACCAAACAGTTTTATCACTGTTTTGGTTGTGGTGCGCATGGCACGGCAATTGGTTTTGTCATGGAACACGCCGGACTCGGCTATGTCGATGCGATCGAGGAGCTGGCGCGTGGCATAGGCCTGGAAGTTCCGCACGAGCGGCATGTAGCCGGTGAGGCATACCAGAAAGTTGCGCCGGATTTATATGAGGTGATGCAAACCGCCACCCGTTATTATCGTGAGCAACTCAAACTGAACCAGCGTGCAATCGACTATCTCAAGCTGCGAGGCCTGAGCGGTGAGGTCGCGGCAAAATTCGGCATCGGTTATGCCCCGGACGGTTGGCAGAATTTGGCTGCCGCGTTTCCCTATTACCAGGATGAAGCTCTAGGCGAAACCGGCCTGGTAATCAGTGGCGAAGATGATAAGCGTTATGACCGGTTTCGCGACCGCATCATGTTCCCGATCATCAATGTGCGTGCTCAGGTCATCGGATTTGGTGGCCGCGTGCTGGACAAGGGCGAGCCCAAGTATCTGAATTCACCTGAAACACCACTGTTTGAAAAGGGTCGCGAGCTGTATGGCTTATACCAGGCACAAAAATCCATACGTGCAGGTCAACAGGTGTTGGTGGTGGAAGGCTACATGGATGTGGTGGCGCTGGCCCAACACAGCGTTGAATATGCCGTGGCGACCCTGGGTACGGCAACCACATCGCACCATGTGCAAAAATTGTTGCGACTGACCGAACTCATCGTGTTCTGTTTTGACGGCGACAAGGCTGGGCAGAAGGCGGCTTGGCGTGCGCTGGAAAATGCACTGCCTTATTTGCAGGATGGTAAACGCATCAGTTTCCTGTTCTTGCCGGTCGAGCATGACCCGGATAGTTTTATTCGTGAATTTGGCAAGGATGTTTTTGAGCAGCGGGCCCGGGAAGCCATGCCGCTGTCTTCCTACCTGTTGCGTGAAGTCAGTATGAATCTGGATTTAGCCACACAGGAAGGCCGCAACCAGTTATTGCAGCGCGCCAAACCTTTGCTGACCGCGATCGTCGCGCCGGCGACGGCGCTGTTGCTGCGCAAGGAAGTTGCCGCGCTTGCGGGTGTCAGCCAGGCGGAATTGGAAGCATTGTATGAAATCAAACCGGTTGCGCGCAGTCCGCGCGTTGCTTTTCAGAAAGCAGGGCGCACCCCGCCTTCTGCACACCGCCTGCTGTTGCAATGTCTGATTGTGCAACCGGAACTTGGGCAACAATTGCCTGAGCAGTGGCATGATTCGGGTGCGGATGCCGAAGCCGTTCTGGCCGTGCTGATGGTATTGCGCGAAACTGATTTCATGCTGAACGGTCCAATCCTCACCCAACTTTTTCAGGGAACTGTCCACGAGAAAACGCTCGCCGCAGCACAGGCCGATACACTGAATTGGGGTGATGACTTTGATGTGGCTGCCGAATTTGCCGGGCTGATCAACAAATTCAACGAAGGGCAGCGCCGTCGGCAATTTCTGGCCCTGCAGGAGAAACTGGCACAAGGTGGTTTGCCCAACCTGACCGATCCGGAACGTGAACAGTACCTGCAACTGCTGCAACGGGGTTAGCCGGACCGTGCGAAATTGGGACTATGCCAGTTTTTAGCGATTTTGAAGCTTGAAAAATCGCCTGCCTTTAGTATTAGCCACTTACGGACACGGCGTGCTCGCCATGTTGTGGTTGGTCGGGCGGCTATACAAAGCTAAACATCTAGCCAGATTAGGAAAAATTGCTGCAATCAGGTATAATTCGCCGCTTTTCTGCGGCCTCAACGCGACCTCGATAGCTATTGGGGGTCTTCGCAATATTTAGGAATACGAACATGGCAAAGCTTACAAACAAGAAAAAGCCGGTCAAGAGTCAAGTTGCAGCCGTTGAGCAGCAGCCTGCCATTGATCAGTTGCAGGATATCGAAGCGAGGCGCACACGCCTCAAGGCTTTGATTGTGCTGGGCAAGGAACGTGGCTATCTGACCTATGCGGAAATCAACGATCATTTGCCGGATATGCTCGAGGTCGAGCAGATCGAGGGCGTAGTCAGCATGATCAATGAAATGGGCGTATCGGTATGCGATGTTGCGCCTGATGCCGAAACCCTGATCATGACCGATGTCGCGCCCGCGGTGGCGGATGAAGATGCCGTGGAAGAAGCGGAAGCCGCGCTTTCCACGGTAGATTCGGAATTCGGACGCACCACCGACCCGGTGCGCATGTATATGCGCGAAATGGGTACAGTGGGATTGCTTACCCGCGAAAAAGAAATCGAGATCGCCAAACGTATCGAAGAAGGCCTGAAGCACATGATACAGGCGATTTCGGCATGTCCTGCGACCATAGCCGAAATTCTGGCGATAGCAGCCAAGATCGAAGCCAATCAGATGCGCATCGACGAACTGATCGACGGATTTGTGGAAATTGTGGAGGAAACCGCCATCACCGAGAACGGTGAAGAAGAAGATACCAGTGCTTCCGACAATGGCGACAACGACAACGACAACGATAGTGACGAAGAAGAGGATGAAGAAGCCGCTGCTGCTGCGGCTGCTGCCAATCTGGCCCAATTGAGGGCGGATGCCCTGGAGCGGTTTGCCGCGATTGCCGATATGTTCACCAAGCTGGGCAAGGCTTATGTCAAGTACGGCTACCGTAGCAAGCAGTATGACAAATTGCAGGCCGGCATTTCTGACGAGTTGATGCAATTCCGCTTTACCGCTAAGCAGGTGGATGCGTTGTGCGACACCATGCGCGGTTTGGTGGAAGAAGTGCGCCGCAGCGAGCGCGCCATTCAGGATATGTGCGTGATCAAAGGCAAGATGCCGCGTCCGCATTTCATCAAGACATTTCCGGGGAACGAAGATAACCTGCAATGGCTGGATCACGAGCTGAAGACGAAAAAGCCCTATAGCGAAACGATCGAACGCTACCGCCATTCCATCGTGGAGCAGCAAAATCATCTGCTGGAATTGCAGCAGCGCGTCGGTATTCCGATTCGCGACTTGAAGGAAATCAACCGGCAAATGACCAACGGCGAAGCCAAGGCACGCCGTGCCAAGCGCGACATGATCGAGGCCAACTTGCGTCTGGTGATTTCGATTGCCAAAAAATACACCAATCGCGGACTGCAATTCCTCGACTTGATCCAGGAAGGCAACATTGGCCTGATGAAGGCGGTGGACAAATTTGAATATCGCCGTGGCTATAAATTTTCGACCTATGCCACCTGGTGGATACGTCAGGCAATCACCCGATCCATTGCCGATCAGGCGCGCACCATCCGCATCCCGGTGCATATGATCGAAACCATCAACAAGATGAACCGCATCTCGCGGCAAATCATGCAGGAGACAGGCCAGGAGCCGGATGTTGCGACCCTGGTATCGAAGATGGAAATGCCGGAAGACAAAATCCGCAAGATTTTCAAAATCGCCAAAGAGCCGATTTCAATGGAAACTCCGGTGGGCGATGATGACGATTCGCACTTGGGCGATTTCATCGAAGACTCACATACTGCGGTGCCTATCGATGCGGCGATTTACGATAGTCTGCGCGGCGCAACCTCCGATATACTCGACAGCCTGACACAACGAGAAGCCAAAGTATTGCGGATGCGTTTCGGTATCGAAATGAACACCGACCATACGCTGGAAGAAGTGGGCAAACAATTTGACGTGACTCGCGAGCGCATCCGCCAGATCGAAGCCAAAGCGTTGCGCAAACTTCGTCATCCTTCACGCTCCGAAAAGCTGAAGAGCTTTTTGGACAGCGAAAACTAGGCCGGCAATAGTTAAACTTTTTCGGGCCCTTAGCTCAGTTGGTTAGAGCAGAGGACTCATAATCCTTTGGTCCGCGGTTCAAGTCCGCGAGGGCCCACCAAATAATCAAGCACTTACGATAATATCGAAAGTGCTTTTTTATTTTTTATAAAATTTGTAGCTGATTTGTAGGCGAATTTAGTATAAAAATTGCACATTTTTATAAGTAAATGCTGAAATGAGCATACTCCGAAACAAATGAAAACCGAGTCCGGCGACTTCATCAATCGGATTGGTTTTGTTCAATGTGTAGATTAACTATGTGGCAGCTACTCGGCCTTTACAGACTTTAGTAGCAACTGAATACAACTTCTGCTTCCTACATGGAAGCAGCCGGTCAACTTCACGGATGCACGCTCGGCTGTAAGCCGTCGCGCGCATCCGATTGTTCGGCTATTCAAATTTCATTTCTGCGACGGTCGCGATTCGCCTCTGATTGAGATCGCGTATGAAAGAAACAGCCTGAGACAGTTCTTTCT